>VBDV01000164.1 GCA_005882765.1 Chloroflexota bacterium | reverse complement strand
GACATCGACGACGCGATGCGTGCCGAGATCGTGCGCGAGGAGGACATCCCGTCCCAGATACGCGCCTCGCTCGGTCGCGATCGCGCGGAGCGCCTCGACACGATGATCTACGACGTGATCGTCACCTCGTACGGCAAGCCTGGGGTGACGATGAGCGATGAGGTCCTCGATGCGACCAACGCGCTCCGCAAGTTCATGTTCGAGAACGTCTACCTCGCCGGCCCCGCAAAGACCGAGGACCGCAAAGCGCAGGGCGTGCTCTGGGATCTCCTCCAGCATTTCGAGACGCACCCCGAGCTCCTGCCGCCGGAGCACCAGCGGATCGCACAGCGCGACGGTGGGAAGAGGGCCGTCGCGGATTACGTCGCGGGGATGACCGACAGGTATGCGCTCGACACGTACGCCTCGATCTTCATCCCGTCCGGCTGGAGCCATTTGTAACGGCGACGCGATCGGTCGCGTGGCACGCGTCTCGCAATATCCGCCCCGTGACATCGGTGGGAGCGGGCGGTCCGCGGCGGCGGATTCTCGTCGTCGACGACGATGTCGATGCCGCCGAAGCCCTAGGCGAGTTGCTCCGCGACTGCGGGCACGATGTCGTGACCGCGCACGATGGGCCGCGGGCCCTGGACCGCGCCAGGCTTCATCGACCGGACGTCGTGCTTCTCGACATCACGATGCCGGAGATGGATGGGTACGAAGTCGCGAAGCGTATGCGTGACGAGCTTGGACTTTGCGACGCGCTGCTCGTCGCCCTCAGCGGTTACGGGGAAGATCGGCACCTCCGCCGCACCCGTGAAGCGGGCTTCGATCAGCACGTCACCAAGCCTGTCGATACCACCACGCTCGAGGAGCTGCTGGAGCCCCAGGCTTAACTGCGCTCTCAAGCCGGGCGCGATACTTGGCTTGATGCCGGGGGACTTCGACACCGTCAAAGAGCGCGTGGACATCGTTCAGCTCGTCGGAGAGCGGGTCACCCTCAAGAAAGTCGGCCGCGCGTATTCAGGTCTCTGCCCTTTCCACTCCGAGAAGACGCCCTCGTTCACCGTCGACCCCGATCGGCGGACCTATCACTGTTTTGGCTGCGGGCGTCACGGTGACGTCTTCACCTGGCTCGAGGAGCTTGACGGGCTCGAGCCTGTCGAAGCTCTCAAGGTGCTCGCCGAGCGGGCCGGCGTCGAGCTGACCAGTCGGCGCGATCCGGCAGAGATGGAGCGCGAGAAGCGGCTCCTTGCGGCGAACGACACGGCGCACTTCTACTTTCGCCAGGCCCTGCGGGGCACCGACCGCGGGAAAGAGGTCGCCCGTTACATCACTGACCGCGGGATCCGAGCGGAAACGGTCGAGAAATTCGGTCTTGGCTATGCCCCGGACAGCTGGGACGGACTCGTCGGCTACCTCCGGAAGAAGGGGTACTCCGACGACGAGGCTGTCGCCGCCGGCCTCGTCGGCCGGAGCGATCGGGGAGCCTTCGATTGGTTCCGGGACCGCCTCATCGTCCCGATAAAGGACGGCCGGGGCCGGATCATCGCTTTCGGCGGCCGGGCCATGCGCGCCGACCAGCGCGGCAAGTACGTCAACTCGCAAGGGACGGTCCTCTTTAACAAGAGCGCCACCCTGTACGCGCTCGACACCGCCCGGGCCGCGATCCGGAAGGAGCGCGCAGCCGTGATCGTCGAGGGGTATTTCGATGCCATCGCCCTCCATCAGGCAGGTTTCGAGAACTCGGTGGCCTCGATGGGAACCGCGCTCACGGAGGACCAGTACCACGTGCTGGACGCGATGCGGATCGAGCGGGCGATCGTCGCGTTCGACGGCGACGCCGCGGGGCAGAACTCCGCAGAGCGAAGAGGGATCGACCTCGCCCAGCAGGTCCAGCGTGCCGTTCGCAGGGCCGGCCGCGGGGCGGTCACTGCGACCACGGGCCTTTCCGTCTACGTCACCGTCCTGCCACCGGACACTGACCCAGACGTCCTTGCGCGCCGCGATCCCGAGCGGCTTCGGGCCTTGCTGTCGGAGGCGAAACCGGTGCTCGAGTTCGTGCTCGACCGGATCTCCCAGCGCAGCGATCTGGAAAGGCCGGAGGGAAGACGGCGGTTCCTGGCCGAGGCGCTGCCGCTTGTCGGCGGCGAGCCGGATCAGCTCACGCGGGAGCTCTACCTCGGGACCCTCTCGTCATTGACCGGGATCGATCAGGAGACCCTTCGCCTTCAGGCGGCGACTCTGCCCCCGGCGGCGCAGCGGCCCTCGGCGGCGGTCAATGAGACTCCTGCGAAACAAACGGCCCCCGCCGAGCGTTACCTAATGGCACTATTGATCCGATTTCCAGAAGAGGCAGCGCGAACCGAACTTGACCCCGGCGACCTCGACGACCCCGACCACCGAGCGATTCTCGAAAGGCTCAAGGCGGGGAAGCATCCGACTTCTGACCTGCCGGCTCACCTTGCCGCCAAAGCCGCGGCCCTTGGCGCATCAGCGCCTGAGCTCGAAGGGGAAGAGGACGTCGCACAGGCGGTCGAAATCGCTGCGCTCGGACTTCGGGAACGAAACGTGCGGCGCCGCATGAAGAACGCGCAGGGTCAGCTTGCGCGGGCGAATGGCGGTGACGTAGGTGCGGTGGACGGAGAGGTCGCTCAGCTGGCGAACGAGCTCGCGGAGCTCATGCACCGCCGGGAGCGACACACGGTTTTACACGCGGCTGACGCCGACGAGAGGGATGAATGAAAAGCACGACTAAGGAAAAGGAAGCCACGACGGCCACGGCGCCGGCGCCTGAGCGCGGGATCCACCCGGAGCACCGCGAGGCGGCCGAGCGTCTCATCGCGCGCGGGCGCCAGCAGGGCTACGTCACGCAGGAGGACATCGTTCGGGCGATCCCGGACGCCGAGCCCGGCGAGGTCGAGGAGCTGCTCACGACCCTCGACGACAACAACGTCGAGATCCTCGAGGCCGAGCGCTCGCCCACGTGGGCCCAGGTCAAAGAGGAAGAGGAAGAGACCGAGGAGCTGCAGCGCGAGGACTCGATCGCATCGGTCCTGGCGAGCGACCTCATCAGCGTCGACGACCCGGTCCGCATGTACCTCAAGGAGATTGGTAAGGTCCCCCTGCTCACCGCGGAGGAAGAGGTCAACCTAGCCAAGTCGATCGAGCTTGGCGAGCAGGCGCTCGTCTCGCCGGCGCTGTCGGTGATCCACCTCTACGAGCTCGGGGTCGAGGTGAAGAAGCGCATGGCCCTCGGCCGCCCGAAGGAATTCGTGGACGAGGCCACTCGCTTCACGAACAAGTCGCTCCGCTTCACGCTCGGCGACGAAGAAGGCGGCAAGGAGCTGAAGCGCGTCGCGAACCGGCTCCTCAAGCTGCGCGACCCGCTGCAGGGCGAGGCGAACAGCAAAGAGATCAGCTACGAGGCGAAGGTCCTCATCGACGAGACCGTCGCCCTCATCGACGCTGCGCGCCGCGATCCCGAGCGCCTCGCGTTCCGGATACTGCCGCAGTACGCGAAGATCCACGGGCCGGCTGAAGGCGCTGAGCGTCTCGGCGAGCTCGTCATGCTCGGCGCGGAGCTGCGCGACATCCTCGTCAAGCACCTCGACAAGCTCGCGCAGCTCGACTCTGACGAGCAGCGCGCGCTGCGCCGTCTTGCCGACGAGCTCATCCAGAAGGGCGACGATGCACGACACAACCTGACCGAGGCGAACCTTCGCCTCGTCGTATCGATCGCGAAGAAGTACATCGGCCGCGGCATGAGCTTCCTCGACCTGATCCAGGAGGGGAACATCGGCCTCATCCGCGCGGTCGAGAAGTTCGACTACCGCAAGGGCTACAAGTTCTCGACATACGCGACGTGGTGGATCCGCCAGGCGATCACCCGTGCGATCGCGGACCAGGCGCGGACGATCCGCATCCCGGTCCACATGGTCGAGACGATCAACAAGCTCATCCGCGTCTCGCGTGGACTCCTTCAGGAGCTCGGCCGCGAGCCGACCGCCGAGGAGATCGCCGAGCGGATGCTCATCACCGCCGACAAGGTCCGCGAGATCGTCAAGGTCTCGCAGGAGCCGGTCTCGCTCGAGACGCCGATCGGCGAGGAAGAGGATTCGCACCTCGGGGACTTCATCCCCGACAACCAGGCCCTCGCGCCGAGCGACGCCGCGTCACACAAGCTCCTCAAGGAGCAGGTCGAGTCGGTCCTCGAAGGACTCACTGGCCGTGAGCGCCGCGTGCTGCAGCTGCGATTCGGTCTCGAAGACGGGCGCACCCGGACGCTCGAAGAGGTGGGCCGCGAGTTCAACGTCACGCGAGAGCGCATCCGTCAGATCGAGGCGAAGGCGCTTCGCAAGCTGCGCCACCCCTCGCGGAGCCGCAAGCTCAAGGACTACCTGGAGTAGCGAACTCTGCGGAATGGAAAGAGGGGCGCCGTTGAGGCGCCCCTCCTTTTGTCAGTCGCCGCCCTTTGTTCGCGTTGATATGTATAGGTCGAAGCCGAGCGCGCCTGGACGATCCGAGGCGAAGACGAGCGTTCGTCCGTCGCGCGAGAGTGTCGGTTGCGCATCCGTCCCTGCTGAGTTGATCGACAGCAGTGTTGGCCTGCCCCACACGGCATCGCGGTCCTCACGGCTCGAGGTCCACAGATCAGTGACCGCAGAGCCGGGGCGATCGGAGAAGAAGAACGCCTCGCGAGCATCCTTTCGTATGGTGATACGTTGCTCGGCGCTGGCGCTGTTCAATTCGGCGACGAGCATTGGCGTTCCGAAAGTGCCGTCCTTCTGGCGCACGCTCGCGTAGAAGTCCTGCGAGCCTCCGCGATCGCTGTTGAAGTAAAGGATCTCCTGGTTGCCATGTTCGACCAGCGCCGGTCCCGCATCGAAAGAAGCGGAGTTGATTGGCGTACCCAAGTTTGTCGGCGCCTGCCACGCGAAGTCATCGTTCGGATTCGCGCGGAAAGACATCCAGATGTCGTTCCCGCCGACCCCTCCGGTTCGATTGCTATTGAAGAACATCCAGTGCCCGTCGCGAGAGAAGTTCGGCACATTGTCCATCGCAGTGCTATTCACTGTCGGCCCCAGGTTCACGGGTGTCTGCCATGGCGCGTTCTTGTCCGCCCGCTTCGCGACCCAGAGGTCAGCGAGGCCGGACCCTCCGGCTCGGTTCGAGCCGAAGTAGAGGCTGTTCCCATCCGGCGAGAGCGCCGGTCCGAACTCGCCAGCCGCGGAATTGATCGTCGCGCCGAGATTGGTAGCTGCAGACCATGGACCGAACTTCGAGTCGCCATCGTCGGAGGCGGCAGCTCCGGGCGACGTAGAAGCGAGGACGAGGATCGTTGCAAGCGTGACAATGACCTGGAGTCTCTTCACGGCCTTCCCCCATATGCGCTCCGGTTTGATCGCGCGGATCGTCCGATCAACCGGTCGCCGACGACGGTATAGCGCCCGTCAACCTCGGCGTCATCGCGATCGCCGTTCTTATTTCTGTTTCGACGAGCCCCAGCGGTCGTAGCTGACGAGCTCTGAGATCGGCTTGCGCCCGCGCATCGGTCCAGTGGGGCGCGGATCCTTGATCGACTTTGGCCGGCCGATCATCACAATCTGCCGCGCCGTCAGATCGCTCGGGATCCCGAGGATCCGCTTCGCCTCGGCATCCTGCTCCGGGCCGCCGAACCAGGCGGTGCCGCCGCCGTACCCGAGCATCGTCGCGCCGGTCAGCAGACGCTCGGTGAGGCGACCTTCGTCGTACGCCCCGAACATCCCTTCAGCGCCCTGGAGAACGATCGCGATCCCAATGGGCGCGCCGGCGAGCCAGCCGATCGGTGGGCGCAAAGCTCCGAGCTTCTGCAGGCGATCCTTGTCGCGCACGACGATGAACCGCCACGGCTGGCCGTTCTTCGCGCTTCCCGTCCAGCGCGCGAGCTCCAGCAGCTGGTCGACGACGTCGTCTGGCACCGGCTCGGGCGAGTACTGACGAATCTGCGATACCCGACGGATGGGCTCGAGCGCCCTCGAACGGTCGCGGCTTTTCGGCATGCAGGTGCGATGATGCCCCTGATGAAGGAAGTCGACTCGGGCGAGCTCGAACGACTCGCGTCGGCGCTCCGCCTCGCCGAGTCCGCCCTCGAGGAAGCCCTCGAGGCTGCGGAGAACCTCGGAAACTTCGATCGGCGCTTCGACGTCCCTCGCGCGGTCGGCGGGGCGCAACGCCTCGTCGGCAACGCGCTCGAGGCCGTGGATGCAGCACGGAGACCCGGGTGATCGAGACGCCCATCGCGACGACGCAGGGCGTGAGCCGCCGGCGCGATCGAATCTGGGGATGGACCGCAGGGATTGCGGGTGTGATCGTTGGGGTCGGCTCCGCCGTGGTAGCGATCCTCGTCGAGGGCGCTAACGCGTACGAGTCGAGCCCCTATCCGCCCTTCTTCAGCAAGCGACAGCTGCTCGCGTACGACGTGTTCCTGGTGCTCGTGGTGGCCGTGGGCGCCCTGTTTGGTGTCGCTGCACTCGGCCTCGCACGGCGCAGCCGTTTTCCGCGTACCGACGCGCTCGGCGCGGGACTCGTCGGGACGATCCTGATGCTCCTCGGGTCGGCCCTGGTGTTCACGCGCCTCGTCGCGATCGTGCGCGCCGAATGACGCCGGTCCAGCCCTTAGGATCGATCAATGCGTAGCGTTATCGGTAAGCGGCTCGTCGAGGTCGACGTCGGTTAGATCGCCGCATTAGCCGGCGCATTCCCCCACGTTCTGATCGACGTGGGCGCGGGCGACGGCGGCTATGTTCTGCACCGCGCGCGGACCGAGCCGAGGACGTTCGCGATCGCGATCGACGCGAGCCCCGACGCGCTTGCGAGGGGAGCCTGGAGCGCGAAGCGGGCGCACCTCGCGAACGCGGCGTTCCTCGTTGAAGGCGCCGAGCGCCTACCGCCGGAGCTGGCATGCCTCGCGGACGAGGTCACGGTTCACTTTCCGTGGGGGTCGCTTCTGCGCGGACTTCTCGACGGAGCGAGCGCCGTCGTTGGATCGGTCGCCGGGCTGATGAAAAACGGAGCGGAGCTTCGCCTGCTCGTGTCATCTGCGGTGCGCGACGGATTCGGCGAGGTGACTCCATCCGTCATCACCTCGCGATGCGCGAACTACGTTCAATACGGCCTTCGTCTCGTCGATGCGCGATGGGCTTCGAGCGAGGTCGTCCGCGATAGCCGGTCGGCGTGGGCGAAGCGGCTCGGAGTCCGTCGAACGCGGCCGGCCGTCATCGCGCGCTATCGTCGCGACGCCACCTAGGAGGTTCGCCGTGTGTCACCCCGAGGTACCGGTCGGCGCACCGATCCCCGACGTTCGCGTCAAGGACGCGACCATTCCGGTGGAGGGCGGTGCTATGCCCGGGCTGCTCGCGTTGCCCGAGCGCAGACCAGCGCCGGGGATCCTGATCATCAACGACGTCTTCGGAAGAAGTCCGTTCTACGACCAGCTCGCGCGGCGCCTCGCACAGGCGGGCTTCGTTGCCGCGACGCCGGAGTACTTCTTCCGCGAGGGTTCATTGCCTGAGCCGACGCGAGAGGCGGCGGTGGCGCGATCCAAGCGCCTCGATTTCAAACGCTGGGGCCGCGATATGTCCGCCGCCATCGAATGGCTCCGCGCGCAACCCGAAGCGAACGGCGCGGTCGGCACGATCGGGTTCTGCATGGGCGGGACGCAGGCGCTGCTGCTCGCGGCGCGGCGCGACGACCTCGCCGCGACCGTCTCGTACTACGGATTTCCCGCGGATGCGCGCACCGATGCCTCACCGATCGAGGTCGCTACGAAGATGCACGGCCCGATCCTCGGCCACTGGGGCGATCAGGATACGGGCGCGGGGATCGACAACGTCGAAAAATTGCGGGGCGCGCTCGAAGGCGCCGGGGTAGAGCATGAGTTCCATATCTATCCGGGCCTCGGTCACGGTTTTCTCAAGGCGTCGCTCGAAGATTCCAAGACGCCCGGCTACGAGCAGGCGTGCATGTCGTGGCACCGCACCCTCGAGTTCTACCGGCGATCGTTCGCAGGAATACCAGCGACCGCTCGCTAGACGCGCCGTGCTACGGTTCCGCGGATTTACCGCGCGTAATGCAGGAGGGGGAGCATGAAACAGTCCGCCGTTTCTTTCACCGTGATCGCGTTATTGCTTGCGACGATCGTCTTTGCCGGACCGGCAAGCCAAGCTCGGACGTCTAGCGATTCAGGCAGCGCGGCGCGGGCCGAGGCAGTGCCGCTGCCGTCGGTCACCGACTTCCAGTTCATCAAGACTGGCACGACGCCTCCGACGGAGGCCGACTGCGAGGCGGTCGGGCGCACGTGCTTCACGCCACAGGCGATCCAGTCCGCCTACAACATCGGACCTCTCTACGCGCAGGGCCTGAACGGTCGGGGTCGGACCATCGCCGTCGTCGACTCGTACGGCAGCGACACCATGGCGCACGACCTCCACGTGTTCAACCAGGCGTTCGGCCTCGCGCCGATGTGCGGCGAGGAGGGGATCACCTGCACGACAGGGATGCCCAGGTTCAGTGAACTCGCTATCAACGGGTCGCCGGCGACCAATCCTCAGCCGGGCAGCGGGACCGGGCTCGAGAACAAGAGCGCGTGGGCGCTCGAGGTCGCACTCGACGTCGAGACCGCTCACGCCATCGCGCCCGGCGCCAACATCCTGCTCGTCCACTCGAACAACGCCGAGACGCTCGGCGTTCAGGGGTTCCCGCAGATGATGAAGGCCGAGGACTACGTCGTCACGAACCATCTGGCCGACGTCATCTCGCAGAGCTTCGGCTCGGCCGAGGACGCGTTCAGCAGCTCCCAGTCGCTCGAGAATCTCCGTTTCGCGTTCAAGAACGCCGCCGCGAATGGCGTCACCGTGCTGGCCTCATCGGGCGACGGCGGCACCGCTAACGGCACAAAGCAGCCCACCGCGAAGGGCGGCAACCTCATCCCGTTCCCGACGGTCTCGTGGCCGGGGTCGGACCCGCTCGTGACCGGCGTCGGCGGCACGTACCTGTGCACCGATCCATTCGCGACGACGAACCAGCCGCGGACGAACTACATGAAGCCGGGCATCGGCGCGAAGTGCGGCAGCAACACGTATAACCCCGGAGGCGTGAACGCCGAAGTCGCCTGGACGTTCTCAGGCGGTGGATTCAGTCACATGTTCGCTAAGCAGAGCTGGCAGAACACGCTCCCCGCGGGGAGCACCGCGATCGGAGCGATGCGCGGCGTACCGGACGTCGCGTTCCAGGCGAGCGCCGGGACCGGCGCGCTCGTGTATCTCTCGCTCCCGCCGGACGGCAACGGCAGCAACGTGAACAACACGGGCTGGTACGACATCGGTGGCACATCGCTCTCGTCCCCGCAGTGGGCAGGGCTGGTGGCCATCGCGGGTCAGATCAACGGCGGGTCGCTCGGTCCGATCAACGCAGCTCTCTACAAGATCGGCGCAAACGCGACTCGCTACGCCGCCGACTTCTTCGACATCGCCACTAACAACACCAATCAGGGTGACCCGAGCATTCCGGGCTATCCCGCGACCAAGGGGTGGGACCCGGTCACCGGCTTGGGTACACCCAACGCCGCGCATCTCGTTCCCGATCTCGTCGCCGCGCTGCACGGCAACTAGCGGCGCGCGCAATAAGAGAGGGGCGGGCTCGATGCCCGCCCCTCTTCCCTGCGTCGATGAAGAGGGGTTAGCTTGACTTGCTCGCGACCAGTGTTCCGGCCTGCTTGTCGTGGAAACCCTGTTTGCGTGGATCGGTCGCGGCGGTGTAGAGCAGGTAGATGTAATACAGAAAAACGATCAGACTGACGATCGCGCCGAGGCCCCCGCCGACCTGCGTGCCAAACAGCGAGTTGAGGACGGAGGGGCCGAACAGATACGCCCACCGCATCGTCGCCTGATTCCAGTTGAGCGTGCTGCCGTCCGCCGCGTTCACCGTGGAAAGCCCGAGGATCCGCTGTCCGGGTGAGGCGCGCCATGCCGTCCAGGAGTAGCCGAAGTACACGAAACCGATCACCGCGTAGATGATCGCCCGCGTGAGACCGCCAACGATCGTGGTGTCGCCCACGATCGACGCGAGGATGACCTGAATGAGTCCGAGGACGATCGCGTCGATGATGAAAGCGATGACACGCGCGCCGATCGCGGCGGGCGCGAGCGCGCTTGATGCCGCTTGAACCGACAAAATGGGACTCCCTTCCTTGGCGGCGTTGCCGCCGGACACACTTTCGCGGGGAGCATAGCGGGGGACTCCTAGCGTTTCGGTCTCGGTTCGGTCCAAGCGGCGTCGGCAGGGAGCTCCGCGCGCAGGATGGGTTCGAGCGCCCGTGCGTATGCCGCAATGCGTTGCCCGACGCGCTCCAGGAAGGTCCGGTCGAGCGTCGCGAGGGCGACGGGCTCCCAGACGCGGGCCCAGCCTTTGTCCCAAGCCTCGATCCGCACTTCGGCACCGAGGGCCCGCCGGATCGCGCGCTCGCGCGCGCGGAAGGCAGCGAGGAGACGAGCGTTCGTCAGGGCATCGGCTTCGAAGTGCAATCCGACCTCGATCACTCCGAGCCGTTCACGGATCCACGCTTCGTAATGGAGCTGCTTGTTGCCCGACCAGAGCTGTGCCATGTACGACCAGGCGGTGGCGTGAAACGGTAGATGGCCCGGTGCGGTGCCGGCCTGCACTATCTCCACGACGCCGCGGAGGAACGTTCGCTGATCGAGCCTAGGGAGTGCGGGCGCGGAGGACGAGGTCGATCGCGCCGGTGAACGCGGGCGCCGCGACGCCCGCGAGCGCGACGAAGGTGAGGCCGCGGCGTCGCGTCGGGCGCTCAACGACACGCCAGATCCGATTTGCGACTGAAGCGCCGACCGCCATAAGCGGTGCGGCGAGGAGCGCACCGCCGAGAGTGAACGGCCGGTCCCAGATGATCGCCGTCGCGATGCCGAAACAGAGGCCGGTAAGCGCCCACCAGCGCCAGCCTATCGCGGCCGTACCGCGAAGAGCGACGACCGCGGCCGGGACGATGAGCGGCACGAAGTCGGTCGTCCGAGTCAGAAGGAGCCCGAGACCCAGAACAAGAAGTGGACGCGGGTCGAAGCGGCGCAAGAGGCCGAACGCGAGGCCCGCGCCGAGCGCCATGAACGGGACGAAGCGCGGGCTGAACCTGGTGATGTCGTTCGCGAGGGAGATCCGCGTGGTGTGCTGGAACGCGGGCTCGGACGCGAGGACGGGAATCGTGGCGATGAAGCGCGCGACCTCGGGACTGATGTTGTTCATGAAGGGCCAGGCACGCGTTCGATCGACCTCATGGATCGCGGCGAATTGCGTCGAACGCTCATCGGGTGATCGGGCCAATACCGTAGAATCCGCGACGACGATCCGGCGTAGCTCAGCGGTAGAGCAGGCGGCTCATGGTCAAGGGCAGCCCCTTGGGGAAACTCAGGGGTGTAACTGGGTGAACTGTCGGGAAACCTAAAGCGCGCAAGCGCCATGGCAATCCGCAGCCAAGCCCGAGGGAACGCCTCGGGAAGGTTCAGAGACTAATGCGCCCGGCGCCTAAAGCCCGAAGGGGCCACGGCGAAGAGATAGTCCGTGCCCGAGGGAAACCTCGGGGTTCTACGTAACCGCTTGGTCGGAGGTTCGAGTCCTCCCGCCGGAGCCGATCCAGAGCACTCAGTCCTTGAGTGCCTGGGTCCTATTGACACGATGTTAGAACCTATGTTCTATCGGTCCCGATGCTGGTGTGCGCGATTTGCGGGGGTGAGTTTCCGGTTGAGCTGCGAATCGACGGGCGGCGATGCAACTTCCGCGGTCGGAAACACTGTCTGGACTGCCGCCCGTATAAGCCGCTCAAAGGACCCCGCAAGCCAGTCCCGCGCGCAGCGAAGACGCTCATCTGCGTCGCCTGCGGCCGTCCGTTCCCGGCGAAAATGGTTATCGACGGCAAGATGCGGTCACTTTATCGGCGAAGCTTCTGCCTAGAGTGCTCGCCTTTCGGTGAGCACAACACCTCGAAGGTGCCGCTCGGGGTCAGGACCACAGACGCGGGCGCGAAAGCCCGGCGCGATCGGCGTCGCGAGCAGTTCCGGCGAGCATTGCGGAAGAGGCGTCGGAAACGAAAGCGCGATCTGGTCGCCGCGCACGGCGGACGCTGCGTCGATTGTGGTTACGCCATCTGCCCTGAGGCTCTGCAGTTCCATCATCGAGACCCATCGACGAAGGAGTTTGGCCTCGGAAAGTTCAGCGGAAGTCTGGCTCGCCTGATCGAGGAAGCGGCTAAGTGCGACCTCGTTTGCACGAACTGCCATCGAATCCGCCACGCCCGTGAGGCTGTCGCATCACAGCATCGGATAGTGGAGCTGCGCCGCGAGATGAAGCTTCGAGCGATCGCATCGTTTGGCGGTAAGTGCGGGGCGTGCGGCCGTGAGTTCGCGCCCGCCGCAATGGAGTTCCAGCACCCCGACCCGAGCAAAAAGGAATTCGCGATCTCCGTAGACGGCATCTATCGACCATGGGAGAAGATCCGAAAGGAGCTTGAAAGCTGCGTCATGCTTTGCGCGAATTGCCACGCCGAGATCCACGCTGGTGTCCGGAGTGTCGCTCTTATCGTGGGCTCCGTGTCCGAATCGGACGCGGCGGTCGAGCATGGTGATGGCCTAGCAAGGGCCGCTAGCATCCGCGCGTGAGCGACGGTCCGTTTCTCGAAGACTTCAAGGTCGGTGACGTGTCGCGCTCCTCATCCGGCCGCACCATCACGCAAGCCGACAACATCTGGTTCTCGCTGCTCACCAACAACCAGAACCCCATCCACATCGACGCCCACTACGCGTCGCAGACCGAGTTCAAGCGTCCACTCGTGAACAGCGTGTTCACCATCGGGGTCGTGACCGGGCTGATGGTCCCGCACACCAGCCAGAACGGGTTCGCGCTCGGATGGGACGAGGTCAAGCTTCCGAATCCGCTGTTCGAGGGCGACACGCTCTACGCAGACAGCGAGGTGCTCGACACCCGCGAGTCGCGATCGCGGAGCGGGTGGGGGATCGTCAAGGTCCGGCAGCGCGGATTCAAGCCGGACGGGACTGTCGTTCTCGTGATGACGCGCAGCTTCATGGTTCCGACGCGCGCCGCCGCAGCCCGCCGCGAGCCCCCGTCGCCGCGGGACTGAGATGGACTTCTCGAACGAACCTGATCGCGAGAACATCCGCGCCGCCGTGCGGAAGCTCTGCGCCGATTTCGGGGACGTCTACTGGCGTGAGGTCGATCGCAAGAGCGAGTACCCAGAGAAGTTCGTCGATGCGCTCACGAGAGCAGGGTGGCTCGCGGCGCTCATCCCGACCGAGTACGGCGGGTCGGGGCTCAAAGTCGCGGACGCGGCGGTCATCCTCGAAGAGATCAACCGCTCCGGCGGCAACGCGGCGAGTGCGCACGCGCAGATGTACACGATGGGCACGCTTCTCAAGCACGGCAGCGAAGAGCAGAAGCGCAAGTACCTTCCGGCGCTCGCGAAGGGTCAAACGCGATTGCAGGCGTTCGGGATCACGGAGCCCGAAGCGGGATCAGAGACGACGCGACTGCGGACCACCGCGGTGCAGAAGGGCGGTCGCTACATCATCAACGGCAAGAAGGTCTTCATCTCGCGGGCGGAGCATTCCGACCTCCTCCTGCTTCTGGCGCGCACGACGCCATATGAGGAGCTCCAGGACAAGACGCAGGGTCTCTCGGTGTTCATCGTCCGTCTGAAACGAGCCCTCGCCGATGGACGCATCACCATTCGGCCGATCCGGACGATGCTCAACCACCACACGACCGAGCTCTTCATCCAGGACCTCGAGATCCCGGTCCGGGATCTCGTCGGCGAGGAGGGACAGGGTTTCCGGCAGATCATCGACAGCTGGAACGTCGAGCGGATCCTCATCGCGTCGGAGGCGATCGGCGACGGCCGATGGTTCGTCGACCGAGCATCGCGCTACGCCACCAGCCGCGTGGTGTTCGGCCGGCCGATCGGGACGAATCAGGGTGTCCAGTTTCCGATCGCGCAGGCGCACGCACGGATCGAGGCCGCCGCCCTCGTGCGGGACAAGGCCGCATGGCTGTATGACAGCGATAAGCTCTGCGGACCCGAAGCGAACATAGCGAAGCTGCTCGCGTCGCAGGCGTCGTGGGACGCCGCGAACGCGGCCCTCGACACGCACGGCGGCTACGGCTTCGCGTCCGAGTACGACGTCGAGCGCAAATTTCGGGAAACGCGGCTGCTGCTTGTGGCCCCAGTCAGCAACAACCTCGTGCTCGCGTACCTCGGCCAGAACGTGCTCGGCATGCCCCGCTCGTACTGATGCAGCTGCTGCGCTCGCTCATGTTCGTGCCCGCGCATCGCCCGCGAATGGTGGAGCGCGCGCTTGGGCGGGGCGAGTTTGCGCCGAGCGCTCTGGACGTCGCCATCCTCGACCTCGAGGACGGCGTCCCGCCTGAGGAGAAGGATCACGCGCGAGCGGCGATCGCGGCCGTGCTCGCGCTGCCTTCGGCGGGTACGAGTCCGGCGCGGTATGTCCGACTCAACAGCGACGTCCACGCGTGCGATGCGGATCTCGCCGCCGCCGTGCGCCCCGGTCTCGAGGGCATCGTTGCACCGAAGATCGACCAGGCCGATGAGGTGGTAAGGCTCGCTAGAGAGCTCGACGAACGCGAGGGCGGCGCGGGGATCGCGCGGGGCTCGATCCGCATCATTCCCTCGATCGAATCGGCGCGAGCTCTGCTCGAGGCGCACGCGATCGCGACGTGCTCGGATCGCGTGGTCGCGCTGCTCTTCGGCGCCGAAGACTTCGCGCGCGACCTCTCGCTGCCGATCGCACGCGAGGGCGAGGCGAGCGAGCTCCTATACGCGCGCTCCGCGGTGGTCGTCGCGGCGATCGCGGCGCGTCGGCAGGCGATCGACGGGATCTGGCCGGATGTCGCCGACCAGGAGGGCCTCCGCCGCGACGCGCTGCAGGCGCGACGGCTCGGGTTCAGCGGAAAGTCGCTGATCCATCCGGGACAGATCGATCGGATCAATGACATGTTTAGCCCAAGCGCCGAGGAGGTTTCTCATGCACGACGCGTCATCGATGCGTTTGAAGGGGCACGACTGAAGGGCCTCGGCGCCGTCGCACTCGATGGCAAGCTGCTGGATCCACCGATCATCGAGCGGGCTCGACGAACGCTCCTACTCCACGACGCCGTATCCCGTAAACAGAGAACGCCGCCGGTGGAGAGACCGGCGGCGTTGGAGGGGAAGCGATTTAAGTGAGCTCTCACACGGCCTAACGAGACGCGCTGAGCGGCAATTAGGGCGGGTGGTCTCAGCGGGGTAGCGCCTGAAAAAGGAGCGGCCCGCCTGGTGGGGCGGGCCGCTCGACGCAGGGGGGTCGGATGGATTGGACTGGATGGGTCGCACATTCCAACGCCAGACCGAGTCGCGTGTTACTCCGCCGGAATACATTCGTCGCGTGTTGCGACAAGCGCGCAGGCTGTGGCCGTTTTTCGTCGTCGGAGTCATCGCGGCAGCGCTGATCGCGTACTTCGGGATCTCCTTCCGTGTCGCGGAAACGGTGACCCAGGTGGAGCGCCTTCCGCTCGATCCACCGGCCAGCTCCATCGCGGCGACACACGAGGACGTGACCTTCAAGAGCCGCGACGGGATCGTGCTCAAGGGATGGTGGTTCGCGGTTCCTCGCGCGGATCGCGCCGCAGTGATCGTGCACGGCCGCGGACGAAATCGCGTGAATTCGGACTTCATGCCGGCGGCCATCGCCAGACTTCTGCTTGTCCATGGCTACTCAGTGCTGCTCTTCGACCTGCGCGGTCACGGCGAGAGCGGCGGAACCAGATACACGCTGGGTATCGAAGAGCCGCGTGACATCCTCGCGGCGATCGACCTTGCGGCAAGGCGCGCCGACATCGAGCGAGCGCGCGTGGCCGTGATCGGCGAGTCGCTCGGTGGCGGCAGTGTCCTCATGACGGTGCAGGCCGATCCCACGATCGGCCCGGTCGTGACAGACTCGGCGTTCGCCGATGGGAACACCGTGGTCAGCGAGTCGGCGACGAAATACACGAACCTGCCGGCGTGGTTCACCCCCGGCATCGTCCTCATGTCGCGTCTTTTCCTGGGTCTCGACCTCTCGAAGGTCACGCCATCGAAGGTGGTCGCCGCCCACCCCGAGCGGCCGTTCCTCTTCATCCAGTGCACCGACGACACGACCGTGCCGTTGCACCACGGTCTGGACCTGAAAGCCGCGAGCGCAAATCCGCGCACGGAGCTCTGGGTCGTCCCCGGCTGCGAGCACGTCATGGCGTACGCCACGCATCCCGACGAGTGGGCCCAGCACGTCCTTGGCTTCCTGGGTCGGGAGCTTGGCGGCGAGAAGCCCGTCGTCGTTCCGGCCGGTATTCTCGCCGCATCACTACGGGGAGGATGACGTGACCACGAAGGGGCGACGCGTTCGCTGGGAGGATTCGCCGCGCGAGAACCTCATGGCTGGCGTGCAGCGGAGGTTTCTCCATGGAGAAAAGGCCATGCTGGCCCAGATCTGGCTGAAGAAGGGCACGATCGTTCCACGGCACGTGCACCCTGCCGAGCAGCTGTCGTTCATCGTGGAGGGCGCGCTCCGGCTTCGCCTGGGCGACGACCTTTCGGAGATCCACGAGGTACGCGCCGGCGAGGTGCTGGTCATCCCGGCGAACGTCCCTCACGAGGCGACCGCGCTAGACGATACGTACGACCTCGACGTCTTCAGCCCGCCCCGAGAGGACTGGATCAAGGGACAGGACGCGTACCTTCGCGGCCGCTAGTGCCCGTCAGCCGTGAGCTCTTTCGCGCGATCTCGAGCTCGTTCCCGACGGGCGTGGTGATCATCGCGACGCTCGACGATCACGGACAACCCAAGGGGCTCACGAGTCAGGCCTACGTCGGCCTCTCGACGGAGCCGCCGCTCATGCTGGTGTCGATCGATCGGGCGTCGCGCACGCTCCCCGCTCTGCAGAGGCGCCGCGCGTTCGTGATCAATTTCCTAAAGGCAGGGGCCGAAGATGTCGCCACGCTCTTCGCGTCGAAGGCCGACGACAAATTCAAGGATGTCAGCTGGGACCCCTCGCCGGAGGCCGGTGGCGCTCCGATCCTCCGCGGTCTCTCACTCGCGTACGCTGCGTGTCGGGTGACCGAGATATACGACGGCGGCGATCACGTCATGTTCATCGGCAGCGTCGAGGCGGGCGAGGCGCTCGGAGGGACCCCACTCATGTATTACAAGCGCGCGTACGCCGCCTGGCCCGAGGAGCGACCGGCGCCGCCGGTCGAAGGCACGAGCTAGGGTGCGGATCTGCACGTTCGAGCAGCGTGGCGTGCCGGCGGCGGGTGTCGTTGCCGCGGACGACACGGTCGTCTCGACCGTGGACCTGCTCGGTGGCGCGAGCGAGGAAGACGACCTGCTCGACCTGTTGCTTTCCGGCGATGAGCTCTTGCGCGAGCTTCGCGGCGCCGCGCGGAAAGCGAAAGGGGGCGTGCCGCTTCGGAGCGCGAAGCTTCACGCTCCGATCCCGCGTCCGCCGCGGAATGTGTTCTGCATCGGCTGGAACTACAGCGAGCATTTCGAGGAAGGAAAGCAGGCGCGAGGACAGTCCGGTCCGCCGCTGACGCCACAGGAGATACCCGCGTTTCCCGCGATCTTCACAAAGAACCCGGCGACCATCGTGGGGCCGGACGCGGATGTGCTCTTCCCGACGCCACACTCCGAACAGCTCGACTGGGAGGCGGAGCTCGCCGTCGTTATCGGCAAGGGCGGCCGCGACATCACCGAGGCGGCCGCGATGAGCCACGTCTTCGGGTACACCTGCGCCAACGACGTCTCGGTCCGTGATGTGCAGCGCCGCCACGGTGGCCAGTGGTTCAAAGGGAAGAACTTCGACACCCATCTTCCGATGGGCCCGTGGGTCGTCACCGCCGACGATCTCGACCCAAACGATCTGGCCATCCGATCGCGAGTGAACGGCGTGACGAAGCAAGACTCCCGCACGAAATTCATGGTGTTCAAGATTCCGCGACTCGTCGCCGAGATCTCCGCGGGGTGCACGCTCTGGCCGGGCGACATGATCATCACCGGGACGCCAGCCGGCGTCGGCTTCGCTCGGACGCCGCCCGAGTTTCTAAGGCCCGGTGACGTGGTCGAGGTGGAGATCGAGGGCATCGGTGTGCTGCGCAACACGATCAAAGGGGGGCCCTAGATGCTCGATACGTTCACGTGGTACAAGCAGTCGACCTTCCGCTGGAAGGGCGAGAAGCTCGTCGTGTACATCGATTCGTGGGGACTGACCGACGGTCTCCCCCCGGCTGACCTTCTCCTCATCACGCACGCGCACGGGGACCACTACGCGCCGGACGACATCGCGCGGGTGCAGGCGAAGAAGACAGTGATCGTCGCACCGGCCGACGTCGCGAAGGAGCTTTCCGGGAACGTCAAGCCGGTGAAGCCGGGCGACCGCTTGGACGTCGCCGGCGTGAAGATCGAGGCGGTGCCAGCCTACAACGTCGATCCGGCGCGCCTGGAGGCCCACCCGAAGCGGAACAATTGGGTGGGCTACGTCCTGCAGCTCGGCGGGAACACCTATTACCACGCCGGCGACACTGACCACCTCCCGGAGCTCGACAGGATCAGGACCGATGTCGCGTTCCTGCCGATAGGCGACGGCGGCTACGTCATGACAGTCGATGAAGCCGCGGGGATGGCGAAGGCGCTGAAGCCGAAGATCGCCGTGCCGATGCACTACGGGTTCTATCCCGGAGTCGGCGTCGGGGCCGATGGCGAACGGTTCAAGAAGGCGGCTTCGCCGATCGAAGTCAAGGTGTTCACGCCGGTCCATCCCTTCGCGAACAAATAGGGGTTTATCCTCGACTGAAATGGCGACCACCATCGGCCAGATACAAGCGGTAAATCCGGCGACCGGAGAGGTCATCGCGTCGTTCGACGCGTTCGGCGCCGATGAGGTCGGGATGGCCCTGGCCGACGCCCACGACGCGTTCGCCGAGTGGCGCGACCGGCCCATCACGGAACGAGCAGTCCCGATGCGCGCGCTCGCCTCGCTCCTCCGAGAGCGCGCCGACCGGTACGCGCGCTTGGCGACGCTCGAGATGGGAAAGCCGATCAACGAGGCGAAGGCCGAGATCGAGAAATGCGCGTTCGGCGCCGAGCATTTCGCGCTGAACGCCTCCCGCTACCTCGCCGACGAGGAGATTCGCGCGAACGCGCGGCGGAGCATCGTCGCGTTCCAGCCGCTCGGGGTCGTCCTCGCCGTCATGCCGTGGAACTTTCCGTTCTGGCAGGTCGTTCGTTTCGCGGCGCCAGCTCTCATGGCCGGCAACGCAGCCCTCCTCAAACACGCGTCGAACGTGCCGCAGTGCGCGCTCGCGATCGAGGAGGCCTTCCGAGAGGCCGGTTTTCCCCAGGGCTTGCTGCGCACCGTCCTCGTTTCCGGCTCGGCGATCGAGCCGATCATCGCAGACGACCGCATCCGCGCAGTCACCCTCACTGGCAGCTCGGATACGGGGTCGCGCATCGCGGAGCTCGCCGGGCGTGCTCTCAAGAAGACCGTGCTCGAGCTTGGCGGATCGGACCCGTTCATCGTCCTCGGCGACGCGGACCTCGAGCTGGCTGCGACGACCGCCGTTCGGGCCCGAAATCAGAACAACGGCCAGTCGTGCATCGCCGCCAAGCGATTCATCGTCGTGGATTCGATTGCCGACGAATTCGAGCGGCGCTTCGCGAGGGGCGTGGAGGATCTCGTCGTTGGCGATCCGATCGATCCAAAGACGCAGGTCGGCCCGCTCGCGCGGCGCGATCTCCTCGACACGCTCGAGCGTCAGGTCGATGAGTCCGTCCGGGCCGGGGCGCGTGTCCTGACCGGTGGCGAGCGGATCTCTGGCAAGGGTTACTTCTTCAGGCCGACCGTCCTCACGGGTGTCACAGCCGACATGCCGGCGTTCCGTGAGGAGACCTTCGGCCCGGTCGCCGCGGTCATCCGCGTACGCGATGCTGACGAAGCCGTGAGCGTCGCCAACGACTCCGCGTACGGCCTCGGCGCGGCCATTTGGACCCGCGATGCCGCGCTCGGCGAGCGCCTCGCACGCCGGATCGAAGCCGGCAGCGTCTTCGTGAACGGCATGGTCGCATCGGACCCGCGCCTGCCGTTCGGTGGCATCAAGCGCTCGGGTTACGGGCGCGAGCTGTCCGCGTTCGGGACGCGCGAGTTCACGAACACCCAGACGATCTGGATCGGGCCCGCGGAGGGACAACAGCCGACGTCGCAGCCGGCCGAGTGACTCGGGCACGCGTGGCGACGGAAGAGGACGCGGAAGCGATCGCGCGCATCTATAACGACGGGATCGCCGACCGCGTTGCGACGTTCGAGACCGAGCCACGGACGCCCGGCGACATCGCCCGCGGTCTTCGGGAGCGCGGGCCGCGGTGGCCGACGGTCGTTGTCGAGCGCGACGGGGGCGTGATCGCGTGGGCCTCCGCGAGCGAGTACCGAGCGCGGCCGTGCTACGCCGGGGTCGCCGAGTTCTCGGTCTACGTCGCCCGCGATGCGCGCGGCACCGGCGCTGGCCGCACCGCGATGGAGGCGCTCGTGCGCGAGTGCGAAGGCCGCGGTATGTGGAAGCTCCTCTCCCGCGTCTTTCCTGAGAACGAGGCGAGCCGCAAGCTTCTCGCGAAGGTCGGGTTTCGCGAGGTCGGGACGTATCGACG
>VBDV01000163.1 GCA_005882765.1 Chloroflexota bacterium | reverse complement strand
TTCATCTGCATCCGCAAAACGCATCGCCGTAAGCCGCCTGTCGATCCCTCGAGCCCATTCAACGTCGCGGAAGAGGGCGGATGGGCGTACTGCCCCGGCGGTGAAGCAGACGGCCACAGATGGTTCAAAACCGGCGGCATCACCCGCGCCGCGCTCGCGAAGTTCGATTGGCCAGACGACGAAGAGGCTGAACCCTAACCGGACGAACGGCTACGGCAGATGCCGTAACGCCTTCCGACGGCGTGGGTTCAATAACTGGTGCGCCTCCTTCTTTCACTGGTCCTGATCGTCGCCGCGACGTTGCCGCCTGCGACGCAACAAGCCGCAGCCGCGACCTGCACCCCAAACTTCGGCCCCGGCATCGCCCCGCCTGTCGCAACACCGACCAAGCTGGCGGGTTTTCACGCAGCCTGGTACGGGCAGAGCGGATACATGCGCCTCTGCCCGGGAGGCACGGCCCGGGCGACGCTCGCGTACTACAACTCAGGGTCACTCGGCTGGGTCGCGGGACGGATGGGCGAGGTCGCGTATCTCGGCACCTGGGGAAGCGAACCGGGACAGGACCAGCCCAGCATCCTCGGCGGCGACGGTCAGCTCGGATCGCCCGCCACCGGATGGCCGCGCTTTAACCGCATCGCGTTGCAGCCGGCACCGTACGTCGGCCCGGGGCAGGTCGCATGGTTCCAGTTCAACCTGCAGGCGCCCTCACTTCCCGGCACGTACCGCCTGTACGTGCGGCCACTCATCGAGGGCACCGCCTGGCTCGAGGACATCGGCGTCTTCTGGCAGGTGCTCGTCCTTAACCCCGACGGCACGATGCCGATCCCCACTCCGCCCGACCCGATCGGGATCACGTTCCGCATCGCCCCTGGGGTAAACGCGAAGGACATCGCGCTCGTGCACCAAGGCGTGCAGCACGCGAGCGCCTATCTCGAGAGCGCCGCCGGTGGGACGCGTCGCAAGCCAGCGACCGTTGAGGTGATCGTCGCCGATGACTCCCAGCCGTATTGCTGCCTGACGGTCGGCGACAGCTTCAGGATCGTCACGTCGAATCCGGCGTGGGCGACCCCGCCCGCGGCCGCTCCCGATACCTGGACGGCCGACACCGAACGGACCGAACTGGCCGCGCACGAATTCATCCATCTCTGGCAGTACGCGATCGGTGGCAACGCATGCATGGTGGGCGTGCGGTGGATCGCGGAAGGAATGGCAGAGTCGTTCGCGTATCGCTCCCTCGTCGCGGACGGTGTGATCCCGGCGGCGAACCTCGACACCTTCACCAAACGCCAGCTCACGACCGCGACGAACCACGTGACGCTGCAGTCTCTGGAATCGAGCTTTCCCGCAAATGCGAATCCCTTCGCGGTGAGCTACCTCGCCGTCGACCGGCTTCTGGCTCCGAAGGGCCTCGTCGCCGTCCGCGACTGGTGCACCAGGGTCGGCACCGGCCAGGAGTGGCACGCCGCTTTCGCGGCGGCGTTCGGCGAGACGACGGACGCGTTCTATTCCCGCTTCGAGGTCTTTCGAGCCCAGTACGTGCGGTAACCGTGAACGTCCCGAGGGCACGTCGGGAAGGACGCGGACGCGGCCGGTGTTCGTCTCGTAACGGTGGAGATCGCAGCATGGGTCGCCCAGGTACTTGGGGCGCTCATCTTCGGAGCGCACGGTTACACCCTCCTCTTCAGGCCCGAGCAGGCCATGAAGCAGTACCCGTGGGCTACGGAGGTTCCGGAGCCCCTGAAACGGTTCATTGGTGTGGCCGAACTACTGGGCGCGATCGGTCTCATCCTTCCCGCGGCAACGAGGATCCTCCCGTGGCTGACCCCGCTTGCGGCTCTCGGGCTCGTGGCCCTGATGGTGGTGGCCGCGATCTTTCACGTCACCCGGCGCGAGTGGCCGAACGTCGTCTTCAATCTGCTCCTTGGCGCTCTCGCGGCTTTCGTCGCCTACGCGCGCTTCGTCCTACCCTCTGCGTGATGGAACTTAAGCCCGGCGACCAGGCTCCAGAGTTTTCCCTTCCCGACGAAGAAGGAAAGACCGTCTCCACCAAAGACCTCAAGGGAAAACGGTACGTCGTGTACTTCTACCCGAAGGACGACACGCCGGGCTGCACCACCGAGGCGTGCCAGTTCACCGACAACTTCCCGCAGTTCGAGATGCTCGGAGTTCCCGTGCTCGGTGTGTCACGGGACGACGCCGCGGCGCACCAGGCGTTCCGCAAGAAGTACGGCCTTCGCGTCCGCCTGCTGAGCGATGCCGACCGCAAGGCGCACGACGCGTACGGGGCGTGGGGCGACCGACCTGGACGCGGCGAGGGCGTGATCCGCTCGACCTTCCTTATCGGCTCCGACGGGCGCGTGGAGAAGGCGTGGTACTCCGTGAAGCCCGACGGCCACGCGCTTGAGGTGCTCTCCGCCCTTCGCGCCTAGCGTCTCGCGGTGGCGCGCCGTCTTCCTCGAACCGGAGCACCTTGAAGCCTTCCGCGTAGGCATAGCGCTTCTTCTTGCCGGCCTCCTTCATCCAGCCCTTGATGAAGTCGACACTGTCTTCGTCGATCTGCGACCTGTGGGCGAGAAGAGCTTTGATCTTCACGTCGACGACGTCACTGACATCGACGATCGTGTCAGGCTCGCCGAATGCCATTAGAAAAAGCGCCTTCGGCTTGTGTGGCTCGAGCTGCTCCTTCTGCCAGAGCTCCGGCAGCATCTGACGCGTGGACGCGTCGGGATTGATCGAGCGGAGCACGACCTCTGCGGCGGCGATGTGGTCCGGATGGTTCACGTACCCGCCGCCATAACGCATCGTCGGATCCATGGTGAAGATCACGTCGGGCCGATGGATGCGGATCTGTCGAGCCACGGCGCGACGAACGTCGATCGTCGGCTCGAGGTAGCCGTCCTCGAACTCGAGGAAGACGACGTTTCGGACTCCCAGGATCTTGGCGGCTTCGCTCTGCTCGGCGGCGCGGATATCGCGGAGACGCTCGCGCGTCATGTCGGGATCCTGGGACCCCGACGCGCCGTTCGTGACCATGCAGTAGGTGAACTCGACTCCCGCCTTCGCCCACTTGGCGACCGTCCCGGCCATGCCGAACTCGGCGTCGTCAGGGTGCGCGTAAATCGCCATCGCCCGCTGCACGTCAAGCGTCTTGTCGAACTTCATCGCCTTAGTGTGCGCGACGGCCGCGCAGCGGGTCCTGTCCCGGGGTCGGGGTCGCGCGCTCGCCTACCGGTCCGCTCCTCACGACTTGGGACCAGTCGCTTGTGACGCGGCCGGTCAGCGGCTCGCGCGCAACCCGCTCCCCCGTGCCACCCGCTGGGCGCCCGCGCTGCTCCCGTGAGTACCGATCGCCACCACGCTTATCGTGCCTGGCGATGCGAAGCGCGACTGGATTTGCGCCGGGGCGGATCAATCTCATTGGGGAGCACACCGATTACAACGACGGCCTGGTGATGCCGATAGCTCTACGCTTGGGCGTCGCGATCGAGGCGACCTCGCGAGACAACAACATGATCCGTTTGACGACCGACGCCGCCGTCGCCCCGCGCGATGTTGCGTACGTCCTCGGCGCTGAGGAGAGAGACGGCACGTGGGTGGACCGCGCGAGGGGGGTGACCGCGATTCTCGCGCGCGACGGCGCCGCCCTCGGCGGCTTCGACGCCCAGATCACGTCGAATCTCCCGATCGGCGCGGGACTCGGGTCGAGCGCGGCGTTCTCGATCGCGCTGTTGCGCGCTATCTCGACGCTGTTCGATCTCGCGCTTGACGACACGGCGACCGCCCGCATCGCCCACGCTGCGGAAAATGAGTTCGCGGGCGCTCGCTCAGGAATGCTCGATCAGCTCGCATCCGTCTACGGCCACTCCAGCGACGCTCTGCTCATCGACATGCGCGACCAGGGCACCCAGGTGATCCCGCTCTCACCGACCATCGAACTGGCCGTCATCGACTCGGGCACGCGCCACGAACATGCGACGGGTGGCTACAACCGTAGACGAGCGGAGTGCGAGGAGGCATGCGTCCAGCTGGGCGTCGCCTCGCTCCGCGACATCGACGAGCGCCCGCTGGACGAAATGTTGGAGCGGCTGCCCCCGCCACTCGACCGGCGAGTCCGTCACGTCGTCACCGAGAACGCGCGCGTGCGCCGAGCGGTGCAAGCGGTTCGGTCACGGGATGATGTGACCCTCGGCGAGATCTTGAATGCGTCGCACCGTTCGCTCCGCGACGATTACGAGGTCTCGACGCCCCAGCTCGATCAGCTCGTCGTGCTTGCGACCGCCGCCGGTGCGCTCGGCGCCCGCGTGGTCGGCGGAGGTTTTGGCGGAAGCATCATCGCGCTCGTGCAGCGAGGCGAAGGGCGCGAGCTCGCCGCCGGAGTACTCGAGGGCTATGACGGAGCCGGGCACGTCGTCGCGATCGTGCCGTAATGGGGATTGGCCGGCTCTCGGACGGGCTCGCTCCGAAACCACCCATGGGATGGAACAGCTGGAATCGGTTCGGCGTGAAGATCGATGAGGCTCTCGTGCTCGAGACCGCCGAGGCCATGGTCACGTCGGGGCTGCGCGACGCCGGATACCGCTATGTCGTCATCGACGATGGCTGGATGGCGTCAGAGCGCGACCGAAATGGCAATTTCGTCGCCGATCCCGAGAAGTTTCCCGCGGGGATGAAGGAGCTGGCCGATCGCATCCACTCACTCGGGCTGCGTTTTGGCATCTACACGGACGCGGGCACGAAGACATGTCAGGATTTGCCGGCGAGCCTCGGTTACGAGTTCCGCGACGCGCGGCGCTTCGCCGAATGGGGCGTCGACTACGTCAAGGTCGATTGGTGCCACACCGACGGCATGGGGCCGCGTGCGCTCTACGCAAAGTGGGCCATGGCGCTCCGCGCCACCGGGCGGCCGATCGTCTTGTCGATCTGCGAGTGGGGACGTGCGCGCCCGTGGGAATGGGCGGGTGAGCTCGGGCATCTCTGGCGCACGAGCTGGGACATTCAGCCCGAATGGTCGAGCATCGTCACGATCCTCGATCGTCAGGCCGAGCTCCATCCCTTCGCTGGACCGGATCACTGGAACGACCCGGACATGCTTGAAGTCGGTAACGGCGAGCTGACCGGAGACCAGAGCCGCGCGCACTTCGCGATGTGGGCGATGCTCGCCGCGCCACTCATGGCCGGCAACGATCTCCGCACCATGACCGATGAGGTGCGCGAGATCCTGATCGCACCGGAGATCGTGGCCATCGATCAGGACTCGCTCGGCAAACAGGGCCGGCGCATACGGCGCGACGGCGATACGGAAATCTGGATCCGCGAGCTCGCGGCCGGTCATCGCGCGGTCGCTGCGTTCAACCGCGGCTTCGATCATCGAGAGGTCTGGATCTCGTTGGAGGAGCTGGGGATTGAGCCGCGGACAGATGTCCGAGTTCGCGACCTTTGGCAGCGCACCGATGTCCGGGTAATACGACGCGAGATCGTCGCAGCGACAAACCCGGTTAGCGCGACTGTTCTTCGAGTCGCGCAGCAGTAGCCGCAGGGTAGCGATGACGTGCCCTCCCCCGATCGGGGGAGGGGCGATCATCCGTCTGCTTGCACGCTCATGGAGCCATGGGCGTGGTGGGACGCGTGTGCGTGTGTATTGGGTTGGGCGGGGCGCTTGTGCTCTCGTTCCTCGCGGCGAGCGCACCAGCATCGGCGCAGTCCGCACTCCTTGACGCTCTCTCGTCGCGGGTCACGCTTGCCCACTCCGGCGGCGTGGCCGATGAGATCGCTGTCGAACGAATCATCCGGAGCGGCGACACGGTCGCGACCGACGAGACCGGACGCGCGGTGGTCACGTATCCAGATGGTTCGACAGCGCTGCTCGAAGAGAAAAGCGCGCTGACGATCGAGTTCGTTCAGACGAGCGCCGGCGACTACGTGGTGCGGATGCAACAGACCCTCGGCCGTGTTTGGTACGCCGTGACGAGAGCCGTTGCCTTGGGTAGCCGGTACGAAGTCCGTAGCGCCGGAATGGCATCGGTCATCCGCGCTGGGTCGGATTCGTACGTCACCGTGTCGCCGAACGGCGAGACAAGCGTTGTGACGATCTCCGGCACCGTGGATACGAGCGCAGGCGGCACCGAGGTCTCCGTGCCCGCCGGTTCGTCAACGACGGTAAGCAGTCCCGGAGCGACACCTGCTCCCGTCCGCACCGAGGCGCCCCTTGCGCAGCCGGCGACATCGACGTCCCGCCCGAATACGGCCGCGTCCGCAGCTCCAACGCCGACCGCAGCGCCAAAGCGCACTCCGGCGCCGTCGCCGACGAGCGCTTTTCTGCCGCCCGTCGCGACCCTCCCGCCGCTTCCCGTCATGTCGGCCACACCGAAACCGAAAACGCCGACCCCAACGTTGCCCCTTTCAACTCCCAAACCCACGGCCGCGCCGACCCCCGCCGCGACCCCCTTGAAGGATCTCTTCGGTCCTCGTAAAGATGCTCCTGGTCAACCGCCTCCCAAAATCAAAGCGCTCTAGCGACTAATCACGCGCCGCGGGTGGGACGGCGACAGGGCCCGTGGCATGACCGGGGACAGGGACCCGTAGCGCGGACCGATTAGAAGGTGCGGTGGTCTTAGGTGGTCTTAAGGGAGGCGGTTGAACCAGAGCAGCGAGAAGGCTCCGGCGAACACTGCAAGGACGGCGGCGGCGAGGGTCGCGTAGGCGGTCAGCTCGGTCTTCTCATTGCGGACGACGAGCTCGGTGGTGAGGTTCTCGTAGACGGTACGAAGGTCGGCTTCGGTGTTGGCGTTGAAGTACTGCCCGTCGGTCACTTCGGCGATCTTCTTGAGCGTCGCCTCATCGAGCGCCGTACGCACGGCGCGACCCTGCAGCCGCACGATCGCGCCGGCCGCGCTGCCCAAACCGATCGTGTAGATGCGCACCCCACGGCTCGTGGCCTGATCGACGACGTCGAGAGGTGCCGGGAACTGATTGTTCTGGCCGTCGGACATCAGCACGATCGAGGCGGAGGCATGTTGGCCCTGGAGATACGGCGGGATCGTGGCGCTCGGCCGCGGCGGCGATGACGCATCCGGCTGCCCTTGGTTCTGGAGGATCGAGCTCGGCAGGTCCGCCTCGCTCCCTTGCGACTCGGCGATCGCGTCGAGCGACACGAGGATTGCCCTCCCGATCGCCGTCGCGCGCTGCGCACGCAGCCGGTTGATCGCGGCGATCACGAGCGTCTTGTCGCTCGTCGGCGATTGCACGATCGACGCGTCGCCCGAGAAGGAAACGACGCCGATCTTCACGCTCTCACTCTGCTTGTCGACGAAAGCGCGCGCCGCCGCTTTTGCGGCTTCCATGCGGTTTGGCTTCATGTCCTCGGCGAGCATCGATCCCGAGACATCGATGGCCAGAATGACCGTGCCCTCCTGGCTCGGCACCGCGACCACCGCCTGCGGCCGCGCAACGGCGATCACCATGAACGCCAGCGCCAGGATGAACAGCGCGGGCGGAACGTGGCGGCGCCAGCCGGGTCCTTTGCCGATGGCTTCGCGAACGAGCGAGAGGTTCGCGTACCGGAGCGCGTAGCGGTTTCGCCTCCGCTGGGCGAGCACGTAGAGCACCGCGAGGCCGGCGACGACGACGAGTAGCAGCAGAGCCGAAGGCCAGATCAAGTTCATGCCGAAGCCCCCATCGCCGCGCGCCGTCCGGCGCGCCTCTTCCGCCAGTACGCGAACCTGACGATAGCGCGGACGAGATCTTCGTCCGTGCGAAGTACGAGCACGTCCACCCCGGCGCGCGCGAACGTCGCGTTGAGCGATTCCTCGCGCCGTCTTGCCGCTTGCGCGAAGCGCTCACGAAAACGTTGGTCGCCCGTGTTCACGCGAAGCTGCTCACCGGTTTCGCTGTCGGTGAGGATGACCGTGCCGATGTCCGGCAGCTCGTCCTCACGCGGGTCGGCCAAACGAATGGCGAGGGTCTCGTGACGGCGCGAGATCCTCTCGAGCCGGTCTTCCCAACCGGCCGTGCTGAAGAAGTCGGAGACCACGAAGACGAGCGACCGGCGCTTGAGCCCACGCATACCCGCGTCAAGTAGGTCGCTCAGCGACGTGAGCGGTGCGCTCTGAAGGCGCGGGCGCTTCTCCAGCTCGTTCAGGATGCGAAGGACCTGGATGCGGCCGCTTCGCGCCGGTATCGAACGCTCGACCCGGGACGCGTAGAGCGTCGCGCCGACACGATTGCCGTGGCGCGTCAGGAGGCGAGCGAGCACGGTAGTGAAATCCACGAGAAGGTCGCGCTTGCGCCGGTCCACGGTCCCGAAATCGACCGACGGCGAGAGGTCGAGGAGAAAATGCGCGTTGATCTCGCGGTCCTCGAGATACTCACGCACGTATGGCGCATCGAGCCGCGCCGTCACGTTCCAGTCGATATGACGGACGTCGTCGCCGAAGGCGTACTCGCGGATGTCCGCGAGGTCCAGGCCCTGGCCTTTGAAGATCGTGCGGTAGTCGCCCTGAAGGAGCCCGTCGAGCCGTCGCACGACGGTCCACTCAAGACGCTGGAGCCGGCGCTCAGGCGCGGAGGGCGACATGTCCCTGCAGCGGCTCCGTCGGCACGGGGATGCGCGCGAGCACCCGCTTGACGATGTCGTCGGCGGAGACCTCCTCCGAGAGAGCCTCGAAGGACAGCACGATGCGATGGCGCAGGACATCGAGCGCGAGGTCCTGTACGTCCTGACCGGTGACGTACCGGCGGCCACGGAGATAGGCCAGCGCGCGACCGGCGAGGACGAGGTTGATCGAAGCGCGCGGGCTCGCGCCGTAGCTGATGTACTTGGAGACGTCGCCGATGCCGTATTCGGCCGGGTGCCGCGTCGCAGAGGCCAGCCGGACGACGTATTCCATGAGCGTCGGATCCACGAAGACATCGTCGACCTCGCGCTGCAGCTGGAGCAGGCGGTCCGTCGTCATCACTGGGACGACCGGCGACATGTGCCCGGTCACCCGCTCGACGACGACGAATTCGTCCATCTCGCTCGGGTATCCGACGAGAACCTTGAGCATGAACCGATCGACCTGGGCCTCCGGAAGCGCGTAAGTGCCCTCCGTCTCGATCGGGTTTTGCGTCGCCATGACCAGGAACGGATCTGGGACCTTGTGCGTCTCACGCCCGATCGTGACCTGGCGCTCCTGCATGACTTCGAGCAGCGCGCTTTGCACTTTCGCCGGTGCACGGTTGATCTCGTCCGCGAGGAGAAGATTGGTGAACACCGGGCCGAGCGATGTCTGGAAGTCGCCGGCGCGCTGGTTGTAGATCCGTGTGCCGACGAGGTCGGCAGGAACCAGGTCGGGCGTGAATTGGATGCGCTTGAAGTCTCCGGTGATGGCCTGCGCGATCGTCTTTACCGAGAGGGTCTTGGCGAGACCCGGTACCCCTTCGACGAGAAGGTGGCCGCGCGCGAGGAGACCGACCATGAGGCGCTCGATCAGGTGGTCCTGCCCGACGATCACCTTCTTGATCTCGAATAGAAGGCGGCCGGTGTCCGGCGGTACCGCCGGTTGTACTTCTGGCATCAGTCGTTCACTCCTCTAATCCGGCGGCACGCCGAGCGCGCCTGCCGCTGTATCGATGGTCACCGCGAAACCGACGCCACTGAACGCGGGCTGTCCGGTCGGGTTCACAAGCCCGGTAACGATGCCGACGACCTCACCATCTCTATTCACAAGTGGGCCGCCGGAGGACCCCGGGTTCACCGCCGCGTCGAACTGGATGAGACCGGAAAGTGAGCGATTCTGGTTGGGCACCTGGACCGAACGGTCGAGTCCGCTGATCACGCCTGTTGAGAGGGAACGCGTCAGGTTGAATGGGTTTCCGACGACGATCGCGTCGTCGCCGATGTGCAACCTGGATGGGTTCCCGAGCGTGGCCGGCGTCAGCTGCGCCGGTGTGTTGGCGGGCCGAAGGGCGGCGATGTCGCTCGCCGCCACCTCCGAGATGATCACGGCTGCCGACTCGGATCCGTCGGCGAAGACGACCGTCAGGGTGCCGGCGTTCTGGACGACGTGGAGTGAGGTGAGGATGTCACCCGCGTCATCGATGATCACGCCCGACCCGGAGCTCGCTAGCGTGCCGTCCGAGCGAAGCGCTTTGATCTGCACCACCGAGGGGGCGACCTTGGCGTACACCTCGCTGACGAGCGGTGTCGGTGTAGGTGAGGGCTGAATATCCTCGGCCCGCGGCGCCGGTGCCGTCGAGATCGCGAGGAGCAGCGCGGGGGCCGCGAGCACGGCCGTCCACGGAAGGGCCCGACGCAAAGCGGTCCGGATCCGGGTTCGCTGCGGCGTTGGCTGGACGCCCGGGTCGGGCGCCACCTCGTGATGGCCGCGCGGGAACGAGCCGTAAGGCCGGTCCGCTCTGGTGGGCACGAGTCGAGTTCGAGTGTAGGCACGCGACTTTTGACGACGGGTATGGGTTGGGTAAGAAGGACGCCTGAGAACAGATGTTCTATAGTCTCTTGGGGAGCCCGAATGTCATCGGTTGTCTACCGCGAAGTCGAAGTCAAGAGCGCGCTGAACGCTGTCAAAGGCATGCCCTTCGATTGGAGCCTCAATCCTTGGAGCGGGTGTGCGCACAAGTGCACCTATTGCTTTGCAAGGGCCTATCACGCGCGTTACCGCGAAAAAAATGTCGGCACGGACTTCGACAGCAACGTCGAGGTGCGCGTGAACATCGCGGACGTTCTCCGGAAGGAGCTCCGCCGTCGGCGTGAGGGTTCTCTCGCGATCGGGACCGCGACCGATCCGTATCAGCCGATCGAGGGCAAGTACAGACTGACCCGACGGTGTCTTGAAGCACTCGTCGAGTATCCGATGCCGACGAGCATTGTCACGAAGGGACCCCTCGTCGTACGCGACATCGATGTCTTGAAGAAGCTCGACGAGAGGACTGACCTGACCGTGTACTTCAGCGTCCCGTGCGTCGACGAGGAGATCGTGCGCAAGACCGACCCAGGCACCGCGCCGCCGCGTCAGCGCCTCCGCGCGCTGCGGATGCTGCGCGAAGCGGGCATCGACGCGGCGGTCCTCTGCATGCCGGTGTTACCGGGAATTACCGACAGCGAGGAATCTCTCGACGCCGCGGCTCGCGCCGCGAGCGAGGCGGGCGCGACCGCGTTCCGGCACCGCCCGCTCAAGATCGACCCCGAGATCAAGCAGTACTACTACGACTTTCTCGCGACGGAGTTCCCTGCGATGGTCTCCCGCTACGCCGCGCTCTACGGCAGCGGCGCGCATCCGGCGAAGGATTACGAGCGCCAGCTCGAAGAGCGCGTCCGCCGGGTCCGAGCCCGTTACGAGTTCCGCGAACGGCCATCGCGCGCCCCGAGGCCGCGCGAGCCCGAGACGGTTCAACTTCAGCTCGCCATCTAGTCCCGAGGGGAACGCTTCGAACCCGACCGGCGGCTTCCACGGCGTCTTAATGCCGAACAGGTGATCCACTAGTCATCGTCACAACTCCGTTACGGTCGCGCCGTCCGCGACGGGAACGACCCCCCAGTCGAGAGGCACGAGAAGTGCGTGTCTCGGGAGGTATGGCTACGCGTACAGCGGCTGCGCGCCGGAATGTCAGAAAGGCCGCGGCAGCGGCCAAGCGAAAGCGGACAATCGCGCATCTTCCGAAGCGCACGCGGACCGCTCTTGCAAAGCAGGCAAACAAAGTGAAACGTCAGAAGGCATCGCGATGAGTTGGATCGATCAGCTGATCCGTCATCTCGAGCAGGTGACGTGCAGCGGGTGCGGTGAGTACTACCACGGCGGTGACATCGCCGCGGTCGTCACCGAACCCTCGCGTCTCATCGTGAGGCTGCGCTGCCGGTCCTGCGGCCAGGACGGGATCGCGATCCTCGACTTCGGGACCAGTCCTGTCGAGGTCGATCCGATCACCGCCGACGACGTCCTCGATTGCCACGATCTTCTGGCGCGGGCCGCGCGTCCGCCGTCAGAGCTTTTCCCCGTACTCGCGGCGTAACGGCTTTCACGCGGCGCGCCGACGGGCGGCGCGCCGTGTCGCGCGAGTCAACATCGCGGCCACGGCCGTCTCGTGCGTCGAGAGGCCATGACCCTTGCTCGACCTTTCAGGCCGCCGAAGTGTCGCCGGAAGACCTCCCGCTTCGTACGCGTCGATGATCGCCGGATGTACGTAGCACTTGCGACAGATCGCCCGAGTGTTCCCAAGCCGCGCCGCCACGACGTCGACGGCCTGCACGATTCGCTTGCGTGCAACGCGCTCGTTCCGTGCTGATCCAAGCTCGGCAAGTGCTCGCGCGGCGAGCACCGTCCCTGCCCAGGTACGAAAATCCTTCGCGGTCAGGTCCTCGCCCGAGATCTCGCCCAGGTATGCGTTGACGTCCTCGGACCCAATCGCGTGCGGCTCTCCGTCATCGTCGAGGTAACGGAAGAGCTCCTGCCCCGGAAGATGCTCGAGCCGCGCTACCACGCGAGCGAGTCGCCGATCACGCACATCCACCTCATGGTCCTTCCCGCTCTTTCCGCGGAACCGAAAGAGGATCCGCGAGCCAACGACCTCGACGTGCCTCGAGCGAAGCGTGGTCAGCCCGAACGATCCGTTCTCGCGCGCGTACTCGCTGTTGCCAACACGCATGAACGTCTGATCCAGGATGCGCACGGCCGTCGCGAGCACTCGTTCGCGTGGGACGCCTGCTCGCGCCAGATCAGCGTCGACGCGTTTGCGGATCCGTGGGAGCGCTTTCGCGAAGTCAATCAGTCGGCCGTACTTCGCCTCATCGCGCACCTCTCGCCAGCGCTCGTGATAGCGGTACTGCTTTCGGCCCCGAGCATCGCGCCCGGTGGCTTGGATGTGACCGATCGGGCTCGGCGAGATCCATACATCGGTCCATGCCGGCGGGATCGCGAGTCGTCGGATGCGCCCGAGCTCGCCCTTGTCGCGGATCGGGACGCCGTCGCGGTCGGTGTAGGCGAACCCGCGCCCGCTCCGCTTACGGCGAATGCCGGGTTGGTCGTCGTTCGTGTAGCGCAGCCCCGCGCGTTGCGCGGTGGCTATGCCATCGCTCGCGACCTCGTTGCTCACGACGAGCGCTCTAAGCAGTCCGCTGACCAATCGCGATCGAACGTGCTGCCGCCGTGCTCACTCTCCTGACAGGTCAGCATGCAGCCGAGCGGCCGCCCATGACCTGTATGTATTGACTTCATTACTGCTGCGTGACAAAACTCTTCCGCGTAGCTCTGGGGAGGGTCCTATGTCCACGATCGTTCACTACGAATGCCGCAACCTCGATCATCTCCGGGCCGGCTCGCGGCGAGGCAACGGCGGTCTGGTGATTCATCACGGATCGGTCGGCTATTGCGATGGCCTACACGTGGACGGAGCGCATCGCTGGGTCGCAACCGGCGGTGTACCAATCGAATTCTTGGTGGAGAGCGCTCCGACGATCGACACGGGTACCTATCGGACCAGCGAAGGCGCGCTGATCCATGTTCGGCCGTCACAGACCGGTAAGACTCTCGTCGAGGTCGACGACCCGAGCGGCAAGCGTGGCGATCTGCGCGTCGCGGTCAAGCTGTCGGACGACCCCGACTGGCCCGATGGTTCGTCGTCGCACATGACGCTTCTCCACGCCGACTAGCAACCCTCCGCTCACCAACCGCGACCTCGCGGAGCTCCTCGCGCTCGAGGCGGAGCGCAGCGAGGGGCGCAAACAGCGCGCGTTGCGGCGAGCGTCGCGCTCGGCGCTCATGTGGCCGGAGGAGGCTTCCGCGGTTCAAGAATCGGGTCGACGCCTCACCGAGCTTCGCTCGGTCGGTCCGTTCACCGCACATTTCATCGCGGAATGGCTGCGCGCCGCGCCTGAGCCTCCCGTCCCACCCCCGCTTCGCCACGGCTTCATCACCTACGCCCAAGCGCGGGTAGTGCTCGAGGCGCATCCCGAGTGGCGCGAGGCGGCACGCGCGGACCATCAGATGCATACCGACGAGACCGACGGCAGCTCGACGATCGAAGAGATGGCGGCTGCGGCGGCGGAGATCGGCCGCGAGCGCATCGCCATCACCGATCACTCGAAAACCCTTCGCATCACCAACGGAATGGACGAGGCGCGCCTCGTGGCACAGGGCGAGCACATCGCCGCCATCAAAGCCCGCGGCTCCGAGATCGCTGTCCTCCGGGGCATCGAGATGGATCTCACACCCGAGGGCGCTGGGGATATGGATCCCGAGAGGCTTGCCGAGCTCGACCTGGTTCTCGGAGCGTTCCATTCGAAGCTGCGCCTGCGGGATGACCAGAGCGATCGTTACGTCCGCGGCCTCGAGAACCCCGACATCCAGGTGCTCGCGCACCCTCGCGGGCGCATCTACAACTTTCGGGTTGGACTCTCCTGCGATTGGCAACGGGTCGCGCGGCGGGCAGCCGAGACCGGAACCGCGCTTGAGATCGACTCGTACCCGGACAGGCAGGACCTCGACATCGAGCGCTTACGGATCATCGCCGCCGAAGGCGCATGGGTCTCGATCGGCACGGATGCTCACACCCCGAGCGAGCTTGTCTTTCTCGACATCGGGATCGCGGCCGCGATCCTCGCCGGTGTCCCCCGCGACCACATCTTGAACGTCCTATCAGCGCCGGAGCTTGCCGAGCGAGTCGGTCTCATTCGTGCAACCAAGAAGGGTCATTCGAACGAAGGGAGCACGATATGGCAGGGGGTAAGCGCGAGCGCATCGACACGACGCCGGGGAAGGCGGGCGGATCCCGCTTCGTCCGACGTGTGGGCGGGGGTCGATTCGGTTCCGATCAGACCAGCGCCGGGCGCAGCATCGCTCAGGACAAGCGGATCAAAGCCAAGAACCCCGCGCCGAAAGGGATGAAGGATCGCGGCGACTAAGGAGCGGGCGCGCTCGCTCCGCGAATACAAGCGCAAGCGCGATTTCGCGAAGACCCCGGAACCTCAAGAGGGCAAGCCGAAGGGCCCAGAGCGGCTGTTCGTCGTGCAGAAGCATCGCGCAACCGCGCTGCACTACGACTTCCGCCTCGAGGCCGGCGGCGTCCTCGTGTCGTGGGCCGTCCCGAAAGGCCCCTCTCTGAATCCAGCGGACAAGCGCCTCGCGATGGCGGTCGAAGATCATCCGCTGGATTACGCGCGCTTCGAGGGCGTGATTCCGGAGGGTGAGTACGGCGGCGGGACGGTCATGGTGTGGGACATCGGGACGTATCGATTGGAGGGAGACGAGAGCTTCGACGAGGCCCTACGCAAGGGACGCATCGTCTTCACGCTCAATGGAAAGAAGCTCAAAGGCTCGTGGACCCTGGTACGGACCGGTGACCGCAGGTGGCTCCTGATGAAGCGCCGGGACCGGAGCGCCACGGCGGTCGACATCGCGACGGCGAAGCCGCGATCGGTGCTCACCCGACGACTGCTCGCCGGGATCGCGCGCGACGAAGGTGGTGACGTCGCGAAGGCGGCGACGGGCGATCCGCAGTGACGCTCATTCGTCCGATGCTCGCGACGTTGTCGCCGACCATCGTCGACGGTCCCGAATGGGTCTTCGAGGAGAAGTACGACGGCATCCGCGCGGTGGCCGGTCGCGAGCGCGGCCGCGTGAAGATCTGGTCGCGGATGCTCCAGGACCTGACCGGCGGGTTCCCGCACGTCGTCGCGGCGGTGGAGGCGCTCGGCGACAGCGATCTCATCATCGACGGCGAGCTCGTCGCCTTGGATGAGAAAGGGGTCTCTCGGTTTCAGCTGTTGCAGCGGCGCGGCACCGCCGGTGGATCGCCGACGCGGTACGCGGTCTTCGACCTCCTCGAGCAGGACGGCCGATCGCTGATGCCGCGGCCGCTGAGCGAGCGGCGGGCGGCCCTCGAGACGCTCATCGGTCGCCGGACCTCTCCCGTGTTTATCTCGCGGCGCCTCGTCCGCGACGGCAAGGCCGCGTATCGCGAAGCCAAACGTCTCGGCTGGGAGGGGATCATCGCCAAGGACGAGCGCTCCCCGTACCAGCCCGGCGTGCGTTCGCCCTTCTGGCGCAAGGTCAAAGTGCGCAAAGAGTCCGAGTTCGTCATCGGCGGGTACACCCTGCCGAAGGGCGGTCGCCAGCACCTCGGTGCCGTTCTCGTCGGCCTCTACGACGGACCGAGGCTTCGCTACGTCGGCAAGGTGGGCACCGGCTTCACGCAGGACACGCTGGTGATGCTCGCGTCGAAGATCGGGAAGCTGCGCACGGACAAATCGCCTTTCGATCCGCCACCGCCGATGCGCGACGCGACCTGGGTGCGGCCGAGGCTCGTCGCACAGCTCGCGTACGCGGAGTGGACCGCCGACGGGAAGCTGCGGCAGCCCGCGTTCCTCGGTCTTCGCACGGACAAGGACCCGTCTGAGTGCACCTGGAGAGACCGTGAGCGCTGAGGCCGTCAAGATCGCGGGCGTCACCATCAGCAACCCGGACAAGGTCTGGTGGCCCGATGACGGGATCACGAAAGCCGACGTCGCGCGCTTTTACGACGGCATCTGGTCGCACGTGTCGCCATGGATGCGCGATCGGCCGCTGACCGCCGAGCGCTGCCCCGACGGCATGCTCGGTCCTTGCTTCTACCGCAAGGACTTCCCCGAACACTGGCAACCCGCAGGACCGCGCCTCGTCGTGAGGGCGGCGAGCACGGGCAAGGACGTCCGTTACATCATCGGCGGCTCGCGCGCCACGCTCGTCGGCATGGTGAACCTGGGCTGCATCGCGATCCACGTCATGACCTCTCGTGCAAAAACGATCCACGAGGTCGATTGGCTCGCGTTCGACATGGACCCGCCCGAGTCGTTCGCCAACGCCGCGCTTGCGGGCCTCGCGCTTCGCAAACTGCTCGAGGAAGTCAAGCTGAGCTCCTACCCGAAGACGTCGGGGAGCAAAGGCCTGCACCTCTTCGTGCCGCTGCGCGCCGGCGTGACACAGCAGGAAGCGACCGCAGTCGCGATGGCGCTCGGCGAGGAGCTCGCGCGGCGGGAGCCCAAGCTCGTGACGGTGGAATTCTCCAAAGCAAAACGTGGGGGACGCGTGTTCGCCGACGCCATGCGCAATGCGTTCGGCCAGACAATCGTCGCGCCCTATAGCGTGCGAAACAGACCGCACGCCGCGATCTCCACGCCGCTCGCGTGGGATGAGGTCTCGCCCCGCCTGGACCCGGCGACCTTCAACATGCGCACCTTCGAAAAACGCCTCGCGGGAAGCGACCCATGGGCGGATTTCTGGCGGCACAAGCAGGGGCTCCCGAAGAAACTCGCGGGATGACCCGAGCGCAGCAGGTCGCGCGCGAGCGTCAGCCGATCAAAAAGGCCGCGCTCATTCTTGGGCCGGGATTCATCACCGGCGCGGCCGACGACGATCCCAGTGGGATCGGGACGTACTCGGTGGCCGGAGCGTCGCTCGGTCTTGCGACCCTCTGGACCGCGCTCATCACCTTTCCGTTCATGGCAGCGGTCCAAAACATCTGCGCGCGGCTTGGCCAGGTCTCCGGCAGCGGCCTCGCCGGGATACTCAAGGAGCATTACCCGCGGTGGGTGCTTTACCCGGCGGTCGCGCTCGTCGTCGTCGCCAACGTCGTGAACGTCGGAGCCGATCTCGGTGCGATCGCCGATGCGGCGGGGATCATCGTCGGCACACGGGTCCCGTGGCTCGTCGTGCCGATCGCGGTCGCTCTCGTGGCGATGCAGGTCTTCGCGAGGTACCGATTCATCGAGCGTGTGTTCAAGTACCTCACCGTTGCGCTCCTCGCGTACGTGGTCGACGCCGTTCTTGTGAACCCCCCTGTGGCGGACACCATCCGGGCCACGATCGTGCCGACCATTTCGACGGATCACGAGTACATCGCGACCGTCGTCGCGATCCTCGGCACGACGATCTCGCCGTACCTCTTCTTCTGGCAGACGAGTCAGGAGGTCGAGGAAGAGAAGTCCGCAGGGCGTCGCCAACGTGCGCAGCGGCGAGGCGCGTCACGGTTCGAGCTGAAGATCGCGACGATCGATGTGACCGTCGGCATGTGGGTCTCGAACGTCGTGATGTATTTCATCATCCTTGCGACGGCGCTCACCCTCCACGCGAACGGGAAGACGGACATCTCAACCGGAGCGGACGCCGCCGAGGCCCTGAAGCCGCTCGCGGGCAACCTCGCTGGGGTGATCTTCGCCGTGGGAATGATCGGGACGGGTCTCCTCGCCGTGCCCGTCCTGTCGGGCGCGTCCGCATACGCGGTGTCCGAAACGTTTGGCTGGCGTGAGGGTCTGGACGAGGACTGGTGGAGAGCTCGGCCTTTCTACGGGGTGGTCGCGCTGGCGACGCTCGTCGGCCTGGTCATTCCGTTCACCGGCGTCAAACCGATCGACGCGCTCTTTTTCACCTCGGTTCTGAACGGAGTCGCGGCGCCGTTCCTCCTTGTTGTGATCATGCTGGTCGCCCGGAACACGAAGGTAATGGGCCAGCAAACGATCGGGCCCGTGCTGACGGTGCTCGGGTGGACGGTCACGATCGCGATGTTCGTCGCGCTTCTCGGCCTCGCGATGACGTCGTTCGGGTCGTAGGTGCCGCGGGGCACACTCGCGGGGTAGGGCGGCCGACTCACGGCTCTTGCGCAGATGGCTCAGGCTTATCGCATGCGCTCCCGAATCGCTCGGCTCATCGTCCGTGGTCTCTTCGCGGCGATCTTCCGAGTGCGGCACGACGGAACACTGCCCGCACGCGGCCCGCTCCTCGTCGTGGCCAACCACCAGGGATGGGCGGACGGCTTCCTTTTGGCGGCATCCTTTCCGCTGAGTGCCGACGTGCGGCTCCTCGGCGATCGCGAGGGGACCGGGAAGGTGTGGTGGTGGCGAGCGGTGCTGCGCGCCGTCGGGATCGTCATCCCGATCGAGCGCGCCTCCGCGAGCGCCGATCGGGCCGCGATCACGACGACGCTCGCGGCGCTCGAAGGCGGTGCGATCGTCGTCGTCTTTGCCGAGGGGCGGGTCTCGCGCGTGGAGTCGTCGCTCGGGCCGTTCGCGCGCGGGGTCGGATACCTCGCCTTGCGGTCGGGCGCGCCGATCCTCCCGGTGTGGCTCTCGGGGACGGCCGAGCTCTATCTCCGTAAGGAGCTCGTCACGATCGCCGGTGCGCCGCGCACGGTCGCACGAGAGGCGCCGACGAAGGCCGCGACACGGACGCTTGCGCTCTCGCTGCACGATGACCTCGCGAGACTCGAGCCATCGGAGCGCGCCCCCGATCCCGCGCACAAACGGATGCGCTGGCTCACGAACCTCTTTTAGACGCGGATCTCCCGGAGCAGCGAGGTCTCGTCCAGCACGCGCACGTTGCGACGCTCGACGTCGATGAGCCCACGACGCTCGAAGTCGGCGAGGAGCTTGTTCACCGTCATCCGCGTGGAGCCGACGGCCGCGGCGAGGTCATCTTGAGTAAGCGGTAGGGGCCGGCCCAGACGCGCCACCTCGACGAGGTACTTCGCGAGGCGGCTGGTGACGTCGAGGAACGCGAAATCCTCGACCTGGCCCTCGAGCTTCCGGATGCTTCGCGAGAGCCGCTCGAACATGTGCGCCCGCGCTTCCTCGTTTCGCTTCAGCACGGCGAGCGAGCCATCGCGGTCGATCTGGAAGACGCTCGTCGGAATGACGCAGACGGCCGTGCCATCGCGCGGAACCTTGTCCTCGAAGATCACGAGCTCGCCGAAGAATTCGCCCCGCGAGTGCAGCGAGATGAGGAGCTCCCGGCCGTTCTCGTCCAGCAGCAGCACCTTGACGAGGCCCTCGAACACTACGAACCAATGTGCGGCGGGATCGCCCTGGTGGTAGACGACCTCATCCTGCTTGAACTTCCGGAGGGTCATGTGGCTGGCGAGCTCTCGACGATCGACCTCCGGCAGGATCTCGATCGGGAGCACATCGGCGAGCGTGCCGGCCATCTTGCGAAGCTCTTCGACCTTCACGGACGAGAGAGTCTAGGCGGGCCTAGTAGCGGACCTGCTTGCGCAGGAGGGCCGGCTCCTTGACCGCGATATG
>VBDV01000162.1 GCA_005882765.1 Chloroflexota bacterium | reverse complement strand
ACGCGAACTCGTCGCTGATTCCGTAGTTCACGACGCGGGCGCGGCCGTCCTTCAGGACGGCTATGGCCTCCTCGTAGACCGCCGACTCGACACATCCGTTGCTGACCGAGCCCGCGATCTTCTCCTCGGCTCGCGCGACGAGCGTCGCGCCGAGCGGACGGGGCGCGGAGCCGCTGATCCGGACGACGGTCGCGATCGCCACGGGGTCGCCGCTCGCGAGCCACTGCTCGAGCTCGGCCGCGACCTCTTTCATCGCGCCGCCGCGACCGCGGTGGCGGGGTCCTTCAGGAAGCGGCGGCGGCAGCCCTCGCCGCAGAAGTAATAGGTGGTGCCTTCGAAGTCGGCGCGGAGAGCGGTGGGCGTGATCGCGACGACCATGTCGCAGATCGGATCGACGGCCTCGGCCACCGGCGCGGTCGGGTGCAGCATCTGATGCGGCTGCTGCGCCGCGGCGCGCGCGAGATTCGCGCGGATTGTGAGGATCTGCGCGAGGATCGAGAGCGCGATCTCTTCATCGCTCGCGTGACCGAGGTCGAGGCCCGCCGGATACACGAGCCGCCGGAGCTGCTCCTCACCGAGTCCGCGCCGCGCGAGCGTGTCGCGGATCACGTCTCCGCGGGTCCGGCTCGCCACAAGGCCGATGTAACTCGCTCGAGTCCGGAGGGCCGCCTCAGCCGGGTCCTCGTCAGCATCGCCGCGCATCGCGATGACGATCGACGTGCGCTCGTCGACGTTCACGTCCGACAGATCGCTCGTGATTCGGTCAGCGGTCGGAAAGTCGACCTCGGTGACGTTCGGCTCTGCGACCACGACGTAGCGCCCGAGCGCCGACCCGAGCGCGACGAGCGCGCGCGCGACGGGCGTCTTTCCTAGGACGACGAGCTGCTCGGTCGGAAGAAGGGGTTCGATATGGATCTCCAGCGTGCCGCCGGAGTGGCACGTCATGGGAAAGTGTCGCACCCCCGGTCGCGGCGCCGCGCTGGTCTTGGAGATCTCGATGAGCCGAGCCTCGCCGTCGGCGATGGCCGCGACGGCTTCGCGGATCACGACAGGCGCGGCGCAGCTGCCACCGATCCATCCGGTGAGCTTGCCATCGGGCGTGATGATCGCCTTCGCGCCGGGCTTCGCGGACGTGGGTCGGTCCGCACGGACGACGGTCGCGGTCGCGAAGGGCTCGCGTCGCGCAAGCAGCTCGGCGGCGAGCTCGAAGAAGGCTGCGCTCACGTCGCACCAGATCGCCGCACCGGCCGGCCGCGGCCGACGTCGCCGAGGAGCTCCGCGATCCGCGAGAGGCCGTCGAGCGTGTTCGCCGCGAGGTGGTCGTCGGCATGACCGCTGAGCGCGCGGGCGCCGCGCGCATCGGGCGAGTAATCGCGGGTACCAGAGAGCGGGTCGAGCCAGATGAGGCGGTACGCCGCACGCTGCAGGCGCGACGCCTCCTGCTCAAGCCGAGCCGGATCGCCGCGCTCCCACCCGTCGGTGACGAGCAAAACGATCGCCCCACGGCCGAGGACCCGCCGCGACCACCGCAGGTTGAACTCGTGCAGTGCGTCTCCGATGCGCGTGCCGCCGGACCAGTCGGAGACGGCGCGCGAGATGTGCGCGAGCGCAGCGTCAGGGCGCCGCTCGCGAAGCTGTCGCGTGATGCGGGTCAAGCGCGTGCCAAAGGTGAACGTTTCGACCCGGCCCCAGCCGCGCGCGAACGCGTGCGACATATGCAGGAGGAGCCGCGTGTACGCCTCCATCGATCCGGAGACATCGCACAGGATGACCAGCGGCCTTCGCTTCACGCGACGCGCCCGGCGAATGAGGACGGCGGGCTCGCCGTCCGCGGCGAGCGACTTTCGCAAGGTCGCGCGCGCATCGAGGCGTCTGCCGTTTCGCGACGAGCGGAAGCGCCGGCTCGGGCGCTGGCCCGGAGACCATCGCATGCGCTCGAGGAACCGCGCGGCCGCGCCGCGCTCGGCGGCGGTCATCGCCGAGAAGTCGGTCGTGCGCAGAAGCTCGGTCGGGCTTGCCATCACGCGGACGATCCGCGGGACGAGCGATGTCATCCGGCTCGGTATCTGCCCCAGCGGGACCTCGATCTGGTCCGACTCAGCCTTCGGAGGGCGGGCACTCGGGACCGGCGCGGTGAGACGCCCACCACGGAGGAGGGACCAGAACAGGTCGAACGTGATCTCGAACGGGGCGAGGTCCGCCTGACGCGACACGAGGGCCGTGCGGCTCGCCGCGCGCACGTCCTCGGGTCGCTCGAGATCGATCGCTGCGATCGCCTGCAGGTACACGCGAGCGCGCTCGGCGTTGACGTGAACTCCGGCGCGCCGAAGAAGGCGCGGGAGCATGAGGAGGTCGCGCGCGACGCGGTCATCGCCGAGCGCGCTCATCACGCGTTGGCCTTCCGCCGGATCGGGAGAAGGGTCTTCGGTGTTCCGGGCGCGCTCAGAAAATCGCTGATGAAACGAGTGACGAGGTCGGGCTTCTCGAGCACGACCGCATGCGAAGCACCGGGGATGACCGCGAGCTGACCGAGCGGCAGCGATTCATAGAGCGAAGTGGTGTGCGCGAGCGTCAGCAGATCGTCGTCGCCGGCCACGACGAGGGTCGGCGTGGAGACCTTTCGGAGATCGTTCGTCGTGAGCGTCGGCTCGCTGGTCCACATCGCTTGCGATTTCGCGAGAAACGTCGCGAAGTGCTCGCCCCCGTCCGGCGACCGTGCGGCGTAACGGTCGCGTAGCGCCTGAGGGCCGGACCCACCAGGCTCCGTAGGCATGTTCCCGTTGAAGTGGTAGTTGGCTCCGATGAGAACCAGCGCTCGGACGAGATCCGGGCGCCGCAAGGCAACGAGAAGTGCCGCATTGCCGCCATCGCTCCAGCCGACCAGATTGGCCGGGCCGCCGACGAGCTTGTCGATCACCGCGATGGCCTCGGCGGCCATGTCGTCGTAATGGAAGGCCGCGTCCGTGTCGGCCGTGCGTCCATGCCCGCGACGGTCGAACGCCAGGACCCGGAAGCGCTCGCCGAGTGAAGGTCCGAGCCGGTCGAGCAGCAGCTCGCTGTCGCTCAGACCTCCGTGCAGGATGAGAAGCGGATCGCGCGTTCCGCCAGCGTCCGCGAACCAGGTTTGATGGCCGCCGATGTCCGTGTACCCGCGTGTCTGTTTCGCCGCGGCGGTCGTCATATCGGGACCGACGCCTCGAGCTTCGTCTTGATGCAGGCAAAGAGCTGCTGGGTGATCTTGTCCGCCGCGCCCTGCATAAGCCGCGCGCCGACCTGCTGGATCATCCCGGACACGGTCACCTCGCTCGACCACTCCATGACCGTGTGCGTGTCGTCAAACTCCGACAGATCCATGTTGCTGACCATCTGCACGGCGCTCCCCGGCGCCTGGCCGCGCGCCAGGACCGCGGCGTGCTTGGGCCGCTCGAGCTCGAGGAACTGCACGTTCATCGAGAACGTGCCCTTGATCGGGCCGACACCGGCCCGCACCACGACCTTGAAGTGATGCGGGTCACTGACGTCGAGGCTCTGTACGTCAGGCGCGCACGTCGTCACCTGGGTCGGATCCGTCAGGAAGGACCACACCCGATCGCGCGGTGCGGCTATGTCGAGCGTGCCCTCGAAACGCATTGCCTCTAGGTCACTCCGCCACGCCTTTTTCTTTGAGGATCTTTTGCACCTTCCACGGTGTGATCGGGATGTCGATGTGCCGTACGCCGAGATGAGCGAGCGCGTCGACGACCGCGTTCGCGATCGCCGCGGGCGCGCCCACCGTCGCCGACTCGCCGACGCCCTTGGCCCCGATCGGGTGGTGCGGCGACGGTGTCGTCGTCTTGGCGGTCTCCCAGTTCGGGGTCTCCATCGCGGTCGGGAGCAGGTAGTCCATGAAGTTGCCGCCCTGGATGTTGCCGTCGTCGTCGTAGTTGATCTGCTCGTAGAGCGCGGGCGCGAGACCCATCGTCAGACCGCCGTGGATCTGACCCTCGACGATCATCGGATTGATGATCGTGCCGCAGTCGTCCACCGCGACGAAGCGGCGGACTTTCACCTCGCCGGTGCCCCGGTCGATGTCGACGACGCAGATGTACGAGCCGAAGGGGAACGTGAGGTTCGGCGGGTCGTAGTAGTCGACCGCCTCGAGCCCCGCTTCCATGCCCTGCGGGTGGTTCGTGTACGCGGCGAACGCGACTTCCTGCATGGTCTTCGACTTCGCGGGCACGCCCTTGACCTGGAACTTGTAGTCCTTCCACTCGATATCGTCGGGGCTCGCCTCCAGGAGGTGCGCGGCGATGAGCTTGGCCTTCTCGCGGATCTTGCGCGCGGCGATCGCGGTCGCGCCGCCCGCGACGGGCGTGCTGCGTGAGGCGTACGTGCCGAGGCCGTAGGGCGCGGTGTCGGTGTCGCCCTCCTCGACGGCGATGTCGCCGACCGGGAGCCCGAGCTCCTCGGCGACGATCTGCGCGAAGGTCGTCTCGTGCCCCTGGCCCTGCGATTTCACGCCAAGCCGGACCATGGCCTTGCCGGTCGGATGTACGCGAATCTCGCAGGAGTCGAACATCTTGATGCCCAGGATGTCGAAGTGCTTCGACGGCCCTGCGCCGACGATCTCGGTGAAGCTCGAGATGCCAATGCCCATGAGCTCACCCTTGGCGCGCTTCGCAGCCTGCTCCTTGCGGAGCTCGGCATAACCGATCTTGTCCATCGCGAGCTTGAGCGCGCGGCCATAGTCGCCCGAGTCGTACTCCCACCCAAGCGACGAGGTGTACGGGAAGGCCGTCGGCGGGATGAAGTTCTGCATCCGAAGCTCGGCCGGGTCCTTCTTGATCTCGAGCGCGAGCACGTCGACGAGCCGCTCGATGGTGAAGGCAGCCTCGGTGACGCGGAACGAGCAGCGGTACGCGATGCCTCCCGGAGGCTTGTTGGTGTACGCCCCGTCCACCTCGACGAACGACTTTGCGAACGGGTAGCTGCCGGTGATGATGTGAAAGAGCCCCGCCGGGTATTTGGACGGATTCGCGGCCGCGTCGAATGCGCCGTGGTCGGCGACGGTTTTCACGCGAAGTGCCTGCATCGTGCCGTCCTTCTTCGCGGCGAGCTCGGCGGTGATGTGGTAGTCGCGCGCGAACGAGTCGGCCTGGATGTTCTCGGAGCGGTCCTCGATCCACTTGACCGGATGTCCGGTGAGGACCGACGCGCCGATCGCGAGCACGTACCCCGGATACACCGGCACTTTGCCGCCGAAGCCGCCGCCGATGTCGGGGGAGATCACGCGGATCCGCTCCTCGGAGAGCCCGAGGTGACCCGCGACGAGTGCGATGACAGTGCGAATCGCGTGGGGCGCCTGGGTCGTCATCCAGACGGTGAGCTTGCCGTTTATCTTGTCGAAGCTCGCAACCATGCCGCAGGTCTCGATAGAGGAGACGTGGATCCGCGGGATGTAGATGTCCTGCTTGACGACGACCTCGGCGTCCTTGAAGGCCTTGTCGGTGCCGGCCTTGTCGCCGACCTCCCAATGCCAGATGTGGTTGTCCTTCTGCTCGCGGTCCTCGCGGACGAGCGTGGCGCCGGGCTGGAGCGCTTTGATCGGGTCCACCACGACCGGGAGGGGCTCGTAGTCGACCTCGATCGCCGCGACGCCATCGGCAGCGATGTAACGCTCGGTCGCGACGACGGCCGCCACCTCTTGCGCCTGGTAGAGGACGGTGTCCGTCGGCAGGACCATCTGGCGGTCCGACATGAGCGTCGGCATCCACTCGAGCTTGAGCGGTACGAGGTCTTTGCCCGTGATCACCGCGAGCACGCCGGGGATGGCGAGCGCCTTCGACGTGTCGATGCTCTTGATGCGCGCGTGCGCGTAGGGGCTGCGGGCGATGTCTAGGTACAGCATGCCGGGCAGCTTCACGTCGTCGACGTAGTTGCCGCGTCCGCGGATGAAGCGCGCGTCTTCCTTGCGCTTGACGCTTTGGCCGATGCCGCCGATCTCAACCGCCATCTGGGGCCTTCCCTCCCGCGGTCTCGCGCGTCTTTCGAGCCGCGTACTGGATCGACTTCACGATGTTCACGTAACCGGTGCAGCGGCAGAGGTTGCCGGAGATGGCCTGACGGATCTGGAGCTCGCTTGGGTCCGGATTCGCAGCCAGAAGTGCCGCCGCGGTGATCATCATCCCGGGAGTGCAGAAGCCGCACTGGAGTCCGTGCTCCTCGTGGAATCCCTCCTGCACCGGGTCGAGCTTGCCATCCTTCTCGAGGCCTTCGACTGTGGCGACGCTCATCCCATCTGCCTGCACCGCGAACACGGTGCACGACTTCACGGGCCGTCCGTTCAGCAGCACGGTGCAGGCCCCGCAGTTGGTCGTGTCACAGCCGATATGCGTGCCGGTCATGCCGAGGTTCTCGCGGAGGAAGTGGACGAGGAGCGTGCGCGTCTCGACCTCGACCTCGTGGGCTTGACCGTTGACGGTCACGTGGACTTTCATGCGCCTCGTGCCGGTTGTGGTGGCTGGCGCCGTTTCAACCGCCATTAGGCACCTCCCTTCGCGCGCGCGATCGCTTTGACGATTGCGCGCCTCGTGAGAACGCGGAAAACGTCCTTCTTGTAGGCGGCCGGTCCGCGCAGGTCGGAGACGGGCTCGGCTGCTGCCGCGGCGCGGGACGCCGCCTCGGCGATCGTCTTGTCGTCGGGCATCTGGTCGGTGAGCACATCCTCGGCGCGGCCGGCGCGGATCGCGGTCGGCCCGGCGTTGGTGAGGCCGATCCCCGCGCTCGCGACTTTTCCGCTCGCGTCGAGCACGATCATTACGGCGACGCCCGCGATCGCGAAGTCGCCGACCTTGCGCTCGAGCTTGAGGTACGTGCCCCCGCTCCGGGGAGCCGGCTTCGGGATGCGGATCTGCGTGAGGATCTCGTCGGGCGCGAGCGAGGTGGTAAACGTGTCGACGAAGAGCTCGTCGATGGGGATCATCCGTTCACCTTTCGGTCCCTGCGCCACGACTGAGGCGCGAACCGCGAGCATCGTGGCGGGGTGATCGTTCGCGGGATCGGCGTGCGCGAGGTTGCCACCGATCGTCGCGAGATTGCGCACGAGCGGATCGGCGATCACCGCGGCGGTTTCGACGAGGATGGGATACCGCTGCCGCACGATCGGATTCGCTTCGAGATCGTTCTCCCGGACGAGCGCACCGATGCGCAGGTCCCCGTTCTCTTTGATCGCCGAGAGTCCGGCAACGCGGTTGATGTCGATGAGCAGCGCCGGCTGCGCGAGGCGGAACTTCATGAGTGGGATGAGGCTTTGGCCTCCCGCGAGCACCTTGCCCTCTCCACCCGAGGTTCCGAGGAGCTGAATCGCGTGGCCGACGTCGCGCGCGACGGCGTAATCGAAGGACGCAGGAATCATGTCTGCCTCCCCTTTTGGCCGCCCCGCCCAGGCGGGCCTCACGCGGCCAACAGACGCGCCCGAATGTACACCGCATACGCCGCAGCGCCGTCTACGGATGCGCGGCCGCGCCCCGAACGTGTGCTCTCCGACGCCCATCGGTACCTCGGGTGGGCGATGATCTGCCGATGGACACAGCCGACCGGCCGCTTCCGGCAGTGCAGCGCGCGTACTTCTACCTCGTCGCGCTGGTCGCGATCCACATGGTCGTCCTCGCGGTCGCGAACCTTCTGCGTGTCGGCGCCGAGATCGCGATGGGCGCGCCATCCGGCGGTTTCACCGGCCTGCCCTTTGTGTTCAACGAGTTCAACCGGCCACGCGAGCTCTACCGAGAACAGGCCAGTCTCGCGATCGCGCTCCTCGTCGTCGGCCTGCCGGCGTGGGTTATCCATTTCCGTGTCGCGCAACGTGCCGCGCTCCGGTCGGTCGAGGAGCGTGGGTCGGCGCTCCGCAGCTTCTACCTGCACCTCGTGGTCTTCGTTACAGCGCTCCTCGTCTTCGGCTACGGGCAGCGCGCTCTCGGGCTTGTGCTGCAGGGAATGTTCATCGGTGCGAACGCGCAGTTCCCCGACTACTTCGGCCTCGAGGCGGAATGGCCGGCGCGCGCGGCTGGCGCCGCGGTCATGGCGCTGACGTCCGCCATCGTCCTCGGCTACCACGTACGGCTTTCGAACCACGACCGGAGCGTCACGCTGATCGCGGGCCGGGCCGCCGGATTTCGCCAACTTGCGTTCTACGGCCTCGCGGTGATCGGCCTCTTCTGGGCGGCATCGACGACGGTGACCACGCTCGCTGGGATCTGGGACCGGATCGCCGACGCCATCGCGCCGATCCCCGGGCTGACGGCTCCGCGCGAAGTACCGCCCGGAGTCGTGGTGGTGACGCCGCCGGCGCCGAGTCGCGATGACCTGCTGCGCTTCCAGCTCATCGGCGCCGTGCCGGGGATTCTCGCTGGGCTTGCCCTCTGGCTCAGCGCGTGGATCCCGTTGCAGCGTGGGCTCCGGATCGCGACGCCGGACGGCGAGATCGAGCGCAGCTCGGTGGTGCGGAAGCTCTGGATCTACCTCGTCGTCCTCGTCTCGGCGCTCGCGGTGCTTCTCAGCGCGACGATCGCGCTCGCGAACGTGGTCGAACGCATCCTCGGCACGCCCGACCGGGAGGAGTTCCGGAACATCCAGCACGATCTCGGATTCCCGGTGACGAACCTCCTCGTGTTCGCGACGGTATGGGTCTTCTACCGGCGCGTCGTTCAGGCCGACGCCGCGCGCGAAACGGAGGTCGAGCGCGCCGCCACGATCCGCCGCCTCTACACCTATCTCATCGCGACGATCGGGCTCGGGATGTTCGCGGTCGGCACCGCGGGCGCGATCGGCGTGCTCGGCAGCCAGGTCATGGGGGTCAACACACACGGCAACGGCGAGACGGCCGCGTACATCGCGCTCGTCCTCGTCGGCGCGCCGGCGTGGGGATTCTCGTGGTGGCAGGCGCAGCGCAGGCTGAGCGACGACGAGCGCCGGTCGCTCCCGCGCCGCGGGTATCTCTACCTCGCAATCCTCGGTGGGGTCCTCGGGATGCTCGTCTTCGGATCGGCCGGGCTGTATCGCTTGCTCAACGCCGCGCTCGCCGGATCCTTTCCGCTTTCGACGTGGCACGACATCTGGCACTTCACCGTCGATGGCACGGTGAGCGCGGCCGCGTTCCTCTTCCACCTCGCGGCGGTTCGGGCCGATCGGAGCGCGCAGCTACCGACGGTCGCGCAGCATTCGGTCACCGTCCTGGTGCGTGCCTCCGATGCCGCCGCGGCGCGCGCACGACTTGCCTCCGCGCTCGAGGGTCAGGCGGACATTTCGCTGCGCTAACCGGCGTCTCTAGCGGACCGTGACCTCGGTGTAGACGCCCTGGTCGCGTAGCGTGCCGACCGCAGCGACCGTGGGTCGAACGTCGATCCGATAGGTGCCCGGTGCGACGCCTTTCACCTTGAATGTGAACGTCCCGATCTCGTTCGGCGCGACCACGTCCTCTGTCTGCAGCGCGGGCGTGCTCGCGGCGGGCCAGTTCACCGCCATCTTCGGATCGAACGTCGCCGCCGTGCCGGTGAAGGCGAGGCTCGCCTCGGACCCTGTGCCTCGCGTCCACGCGGCGCGCCCAGTGTTTCGGAACTTGAAAGTGATCGTCGCCTCCGCTCCAACCGCGATCTCCGCCGGCGGCGTCTGGTCGACCCACGCGCTATCGAGATCGGCGAGCTTCGGGAGCGGCGCGGTCGCCGTCGGCGTCGGCGTTGGCTGCACCGCGGGGGTGCCGCCCCCGCGCAGCGAGAGGACGGCCAAGAGGATGACGCCGACCACACCCGCGAAGACCATCGCGCCGGTGTGGGAACCTTCGCGACGCATCAGCGGCCGAGGGCGGCGCGAACGCGTTCGGGCGTCGCGCCGAGCCGAGCGAGGATCTGCGCGGCGAAGCTCTGGGCGTCGCGGACCATCGCGAGCAGGAGATCCTCCGGCACGATGGAGTCCCCCGCGGCGGACTCATTCACGACCTGGATGATCTCCTTCGTCTCTGGACTGAGCGTGATCTCCGTCGCGTGGCTCTCGCGTCCCGTCGGCGGAATGACCTTCCCAAGCTCGGCACGGACCTGCTCGAGCGTGATCCCGAGGGTTCCGAAGATCCGCTGCATGGCCGCATCGGGCTGGGCCATTTCAGCGAGGCGGCCGAGGCCCAGGAGCAGGTGCTCGGGTCCGATGTAGGCGTGGCCCATCCGCATCGCCTCATCTTGGGCAAAGGCGAGCACGCGCTTCGCCCTGTCGCTGAACCGCGTCAAGGGGCCGGAGAAGTGTTCACGCCTGGTCGGCGCTGCGGTGTAATTCGCGGGCGGGGGAGTTCCTGATGCCGCAAGGAGCTCGAGCACCTTCGCGCGGACCATCGGCATGGTTGCACCAAGGGACTCGATGATTCCTGACGCGATGCCCTCTCCCTCGCGGACAAGGCCAAGGAGCATGTGCTCGGCTCCAGCGCGAGCGTGACCCATCCGCCGAGCTTCGTCGATCGCGAGCTCGATGACCTTCTTCGTGCGTGGCGAGAGCGTGATCTCGCTCGCGTGGGTGGCCTGTTCGCCGCGCCCGATGATGAAGTCGATCGCCTTCCGCACCTTCGCGCGCTCGATACCGAGTGACTGAAGCGCGCGCGCGGCTAGCGTGTCGCCGTCCTCAAGCAAGCCCGCGAGGAGGTGCTCGGTTCCGATGTAGTTGTGGTTGTGCAGGATCGCCTCGTTCTGGGCGAGAGCCAGCACGCGTTTAGCGCTCTCGTTGAAGCGGTCGAACGGTACCGTCCCCGACGTGCTCGACCTTGACATGCGCATTGCCTCGGTCGGTGGAGGTCCGAGGTGCCGGCCGAACCACTGAACGCGCGTCCCTTTTCCTCGCGCCATCCACGCCTGAACCGCGCCGATCGCGATCCCACCGATCGCGCCACCGACCAGCCCCGCTCCGAGCGCGACGGCGACGAGCTCGACGTTCACTCGGGGTCTTTGCGGGTGTACGTCGAACGAAAAGTCCGCACATGATTTGGGACGCTCCGTTCGATCCGCCGCCGCAGGATCGCCTCAACTGTGCCGACGAGCGCGGCTCCGACGGCTCCGCCCGCGAAACCGCCAATGAGAGCAACCATCGCGACGGTACCCAGGTCCACGCGGCACTACTCCTGCGGGCGGGCAGCCTCATCCGTCTGAGCGGGTGTCGCGGCCGGCTCCGCATGCGCGAGATGCCGCGCGAGCGGCCCGGAGGGAGTGCGCCACTCCGTTGCGTGAGGCGCGCCGACGGTCGTTCCGCCGAGATGGCGCTGTGCTCGGATCACGCCGAGCGAGACCACGAGCGCGACGAGCGCCCCGGTGATCCCGCCGGCGACCGCGGCGATGATGATCGCGCTGTCGAAGATGTTCATCTAGCGATCCATCCTCTCGAGAATTTCCAGGATGCGCTTCGGTGTTGCGCCGACCGAATTCAATGCCGTAGCCGCGATACCCGCGGTGCTGGAGATCGCCAGTAAGAGGTGCTCCGACCGGATGGAGGCCCGGTTCCGCTCGGCGGCGAACAGGCCGGCTCGAGCAAATATCTCGCTGAGCGTCGGCGCCTCCACCAGACTGGCGGGTCTCGGTCCGTCGCTTCGAGGGGCTGCTGTATCGATCGTCGCGACGAGGCTGGAAAGATCGACGCCGAGCTGGGTCAGGATCTTTTGCACCCAGAGGTCCTCGCCTGCCAAGAGACCGCGCAACAGGTGATGAGGGGCAACCTCCTTGTCATTCGCCCGCCCTGCCTCCCAGTACGCCCGGGCGAGCGCCCTCTGGCTGCTACCGTCGAAACGATCGACCGAAGCCGTTGGATGTGAACGCGCCATGTGCACGGCGCCCGCCGGGGTGCCGACACCGGCTGAGGCTGCGGCGGCCATGTCCGTTTCCGGATGCTGCTGCCCGAGCGCTGCGATGACCTGGTGACGGACCTTCTCGAGGCCAACGCCAAGAGACTCGAGGACGCCGGAGGCGACTCCCTGTCCTTCGCGCACGATCCCAAGCAGCAGGTGCTCGGTGCCAACGTGGCTGTGGCCCAGCTTGCGCGCCTCGTCGATCGCGAGCTCGATCACCCTTTTGGTGCGTGGCGACAGCGTGATCTCGCTGGGCGAGGTGGTTGCGTCGCCGCGGCCGATGATGAACTCGACCGACGTTCGCGCCCTTGAGAGCTCCACCCCGAGCGAGTTGAGCACTCGAGCAGCCACACCTTCTCCCTCGCGGACAAGTCCCAGCAGAAGATGCTCGACGCCTATGTAGTTGTGGTTGAAGCGGATCGCTTCGTCCTGGGCGAGGGCAAGCACGCGCTTGGCGCGGTCGTTGAAACGGTCGAAGGGCCCCATTGGTAAGCGAGGCTAATCCTCGCTTGGCCGGTCAGTCGAGCAGTTTTCGGTACCGCAATCGGACGGCGCTGCGCGCCGGCTTTTTAATGCGTCGCTCGCTCCTTCGCTTCGCTCAGTAGCTCCGCGTAATCCTCGATGCCGTAACGAAACGTCTCTTTCGTGTTTTCCAGCGCCTTCACGATCACGCGCATGGTGTTGTGAACGGCCTCCATCTTCGAACTGACGGTCTTGTCCTTCTGCAGGACCGTGTTCAGGTCGTACGCGGCGGCCGACTTGAACAGCATCCGGAACATCTCCATCTCTTCGTTGAGCGTCTCTGGCTTGTCCTTGGCCTTCTGGTATTCCGACCACATCTTGTCCACGCCCTTGGCCTCGATCGTGTCGATCCACGCCCGCTCGCTCTTGTCGTCGACGGCGCGATACGAGTTGTAAACGATCTCCTTCGTGCCGGCGGGGGTGCGACCGACAAGAAGTCGCGCCATGAACTTGTCGATAGAGAGGCGCTCGATGACGACGTCCTCGTCGAAGTTGCGCTTGATGAGCATGACGGCGTGGATGCGCGCCGGCTCCATCGGATTCGTGAAGACGCGCTCCTTCGGAAAGACCGTCGTGATGTCGAGCATCGCGCGCGTGTTCTCGAACGCGAAGAACCGCCCGACCATGGTGCGAAGCTTCGCCGGGTCCATCGTGTCGAACGGCGCTTTCTTCATGCCGGTGAGCTTCGCGGCGACCGTGTCGATCGTCGCCTTGTTCTCAGCCATGAACTCCGGCGTGACGTCGGGCGCGTTCTCGAGGCGCGAGCGGACCATGTCGAACGCGGCCTGCGGGAAGTTCTCGACGAGATTCGATCGCAGGTAGAAGACCTTCTCGCTCGTGTAGGCGTAGGCCTCGGGACGATCGACATCGAGCTCGCGCGCGCTCGTCGTGACCTCGCGGTCGTCGAGGCCGCGGCCGATGACGGTCGCGTCACTCGAGCGATGGGCCTCGAGCCAGGCGTAGGTCTGGTAACCCCTCGCGACCTCCTCGCCGCCGTCGAGGATCCGCGCCGGCGAGAGCACCTTTCCGTTCTTGGTGCGATAGGCGTAGCGAACGTAGACCCAGTCATCGGAGTGGAAGCGCGTGCCCGGGAATTCCATGACCCCGTAGGTCGAGGTCGACTTCCCCGTGCCGGTCGGCGCGATGTAGAGGATGCCCTTGCCGTCCTTCGTCACCACGGCGCCGTGGATCGAGTGGATGCCGTACTCGACGGCAAGCTTGCGGCCGACCGCGCCGAGCACCCAGGACTTGAGCTGCCCGTAGTAGCTCGTGTTGAAGAAGATGACCGTGTCGTTCTGCCGCGAGTAATACGCGGCCTCGGCCTCGCTCGGCACGCGCCCGAGCGCGACGACGAGGACGTCCGGTGTTTCGGCCGGCTTCTGACCGGTGATGCGCTGCCACTCGTCGACGCCGTACCAGTTGTCCTTCCAGTAGCCGATAAGGTGCTCGCTGTTCGTGATGGCGCGCACGCGGAGTCCGTGGATAACCACGTCGTGCGCGTAGGTCGTCTCCTTCGCGGTCGCGATGTGCTCGAACGCGTTCGCGAGCAGCCGCTTGAAAAGACCCGGCTTCGCGTCGACGGTCTTGTCGTGGACGAGGGTGCGTCCCTTCGTTCGGGTGATCGTGTTCTTCGCGCCGATCGGCGTACCCGGCCACTCCGGCGAAGTCGCATCGGGCGCCTGAGGGAATGTGTAGAGGTCCTTCTTTTCTGCTATCGCCAATCACGTACTCCCCTGGGTACTCGCGTCCGATAGTAGGTTCGCGGGCACGGGCCTGCCCGCACTTGTCGACCCGACGAAGGCACCGACATACGTTCCGATCATGACGAGAAGAGCGCCACCGACGAACTGAAAGCTGACCAGCTCACCGGCAAGAATCGCGCCGACCGCGACGGTCACGACAGGGAAGAGGACCGTCACGTACGCGCTCGCCGACGCGGTCCAGCGGAGCACGATGAAGACGACTCCGATGAACAGGCCGATGCCGCCAAGCGTCACGAGGTACAGGAAGGCGATCCAGACCTCGGGTCGCGAAGGCAGCACCGGCGTTTCGCGCGCGAGCAAGGCGACCGCAAGAAGAAACGCGGCGCCGCACAGCATCGCTACCGCGTTCGTTCCGATCGGATCCGCCCGCGGAAGACGCTTGAGCAAGACCGTCGAGACCGCGACCGCGACTGCTTGAAGGAAGAGCGCCGCGAGCGCGGCCGGCGGGACAGTGGCGCGGAGCTGATCGACGAAGACAAGCGCCACGCCCGTCACCGCGATGGCGCCGCCAACCACACCACTCCATCGGAAGCTCTCCATCCCGAGCGCTGTCGTCATGAAGAAGGTCATCAGAGGCACGAGCGCGACGAACGTTGCTGCCATTGCGGACGGTGCCTGGAGCAGACCCCAGTACGCGAACGCGTACGCGAGTCCAAAGTTGAGGACCCCCAGTAGCGCGACGCCGGCGAAGCGCGAGCCGAGTGGCAGCCGGATGTGGCGCCACGCAGCGAAACCCACGAGCAGCGCGCCGGCGATCGCGAAGCGCAGGCCGGCGCCCCAGAACGGTGGCAGTTCGCGGTTGCTGAACCGCACAGCGACGAAGTTCGTCCCACCGATCAGTACCACGGCCACGAATACGACGAGGACTGCAGCCGAGGGGCGGTTCATCACGCCGACGATACGAGACTCAACGCGTCCCTATCCTTGGCCGATGGCCGCTCGTCGCGGCGCGACGGTCGAACTGCGCGAGGTCACCAAGCGGTACGGCGACACCGTCGCGGTCGATCACCTGAGCCTCACCGCCCCGGCGGGGCGGATCACGGTGCTCATCGGCCCCTCGGGATGCGGGAAGACGACGTCGCTTCGCATGGTGAACAGGCTCATCGAGCCGACGTCGGGGGAGATCCTTATCGACGGGCAGAACGTCCTGAAAGAGGATCCAACCCAGCTTCGCCGGCGGATCGGCTACGTCATCCAGCAGGTCGGCCTCTTCCCGCACCGCACGATCGGCCAGAACGTGGCGACCGTGCCCGAGCTCCTCGGCTGGACAGCGACGCGCGTCCGCGCGCGCGTTGACGAGCTGCTCTCGCTCATCGGATTCGACCCCTCTCGCATGCGCGACCGGTATCCGGCGCAGCTTTCGGGCGGCGAGCGCCAGCGCGTTGGCGTCGCGCGCGCGATGGCCGCCGAACCGCCGCTCATGCTCATGGACGAGCCGTTCGGCGCGGTCGACCCGATCGTGCGCGAGCGGCTGCAGAACGAATTCCTCCAGCTGCAGCGTGCACAGGGCATCACCGTGATCTTCGTGACGCACGACATCGACGAGGCGATCAAGCTCGGCGACCGCGTCGCGATCATGCGCGCCGGCAAGCTGGTGCAGTTCGCACCGCCCGGGGAGCTGCTCGCGAAGCCCGCCGACGAATTCGTGGCGCGCTTCGTAGGGAGTGACCGCGGGCTGAAGCGGCTTGCGCTGCTTACCGTCGGGGGAGCGGATCTGGACCCGCCGGTCGACCCGTCGCGGCTCGACGGCGCGCCCGTCCTCGCGCCGTCGATGACGTTGCGTGACGCGCTCGCTGAGATGCTCGCGTCCGAAACACAGGTCGGGATGGTGCGCGACGGCGACCGCTATCTCGGCGTGCTGACGCTGTCGCACATCGGCCGGCTCCTGCGGACGGAGAAGCCGAAATGACTCCGGGCGAGCCGCTCATCCGCTGGGACTGGCTCGCGAGCCACGTTGGCGAGATCGGCCAGCGCGTCGGCGAGCACCTCGAGCTGACGGTGATCGCGGTCGCCGTCGGATTCGTCGTCGCGTTCGTGCTCTCGCTCGTTGCGCTGCGCATCCCCCGGCTGTACGGGCCCATCACCTGGACGACGGGGATCCTCTACACGATCCCGAGCCTCGCGCTGTTCGCCCTGCTCATCCCGTACACCGGGCTGTCTCTCCTCAGCGCGGAGATCGGACTCGTGAGCTACACGCTGCTCATCCTCATTCGCAACATCGTCGCCGGCGTTCGCGGAGTGCCCGCCGAGGTCCGCGACGCGGCGCGCGGGATGGGGTACACCGATCGGCAGATCCTCTGGCGCGTCGAGCTTCCGCTCGCGCTCGCCGTGATCTTCGCGGGGATCCGTGTGGCGACGATCACGACGATCGGCCTCGTCACGGTGACCGCGCTCATCGGCCAGGGCGGTATGGGCTACTTCATCCTGCTCGGCATTCAGCTCTTCTTCAGCACTGCCCTCATCGTCGGTGCCCTCGGTTCGGTCATCCTTGCCGTGCTCGCCGACGGCTCGCTCGTGCTCGTCCAACGAGCGCTCACGCCCTGGACGCACGCCCGATGAGGGCGCTCGGCGATCTCGTTCGCTGGCTCACCGATCCAGTCAACTGGCAGGGCTCGCATGGCATCCCGGTTCGCGTGCTCGAGCACATCGAGCTCTCCG
>VBDV01000031.1 GCA_005882765.1 Chloroflexota bacterium | reverse complement strand
TCGTCGCGAAGTTCATCACGCAGCTCGATCCCAAGCGCGAGCGGTGCTGGATCGCGGAGGTCGACGGTGAGCGCGCGGGATGCGTGTTCTGCGTCAAGAAGACGAAGACCGTCGCGAAGCTGCGCCTGCTGCTCGTCGAGCCGCGAGCGCGGGGCCTCGGCGTCGGCTCACGCCTCGTCGATGAATGCATCCGCTTCGCGCGCGCGGCGGGATACCGCGAGCTGGTCCTCTGGACGAACGACGTCCTCGTCGCGGCGCGGCGGATCTACGAGCGCGCGGGCTTCGAGCTCGTCGAGAGCGAACGTCATACGAGCTTCGGAAAGCGACTCGTCGGACAGAATTGGCGCTTGCGCCTCTAGCGCCGGCTCCGCGCGCCGCCGCCCAGCACGCCGATGTCCGCGAGCAGACCTAGCGCGATGATGACGAGGCCGATGCCACTCGGCCCACCGAATTCGTTCTGCGCGATCGCGAACGCGATCGTCGTCCAGGGCAGGAACAGGAAGCCCAGGAACGGCAGAAGGAAGTTGTCGAAGGCGCGGGTCGTGTAGGTCGTGAAGAGCCACAAGAGAAAGATGGCCAGGCGTGGCCCGAGGAACGCAAGAAGGGCCACCACGCAACACATCGCGCGCATGGTGGCACAGGCGGACGCGTGGGGTGCGACCATTGAGGTATGCAGGCGATCGAAGGGGCGCGCCTCATTCCGGGCGCACGCGTCGGCGACCCGGTGGCGGCGGAACGCTTACCCGGCCCGGCCGACGGGAAGCTGATCCGCGGGAAGGCCCTGATCTTCTGGGACCCGAAAGTCCCCGGGAAAAAACTCGACGCCATCGACACGGACCAGATCACACCGGCCGACGACTGCGTTTCGGAGAGCCTCGACACGCTCGACGCACGCTGGAAGGCGGGGTCGTTCCGCTACCTCATGCCGAACTTCCGCGAACGCGTTCACCGCGGCGAGACGTTCGTCATCGCGGGCGATCGCTTCGCTATCGGGAGCTCGCGCGAGATGAGTCCTGCCGGCCTCAAGGGCGTCGCCGACGAAGCCGGTCGCGAGATGGTCATCGTGTGCGGGGCAGCGATGGGCGACATCTTCCGTCGCAACGCGCTGAACCTCGGGCTCACCGTTGTCCAGAGCCGCGAGGCCGTCGAGGACGCGCAGGAAGGTGACGCGTTCTCGTTCGATCCGACGACGAGGAAGCTGACCAACGAGAACCGCGCCAAGACATACGAGCCGGCCCCGCTCACGCCGCAGGAAGATGAGATCCGCCGCTCGGGCGGGATCATCAAGATCGGCCGGCGCGAGTTCCCCGAATCGGTTCGTCGCCCGCCCGCGGTGACCTGGCCGGACGCGGCGACCGCGCGGCGACTGACCTCGACGGAGCAGATCATCTGGGCGCACCGCGTCGACAAGGACGCGGAGGTGCGACCGGGCGCGACCTTGCGCGTGTACGCCGACCTCCTACCGGCCTCCGACGGAACCGCGCCGTTCTCCATCCACACCTTTAACGAGATCACCGGCGGCGACACCATTCGTCCGCGCCAGATCGCGATCGCAAACGACCATTTCGTCTTCAACCATCGCGAGGCCGACGACAAGCAGACCGGCATCGGGCGTGAGTTCGCGGAGCGGCACGGGATAGCGTCGCCGTACTACGCGACGCCGGGCGACGGGATCTTCCACTTCTACTTCCCCGAGCAGAAGCTCGTTCTCCCCGGCGCGCTCATCCCCGGCGCCGACTCGCACAGCCGCGCGTACGGCGCGTACGGCGCACTCGGTTACGGCGTAGGGTCGACCACGCTCGGGTTCGGGTGGGCGACCGGGTACGTCTACTTCACGGTCGCGAAACAGCGCCGCGTTGTGCTCACCGGAAAGCTGCAGCCGTGGGTGAGCGGCAAGGACGTCGTCCTCGCGCTCCTCGCGCGATGGGGACAGAAACAAGCGCAGGGCATGAGCGTCGAGTTCGTCGATGCGAAGATGCAGCTGCCGATGAGCTACCGCAACACGATCGCGAACATGATGGCCGAGGGCGAGGCGCTGAACGGCATCTTCGCACCGGACGACCTCACGTATGCGTGGTATCGCGAGAAGGGCGCGATCGACCTTCCTTACCCGCGATTCGCGCCGGGCGCCGACGCGCGCTACGAGATCGACGAGACGCTCGACCTTTCCGAGGTCGTTCCACTGATCGCGAAACCGTTCAGTCCGGCGAACGCGTTCCCGGCGACGGAGGTCGCGCGCGAGCGGCTGACCTTCGACAAAGCGTTCATCGGCTCGTGCACGAACGGCGGGTACGGCGACCTGCTCGAGGCTGCGCTCGTCCTGCGCGCCGCGCGCGAGAAGGGAACGTCCCGCGCGGTAAAGGAGTTCGTCGTCTTCCCCGGCTCAGGCGGCGTCAAGCGCGACATCGAGAAGACAGATCCGCGACTGGGCGGCGAGTCGATCGCCGACGTCTTCCGCGCGGCCGGGGCCGAGATCCGCGAGTCCTGGTGCGGCCCCTGTTTCGGTCAGGGACCTGATGCGCTCAAGAAGGGTGAGAGCGCGATCACCTCGTTCAATCGCAACTGGACAAACCGCATGGGTGTGGGCGGTCTCGGCTACCTCGCGAGTCCCGCGGTCGTCGCGTCGTCCGCGCTCCTCGGTTACATGGCGCCCCCGAGCGAGCTCGGCATCGAGTGGCGCGCGGAGCGCTTCGTCTAGATCAAGGGAAGGACGTCGTGGGACCGTCTCCTGTGCAACTCGTCAGGTTGAACGAATACCACGAGGGGTCCGTCGCCCAGATCGCCTTCGCCATTGTCGAACAGCGCCACGTCCAGACGCGGCGGTTGGCCTGACCGGAGAACCTGTCGGCACTCATGTCTCGGAAAACGACGACCCCCAAGACCCGATCGAACTTCAAGGTCTGCCGGATCGGATCGCCCTCGATGGTGATACTCGTCACCTGCCATCGCACCGGCGTCCCACTCGAGTACGCATTCCAAACGCACTCGCGTCCCTCGAGGTCGTAGGGCGCGTTCACTGACTCGACGGCCAGGCCACAGTCGATCCCCGAAAACGCCGCCGGTCGAGACTCGCATCCTGCGAGGACAACGAGCACCGTCCACATCAGAGCACGGAACATGCGTCGCAGCCTAAGGGCGGCGACAACTGCCGCTAGTTGAGCCCACCCATCAGGGGCCTACCCCTGTCCCCCGTTCGGGGGAGACACGCCGTGCGCGAATCTGGCGTTCACCGCGCATGGGGAAGCACAGTGGCGGAGATGACCTCGTCGATTACCTCGTTGGCGTCATGTTCCTCGCGTTCGTTCTGATCGTCAGTCTGGCCGTGATCGGAAATCAGGTCGCCAGCGCCCTGCATCACGCCTAGCGGCCGACCTGTCGAGCGTCCGACCGTTCGGCACGGCTCGTGCGGTTGCGTTGCACATGCAGGAAAAACCGACGCGCGCCGACCCGGACGCGACGGCGCAACTGGAACGACCGCCTGCCGAAACGAACATGGCGCCACCGCCCTCGCGCCCAGCCGCGATGCGACGCCCGGTGGACCGCTGGTCGACCGTGTTCACAGTTTTCGCTGCGGTCGCACTCGTCGCGCTGCTTCTCCTCGCGGCAGCGGTGATCTCGTCGCAGCAGATGGCGGCGCCGTCGGGCAGCCCATCGGTCTCGCCATCGGCGTCGGCGAGCGCGTCGCCCTCGATCACTACGGTCCCGCGCACGGCTGCGCCCACGCCGACCGAAGCGCCGACGGTTCTGACGCCGGTCCCGACAAGGACGCTGCCGCTCACCCCGGTCCCAACGGTTGTGCCGTCGGTGCCCGCCACGCCGCTGCCGACCCGGACGTAGCTAGCGGCGGCGGCTCTCGTTCGGCGGACTAGGCGCGACCGCGTCGCCGCCTTTCTTGCTAATGACGTGCAGGCGGTCTTTGTGCTCCTCGAGCTCCGCTGGCGTCTTGAATGTCTGACCGCAGTCGCGGCATTTGAGATCTAACACAGGCGCAACTGCTGCAGAGCGGATGCCGCGCCGGGTCACTTGCCCCGGAGCGCGGCAACAACCGGCCCGAAACCTCTCATCGCCCTTCCCGGGAGAGCGATGTAGCTGATCCCGAGGCGCTCACGCTGCCGGAGGAGGTCCTCGACGATCGACGACGTGGAACCGTACAGAACGAACGGCGATTCGACGACGGCGGTGACCGCCGACTTGAGGCGCGCCGTCAGCCCATCGACGATCGATCGCGCCCGGTCAGTCACCGCCGCATCGAAGACGATGACGTTCAGCTCGAGCTCGGAGAACCGCGGCGCGCGACGGAGGGTCGCGATGCGCTTCTCGACGGAGCCGGTCATGAGCGACCGCACGGTAGACAGGCCGAGTCGATTCAGCGACGGGACAAAGGCGACGATCTGCGCCTCGCGCGCGGCGATCCGCAGCATCCGCGGACCGCTCGCGCCGATCATCAAGGGCGGGTGCGGACGTTGCGTGGGTCGTGGCAGGACCATGGCGTCGCGGACGCGGTAGTGCGGTCCTTCGTGCGTCACCTTCTCCTCCGTCCAGAGGCGTTTGATCAGGACGACCGCTTCCTCCATCCGATCGACGCGGACCTTCGGCGTGTCGTACGGGATGCCGAGCTGCTGATAATCGCGTCTGCTCCAGCCGGCCCCGATCCCGAACTCCAGGCGACCACCCGAGAGAAGGTCGAGCGTCGTCGCTTCCTTCGCAAGCATCACGGGATTGCGGTAGTCGTTGTCGAAGACGAAGCTTCCGACGCGAAGGGTGGTCGTCGCCGCTGCCGCCGCGGCGAGTGCCGACATCGGCGCGAGCTGATCGGTGATGTGATCGGGCATGAGAAGCGTGTCGTACCCGAGCGCCTCGGCGCGCCGCGCGACCTCGCTCCAGTGCTCCGCGGAGCGGCCGCGGGTCACCATGGTTGCGAAGCGGAAGGGGCGCACCGCGCGACGCTATCGCAGAAGCGCTAGCGAACGTGCGGCAGCCACTCCGGGCGCTTGACCTCGAACGCCGCGATGTCAGGCTCGTGGCGCAGAGTGAGGGCGATCTCGTCGAGGCCCTCGAGCAGCTGCGTCTGGACAAAGTCCGTGAGCGGGAACGACGCCTTTACTCCCAGCGCGGCCACGGTTCGCGCCGCGACGTCGACAGTGATGGTCGTGTTCGCGTCCGCCTGAACCGCGGCGAGCAGCCGCGACACGGCGTCCGCGTTGAGCTCGACGGGGACGAGACCGTTTTTGATCGAATTGCTTCTGAAGATGTCGGCCATCGTCGGCGCGATCACCGCGCGAAACCCGAATTCCTGGAGCGCCCAGACCGCATGCTCGCGGGACGAGCCGCAGCCGAAGTTCGCGCCGGCGATCAGGATGTTGGCCCCGCGATAGCGACCGTCGTTGAGCACGAACGAGGGATCCTTGCGCCAGGCCTCGAAGAGGCCGAGCCCGTAACCGGTGCGCTCGATCCGCTTCAGCCAGTGGCTCGGGATGATCTGGTCGGTGTCGACGTTCGCCCGTCCGAGCGGGAGCGCGCGGCCGGTGACGACGCGGACCGGTTCCATCTAAAGGTCCGCCGGCAACGCGAAGTGTCCGGCGATGGCCGTCGCCGCCGCGACCGCGGGCGAGACGAGGTGCGTGCGTCCACCTGGCCCCTGACGACCCTCGAAGTTCCGGTTCGACGTCGACGCGCAGCGCTCGCCGGGCCGGAGCACATCGGGATTCATGCCGAGGCACATCGAGCAGCCCGCGTCGCGCCACTCGAAGCCCGCTTCGCGGAAAATGCGATCGAGACCTTCCCGCTCCGCGTCCGCCTTGACGCGCATCGAACCGGGCACGACGAGGGCGCGCAGCCCGGACCGCACTTTGCGGCCGCGAACGACCTCGCTCGCGAGACGGAGGTCCTCGAGCCGGGCGTTCGTACATGACCCGATGAACACGGCATCGACGGCAATGTCGCGCACCGGCGTCCCTGGGACCAGCTCCTGGTAGCGCAGCGCGCGCCGCGCGCTCTCGCGCGCATCCGCCGGAAGGCCGTCGGGGTCTGGCACCGCGCCGTCGATCGTCACCGACTGCGCGGGGTTCGTGCCCCAGGTGACGTACGGGCGGAGCGCGCCCGCGTGGATCGTGACGTCGCGATCGAAGCTCGCGCCCGGGTCGGTCGTGAGCGATCGCCAATCGTCGAGAGCGTTTTCCCAGAGCGCTCCCTTCGGCGCGAACGGACGGCCCTCGAGCCAAGCGAACGTCACGTCGTCGGGTGCGACCATGCCCGCGCGGGCGCCGGCCTCGATCGACATGTTGCAGATCGTGAGGCGGCCCTCCATCGAGAGCGCTCGGATCGCAGCACCGCGGTACTCGATCACCTTGCCGGTCCCGCCGGCCGTGCCGATCCGCGCGATGATGCCGAGGATCACGTCCTTCGCCGCGCAATCAGCAGGGAGCACGCCCTCGACGGTGACCGCCATCGTGCCCGGCTTCGTCTGCGCGATCGTCTGTGTCGCGAGCACGTGCTCGATCTCGCTCGTCCCGATGCCCCACGCGAGCGCACCGAGCGCGCCGTGCGTGGAGGTGTGGCTATCGCCGCACACGATCGTCATGCCGGGCTGGGTCAGCCCGAGCTGCGGGGAGATGACGTGGACGATGCCCTGGTTGGGATCGCCCATCGGGTAGCAGCGGACGCCGAACTCGCGCGCGTTGCGCGCCATCGCGTCGATCTGGCGCGCGGAGATGTCCTCGGCGGGCTCGTCGTTGGTCGGGACGTTGTGGTCCATCGTCGCGAGCGTGAGATCGGGCCTGCGGACACGCCGCTTCGCGAGGCGCAGACCCTCGAAGGCTTGCGGGCTCGTCACCTCGTGGACCAGATGGAGATCGACGTACAGCAGGTCCGGCTCGCCCGCGGCACGCCGCACGACGTGCCGCTCCCAGACCTTCTCGCTCAGTGTGCTGCCCACGCGAAAAGTATGGCCGCTACGCGATGCGATCGAACGCGCGGCGAAGCCGGCGGACGCCTTCATCGATGCG
>VBDV01000030.1 GCA_005882765.1 Chloroflexota bacterium | reverse complement strand
CGGTTCGGGACGGTCCACTCGTCGCTCATGCTCGTCGCGCTCGTCCTGTATCTCGTTTCGTTCCTCATGCGCCTCGGTGCGGTGCCGTCGTCCGCGGAGGTATGGCTTTCGGCCGTCGGCTTCCTCATCGTCATCAGCAGCGCCTACATCGGAGGCGAGCTCGTGTACAACCTCGGCACGCAGGTCGATCGCCACGCCTGGCGGGGCGGCGGGACGAAGTGGACGGCGCTCGACGTGAGCGACGTCCCCGCCGACAAGCCGGTGAAGGCCAAGGCCGGCGCCCAGACGCTCGTCGTGGTACGGCGGGGCTCTGACCTAAACGCCCTCCACGACGTCTGCGCCCACCAAGGCTGCAGCCTTTCGGAGGGCAAGATCGTGGACGACGCGATCGAATGCGGCTGCCACGGCTCCCGGTACCGGCTTCGCGACGGGCTCGTCGTGCGCGGGCCGGCGGTGTTCGATCAACCGCACTACGAGGTGCGGGAAGCCGAGGGAAAGATCGAGGTCCGGCGCACGGACACCCGTTAGAACCCGCCCAACGCTCTCTTCTTGGCGATACTGCGGGCGTGAGCGAAGCGATCGCGTCGGTGCCGCTCGAGGCCGCTCCTCCTCTCGCGGAGGTTTCGGCGCCCAGCGAGCTCGAGGCCCGGCGCGCCCTGAACACCGAGTACCTCCGCCACCACCCGGAAGAGGTCGCGCGGTTCCTCGATGAGCGGATGCCGAGCGAAACCGCGCTGATCGTCCACGACGCCGGTCCGGAAGAGGCGGTCCATCTTCTCGAGCGCCTGAATCCGCGCGTCGCAGCTGACGTCCTGCGGCACCTGCCCGCCGAGGCGGCCAAGATCGCGCTCCGGCAGATGCACCCGGCGCGGGCCGCGCCGATCGTGGCGAGCTTCGACACGGCAGAGCGCGAAGGTGTGCTGAGCCGCCTCCCGCGTCGGTTCGCGTCCGAGGTCCGCGAGCTCCTCACATATCCGTTCGACACAGCCGGGGCGCTCATGGACCCGCGGATCACCGCGTTCGCGCCGGACACGACGGTCGACGACGCGCTCCGCAAGATGCGCACGTTCAAAGAGAAGGAGCTCGGCGCGATCTATCTGACCGACGCATCGGGCCGCCTCGTCGGCTCCGTCCCGCTCGGCGAGATCGCCACCGCAACACCCGACACCAAGCTCAAGGATCTCGTCCAGGGAACACCGGTGGGCGTCCACGCGACCGCGAACCGCGAAGAGATCGTCAACTACCTCACCGAGCAGCGAGTCGCGACGCTGCCGGTCATCGACAGCGACCGGCGTCTCGTCGGGGTCATCCGCTATCGCGCTCTCGTGGCGGCAGCGGAGGCCGAGGCGACGATGAGCATGCAGACGATGGTCGGAGTCAGCAAAGAGGAGCGCGCGCTTTCGCGAGTGTCATTCGCAGTTCGCCAGCGGCTGCCGTGGCTCGAGATCAATCTCGCGACGGCTTTCCTCGCCGCGTTCGTCGTCGGTACGTTCGAGGGCACGATCGCCAAATTCACGGCGCTGGCGGTCCTGCTGCCGGTCGTCGCCGGACAATCGGGGAACAGCGGCATGCAGGCCCTCGCGGTGACGATGCGCGGGCTCGCCCTGCGCGAGGTCCGTCTCTCGCACTGGCCGCGGCTCATCGTGAAAGAAGCCGGCGTCGGCATCCTCAACGGCTTGGCGGTGGCGTCGACCACGATGGTGGGCGTGTTCATTTGGAGCCAGTCGATCGGGCTCACCGTTGTGATCGGTAGCGCGATGGTCCTCGCGATGGTGGCGGCGGGGATCTCGGGCGCCGCGATCCCGCTCATCCTGAAAGCCGCGGGTCAGGACCCCGCGCAATCGTCCTCGATCGTGCTCACGACGATCACCGACTGCAGCAGCTTCCTCTCCTTCCTCGGCCTCGCGACCATACTTCTGCAATTCCTCTAGGTAGCACGCTGCCGCGCGCTCTCGCGGTCACCGTCGTCGCCGCCGCTTTGGCGATCGCGCTCGCGACGCCGGCTCTCGCCGATGAGGGCTGGGTCATCCAGCGGTTCGCGTCGGACATAACGATCCAGAACGACGCGTCGCTCCGCATCGTCGAGGCCATCGATGTGGACTTCGGGGCGCAGCAGAAGCACGGCATCTTCCGAAACATCCCCGTTCGGTACCGCTGGGACGAAACGCATCTGCGGGTCTACCGCCTCGAGGTCCGGTCGGTCACGGATGCGGCCGAAAAGCCCATCCGGTTCGCGCTGAGCGATGCCGGCGCCGACAAGGTCATCAAGATCGGCGACCCCGACCGGACCGTGAGCGGGCGTCAGACGTACCGCATCACCTACGACGTCTCGGGAGCGATGAACGCGTTCGCGGATCACGACGAGCTCTTCTGGAACGTGAACGGCGGCTCCTGGGACGTTCGCGCGCAGGCGGTGACCGCGACGGTCCACGCGCCGGCCGCCTTGCAGCGCGTCACGTGCTATCAGGGACCCGCCGGGTCCGATGAGGCGTGTCGCGCCACGACGACCGTGAGCGGTGCGGAGTTCGCTGCGACAAGGCCGTTCCCGCCGCGTGGGCAGCTCACGATCGTCGCCGCGTTAGCGAAAGGTGTCGTCGCCGAGCCCGCGCCGATGATCGCCCGCGACGGCGGGAACGTGCTCGGGTACTTCGAGTCGCAGCGGCTCTGGCTCGCGCTCGCCGCGTTCGTGCTCGTGGCGGGGCTCGCGCTGCTTTATTGGCGTTGGTACACGGCGGGCCGCGACCCCGGCGCAGGCCAGACGATCGTTCCGGAGTACGAGCCGCCCGACAAGATCCGCCCGGCGCAGCTCGGCGTCATCCTCGACGAGAGCGCGGACACCAGAGATGTCACGGCGACCATCGTCGACCTCGCCGTCCGGGGCTATCTCACGATCACCGAAGAGCCGCAGCAGTGGATCTTCGGCAAGAAGGACTGGACGCTGCACGCCACCGGAAAAGGCAGAGCCGGCCTTCTTCCATACGAGGGGATCGTCTACGACGGTCTCTTCAAGGACGGCGCCGACGTAAAGATCTCAGAGCTTCGGACGCACTTTGTGACATCGCTGCGGAGCGCCGAGAGCGAGCTCTATCACGATTCCCACGATCGCAAGTGGTTCGCGACGCGGCCCGATCGCGTTCGTCAGGGATACGCCGGGCTCAGCGTGCTCGTCGTCATCGCAGGTGCGGTCCTCGCGTGGCTCCTCGGTCGGACGCTCGGGGCGGGACTCGTCGGCGTGGCGGTCATCATCGTTGGGTTCGTCGCGCTGGGTATTGCGCCGATCATGCCCGCGAAGACCGCGGCCGGAGCGGACCTGCATCGGCGTGCGCTCGGCTTCGGCCGCTACATGGAGGTCGCGGAGACCGAGCGCCAGCGCTTCGCGGAACGCGAGAACATCTTCTCGGACTATCTGCCGTACGCGATCGTGTTCGGGTGCGTCGATCGCTGGGCCCGCGCCTTCAAGGACATCGACATGAGCAAGCAGACCGCCTCGTGGTACATCGCGAGCGGCCCGTTCAACGCGGGCGTGCTCTCCTCATCCTTGCAGGGCTTCTCGAGCAATCTCGGATCGGCGATCGCAGCGACGCCGGGGTCGAGTGGAGGCAGCGGGTTCTCCGGTGGGGGAGCCGGCGGTGGCGGTGGCGGAGGGGGCGGAGGCAGCTGGTGACAGGTATCCTGTACATCTGGCCTCGGGCTGTTGGCTCAGCCGGTTAGAGCGCTGCGTTCACATCGCAGAGGTCGCTGGTTCGAATCCAGCACAGCCCACCAGATCAGTGGACCAAGTGAGCTTCGATCCGTCGGCACTTTGCCGACGAGATCGACGAACCCGGACTCTGTCCACCAGAGCACGCGCATCTTTTCACGCGCTCGGTCTCGCCCATTTCGACGTGGTGCTGAAGGGCGATCACAGCGCACGCGAATTCATGGCGAACAATCCGTCTGCGC
>VBDV01000029.1 GCA_005882765.1 Chloroflexota bacterium | reverse complement strand
GCTGATGCGCCGACCGCGAAGCCGCGCGCCGACCACCTCCGCCGGCTCGGGTTCGGTGAGGCGGACCCAGCGCGACTCAAATTCGCTGATCGTTCGGTCGACGACGAGCCCGCGCAGCTGCCGGGCGATAGTCTCGACCTCTGGGAGCTCAGGCATTGGCGGTCGCGGTGACTTCGAGCCGCTGCATCTCGTCCCAGTTGGGCCCGGTTCGAACGTCGACGACGAGCGGCACGTCGAGCTCGTACGCCCCACTCATTTCATCGCCGAGCAGTCGCGCCATCCGCTCGACCTCAAGGCGCGGCACCTCGGCGACCAGTTCGTCGTGCACCTGCAGGAGGACCCGCGCGTGCAGATCGCTGTCGTGGAGCGCGCGGTGCACGCGCGCCATCGCGATTTTCATGATGTCCGCGGCCGTGCCTTGGATTGGCATGTTGATCGCCATCCGCTCCGCGGCGTTGCGGACCGCGTTTACCCGGCTTGTCATATCCGGGATGTAGCGGCGGCGTCCGAGGAGCGTTTCGACGTAGCCCTGCTCGACGCAGAAGGCTTTCGTCTCGAGCACGTACCGGCGCACCTGGCCGTAGCGCTTGAAGTATTCGTCGATGAACCGCTGCGCTTCCTCGCGCGGCATCTGCATACGCCAGGCGAGGCCGAAGTCGCTCATGCCGTAGATGATCCCGAAGTTCAGCATCTTCGCGACATCGCGCTGCTCTCGCGTGACGGCGCTTTCGGAGACGCCGAAACCCGCTGCGGCCGTGCGCCGGTGGATGTCGGCGCCCGAGCGGAACGCGTCAAGAAGCGCGGGGTCCTGCGATACATGGGCGAGCACGCGAAGCTCGATCTGCGAATAGTCCGCGGCAACCAGGACCCGGTCGGTGGATCCGGCGACGAAGGCGCGGCGGATGCGGCGGCCGAGCGGCGTGCGAATCGGGATGTTCTGTAAATTTGGCGCGCGGCTCGAGAGACGGCCGGTGGCCGCGACGGTTTGCTCGAACGTCGTGTGGACGCGACGCGTCTCCGGATCGACGAGTCCGCCGAGGCCTTCCGCATACGTCGAGCGAAGCTTCTCGATCTCGCGGTACTCGAGGATCTTCTCGATGACCGGGTGCGCGCCGCGAAGCTCCTCGAGCACCGTGGCGTCGGTAGAGAAGCCGGTGCCCGTGCGGCGTCCGCGAGGGAGCTTCAGCTCCTCGAACAAAAGCGACTGCAGCTGCTTCGGCGAGTTGAGCCCGAACTCATGGCCGACCACGGCGAACGCCTCTTGCTCGATCCGCGCGACCTCGCGGGCGAACTCCTCGCCCAGCGAGCGCAGGTAGCCGGTGTCCACCGCGATGCCGGCCTCCTCCATCTCGACGAGCACGTCGACGAGCGGGAGCTCGACGTCGCGGTAGAGCCGCTCGAGGTTCAGCCGCTCGAGCTCCGCGGAGAACTGCTCCCCGAGACGCGCCGCCGCGACCGCGCCGGCCCCGGCACGCACGAGACGCTCGTCGAGGGTCGCTGTGCGGTACGGATCCTTCCGGTCGGGAACGGGAAGCGCGGGCACTTCGAGCTTGAGCCGCTCCGCCGCGAGGTCCTCGAGTGCGTGATACCGGCGACTCGCGTTCACGAGGTAGCTCGCGATCATCGTGTCCATTGACAGACCGCGAACGTCCGCGCCCGCCCGTCGCAGCGCACGGCGGGCAGTCTTCGCGTCGTGTGCGGTCTTCGCGACCGTTTCGTCGAGCAGCAGCTCCGCGATGGGGCCAGGGACGCCATCGGGTGTCGGCACGTACCAGGCCCGGTCGCCCACAGCGAGGCCGAGACCAACGAGCAACGGGTGTCGGCCGGATGTGTCCATGTCCGCATGGATGGCGAACGCGCCGAGCTCGCGCAGCTCGGTCGCGACCTTGTCCGCGTCGACATCGGCGACGAGCGCGGTCTCGACTGGCGGAGCGACGGCGGGCGCCGGTTCGAGGCCGAGCTGCATCTGCCCCCCGCGCGGCACCATCTGCGTCGTCACCGTCGGGGCCGGTGCCGCGAGGTTCTGGTCCGCGGGAGGCAGACGAGGCACGAGGCTCCGGAACTCGAGATCCCTGAACAGTTCGAGCACGGCGGCGCGGTCGTAGGTCGTCCGGCGCGTGCGGTCCAGCTCGAGAGTCACCGGCAGATCCGTCACGATCGTGGCGAGCTCGCGGCTGCGCAAGACCTGATCCTTGTTCGCGGCGAGCGACTCGCGTAACCGCGGCGTGTAGCCGCCGAGGTCCGCATAGACGCCCTCGAGATTTTTGTGCTCGGCGATGAGCTTCGCGGCGGTCTTTTCTCCCACACCGGGCACACCTGGAATGTTGTCGGTGGCGTCGCCCTTCAGCGCCTTGAAGTCGACCATCTGATCCGGTCGCAGCCCGTAGCGCTGCCGGATCATCTCCTCGTCGTAGATGACCGTGTTCTGGAAACCCTGGCGCGTCGTCATCAGCTTGATGAGTGGCGTGACGAGCTGGAGCGGGTCGAGGTCACCCGAGACGATGATCGTCTCGAGCCCCTTTGCCTCGGCCTGCCGTGCGAGGGCACCGATGACATCGTCGGCCTCGAACCCGGGGAGCGAGTACATCGGAATGCCGAACGCCTCGAGCAGCTGCTTGCAGCGCTCGAACTGGGGCCGGAGATCGTCGGGCATCGGCTTCCGCGTGGCCTTGTACGTCGGCTCCATCTCGCGTCGGAACGTCGGGACCGGCAGGTCGAACGCAGCTGCGATGTGCTGCGGGGTCACCTGCTCGAGGGACTTCAGGAGGATCGAGGCAAAGCCGAACGTCGCGTTCGCGAGCTCGCCCTTGGTCGTGGTGAGCGGTGGCACGGCGAAGAACGCCCGGTAGATCAGGCTGTTCGAGTCGATGAGCGCGAGACGCTCGGTCACCTTACGAGTATCGCGGCTAGGCCGAGCGAAGCCTCCGCCCGAGGATGAACGAGACGGCCGCGAAGGCGACGCCGAGAACAAGCCACAGCCACGGGAACGGATTGAACGGAGGTTGCTCGGTTCCGCTCGAAATCCGCGAGGCGACCGCGAAATCGCCGATCGAGGCCGAGGGCGCGGCGGATCCGGTGTCCAGGCGCCTCGTCGCGTCGCTCGCGGTCGCGAGCTCGGGCGGTGCCAGCGTCGGTGACGGCACGACGTTGAACGCCGCGCCTGGAGACGCCGACGCGGACGTTGGCGCGGCGTATTTCTGATCACTCTGAGGCGCGGCGGACGCCGAGGTCGCGCCACTTCTTGCGGCGTCGAGGGCGGCGGTCGGCGCGGGTGCGGCGGCGGGGGCAGTGCCGGCGCTCTGTGTGCGCGGGAATGACGAGATCGCCGCCGATACGACGAACAGTAAGATCGCGGCCGCGCTCGCGACCGTCGAGAACGTGCGAAGGGCGACCATCCAAACCGGGGCGGAGATGCGTGGGACCAGTGATCGCGACGGAACGGGCATCGGCAGGGCCGCAATGAGTCGCGCGGTTCCGCGGAGCTCGGCCAGGCGGGTCCGGCAGAGGGCGCATGTATCCAGGTGCGCCTGCACCGAGGTTCGGGCCTCGGGCGAAAGCGCGCCGTCTAGGTACGCCGAAAGATCGCCGAACGGATGCACGGCCTAACCTCCTATTCCTAGGACGACGGCGCTCGGAATCGGTTCCCTCACCCGCTTGATCCCTTCCAGCCACGGCTGACGAGGATGTTTCGTACCGCGACACGGCCGCGATGGATGCGCGACTTCACGGTACCGATCTCGGTCGACGTGATGATCGCGATCTCCTCGTATGCGAAACCCTCGACGTCCCGGAGCAGGAGGACCGCTCGCTGCTCGGCCGGTAGCGTGGCGAGGGCCTCCTCGACGACGCGCAAGGCTTCGCGGTCGGCCGCGAGATCGGCGAGCTCGGCACCCGGTGCCGCCGGCTCCGCCCAGCCCACCGCATCGTCATCTTCAGCCGGCGGGTCGAGCGGAAGCTCGGGACGCCGTCGTCGCGAACGAAGCCGATCGAGTGCGCGGTTGGTAACGATCCGAAAAACCCACGCGCGAAACGATGTTCCTTCAAACGACGCGAGTGACTTCCACGCCGATAGGAGCGCGTCTTGCACAACATCTTCGGCATCGTCGTGACCAACCATCCGTGCCGCGTGGCGATACAGAGGCCGTTGGACCTCGAGAGCGAGCTGCTCGAACGCCCGAGCGTCGCCGCGCCGCGCGCGATCGAGGAGCGCTTCGGTCGCTCCCCCGACGTCCGGCCGCATCAGCGAACTTTCGCCTGGTTGCAACTTCTTCTGTAGATTGCCGCATGCAAGACATGACCGGGGACGTGAAGAAGAAGGTCGTCGTCATCGGCGAGGACGACGAACCGATCGCGACCTTGCTCCGCGACTCGATCAACGACGAGGACGCCTACCAGGCCGTCGTCGTGTCGGACGGCGCGTTGGTCCTCGAGACCGTGCGTCAGGTCCACGCCGACCTTCTCATCCTCGACATCATGATGCCGGGGCTCAACGGCTTCGAGGTATTCGATCGCGTTCGCGCCGACACCGATATCCGTGAGATGCCGGTGCTCTTCGTCAGCGCGGCCACGAATCAATACGAGAGCGATTTCACGGAGCGCGGCATCACCGAAGTGGTCTCCAAACCGTTCGACCTCAACGATCTGCTGGCGCGCGTCCGAGTACTCTGCCCGACCGATGCCGGAGGCGAAAACTAGCTCGCGCAACCGCGCTAGATATGCCGAGTTGGCGCGCCTCGCGGCCGAGACCGCCGTCGCGGTCGGGAACGCGATCGCGGTCGGCGACACGGAGATCGTCACGCACAAGCGCGGACGGGCGAACTTTGCGACGGCGGCGGACCACGCGGCGGAGAAGGCCATCGTCGCGCTCTTACAAGCCCACGATGCTCGAGTCCCGGTCCTGGCTGAGGAGAGCGTGCGCAAGGGCCTCGTCGAGTCCGAGCGGCTGTGGGTGGTCGATCCGATCGACGGCACGCTCAACTTCAGCCGCGGTCTCCCCTTCTACTGCGTGCTCATCGGCTACGTCGAGGATGGCAGGGCGCGCGCGGGAGCCGTGCATGCGCCGCGCACGGGCGAGACGTTTGTCGCATCGGAAGGCGCGGGAGCGACGCGAAACGGCGAATCCATTTCGGTGTCGAATGTGACGCGGCTGCCGGACGCGTTCGCGGTCGCGAGCCTGGGGTTCGGTGAGACGAAGAAGAAGGATTCGCGCTTCACGACTCTCAACGCGACCTGCGCGCGGCTTCGGGTGATCGGGTCAGCCGGGCTGGAGATCTCTTACCTCGCGATGGGGCGTTTCGACCTCTTCGTGCATTCGGCGCTCTCGCCGTGGGACGTCGCCGCGCCTGCTTTGATCGCGCGCGAGGCCGGGGCCGCCGTGATTTCGCTGAAGACCGGCAGGGACGCCGCGTGGAACGAGCGGCAGGTCGTGATCGCTAATCCGCGACTCGCGAAGGATGCGGTGACGCTGCTAGCGAAACCTAGAATGTGATCGAGCCGGAGCGGCGGGACGGTCTTACGCGGCAGACTCAAAATCTGCTGGGCGAAAGCCCATGAGGGTTCGAATCCCTCCTCCGGCACTGACCTGTTAGCGGGGTTTCGTTCTCTTTCGATACGGTCGAGTTGTCACAGGCTGCGCCCTGAAGTCTTCCCAGATGAGCCACTTGCGGCGCAGCCGCGGGCTCTCAGCATTCTCATAGAGCTTCGTTAGTAGGGAGATCGACGCGTACTTGGTGTACTGCAGGGCATACATATTGTGAGGCCGATTCTTCGACTGGTTTACGACGGCGCCCTTGATCGATAGCGCCTCGGCGAGCCGTTTCTGGAGCCACCGCAAATGCTCAGGACTCGCAGAGTGAAAACGGACGGTCAGACGCCGATACAGGTAGCGCGGGTATTTACGCAGAACTGGCCGGTGCACGTAGTGCGAGATGGAACCATCGCCGTCGAACAAGCCGCGGACCAGATCCAAGAACAGCTCGGCAGGTACCTCAACTCTCCCGAGCGTCAAGCTCTTTCGCTGCGTGAGACCGGTTCCTGAAAGCCATCGGTAAAGTTCGACGTCGCCAAGTTGAGCTCGATAAGCGTTGCCGTCTTTGCGAAAGTGTGAGCTCTTCCGTCCGATGCAGGCGAGAAACGACTCCATAAGGTCTCGATCACTTGAGACGAACGCGACGTGACGTCCCGTATTGATGAGACAGCCGTCCGTCGCGGCGAGACCGACCGCGTAGGCAAGAGCCGGCGTCCAAGAAAGTGGCTCGAGCCTGGACCCGGGACCGCGGCGGCGATCGACGGTCGACCTCCGCACATAACTGAGTCCACGGTGTGCTTCAGCTGCGCGCGCAACACGTGCATCTGTCGCCTTCGTGAGGCCCTTCGACCAGTTTTTTGGCACGATCGCATCGTGCAAGAAACCATCGTGCGAGTCTTGTCGTCAAAAGTGAGCATTCCTGTCGTCATTTTGTGCGGGAGGGCCGCAGAGTTCGTCGCGGCTCACTACTTGGCCTCCGACGACAGCAAACGTCTGAGCTCAGCGGCGACCGTTTCCAGCGGTCCGATCTGACCCTCGGCCCGGCACAGGATCAGCGCGCCTTCCATGCCGGCGACCGTTGCGAGGGCGACGCGTGATGCTCGGCGGGCTGGGACACCGACTGCGGCTAGCTGCTCAGCCAGGAGATCGACCCAGGATCGGAACGT
>VBDV01000051.1 GCA_005882765.1 Chloroflexota bacterium | reverse complement strand
AATCCAGCGCAGCGGAAGTTCCTCGAGGAGAGGCGCTTCGCTGTTGTCGGAACGACCAATCCGGACGGCTCGCCACATCTCGCCGTGATGTGGTACCTCCTCGACGGCGACGACATCATCGTCAACAGCGCCCAGGGACGCATCAAGGATCGCAACTTGGCCCGGGATCCGCGGATGAGCCTGGTCGTCGAGGATGAATACCGCTGGATCCGGATAGACGGCCGGGCGCGGATCGAACACGATCAGAAGATCACGCACGAAGACATCCGCCGCCTCGCAAGCCGCTACTACCAGGACGAGCGCAAGGTCACAGAGGCGATACGCAACAACTTCAGCAAGCAGCATCGGATCACGTACCGGCTGCCGCTCCAGCGGATCGCGGGCGAGGGGTTTTGAAAAGAAAGAAGCCCTGTCTTTCGACAGGGCTTCGTTCAATCCGCGTTCGGAGCGCTAGTTAGGCGTACCGGCTGCGCGAGGCCGACGGCCGCACCTGCTCGAAGCAGGAGCTGCAGTAGACGGGCTTGTCGCCGCGGGGCTGGAACGGCACGCGTGCCTCGCCACCGCAGTTGCTGCAGGTAGCCGTGAAGAACTCACGAGGGCCACCCATGCCACGGCTTCCGCCGTAGGCACCGCCGCCGCCACCCATGCCACCGGAGGCGCGACGCGCCGCACGGCAGGACGGGCAACGTCCCGGCTCGTTCATGAGGCCGCGCGAGGAGTAGAACTCTTGCTCGCCGGCCGTCCATGTGAATTCCTGACCGCAGTCTTTGCAGGTCAGAGTCTTGTCAGAGAAGCTCAATTTGAAGCTTCCTCCCTTTGTTGTTCGCGCCGCCTTGAGCCTCGCCAGGACTTAGGGAGGAAGTGCCTCACTTGACCCGCGTGGTGACTCTCGTCGCCGCTGCCCCTTTGGGGCAAATCAAGCCTAACAGTTCAACGCTGGTCGGGGAAGGTATGTGGATAAGCTTCGCCGAGCCATTCGTCGTACCACTCGCCCGACCGGAAGAACGAACGTCGAAAAAGACCCATTTGTGTGTACCCAACCTTTTCATTCGCTCGCCGCGAGCCGCGGTTCGCGTGCGCGATCCAGTTGTGCACGCGGTGCAGGCGCAGTTCGCGCCAGGCGAAATCGGTTCGCAGCCGGATCGCCTCGCTTGCAATGCCGCGGCCGTAGAGATCGTGGCGCCCGATGAAGATGCCGCTCTCTCCATCGCGCCGCACCCAGTCGATGTCGAAGATTCCCGCGAAGCCGACGGGCTCGTCCTGGTATGCGATCGACCACTGGATCTGCGTTTGGTCTTCGCCTGTTTTCTTGAAACGCTCCTCTTGCTTCTCGTCCGTCATCTCGCCGAATCGCGGACCCCAGAAGCGATCGGTCTCAGGCTGAAGCATCCACGACATATGCAGCTTGAAGTGTTCGAGCGTGGAAGGCACCAGCGCGATGCCGTTGTGGCCGTCGATTCGCGGGCCAAACATCAGCGCGTCGCGTCCGCGGCGAGAGGCGGGTACTCCCGCTCTGCGCTCCAACGCTCGTGCCAGGTCTCCTTGTCCATCCGAAGCTTGATCTCGTCGACGTAGGCGCCGTCCCGATAGTCGACCTCGTGACCATGCGCGAACTCAGTATGTCCGAGCTTCGTCACGATCTTGAGCGCGGCGCCGTTGTCGGCGCGGAGCTCGAACGTGGCCAGGCGCAGGTCGAGGTAGTCGAAGACATACCGGTGTAGGGCCAGCGCGGCGTCAAAGCCGTAGCCCTTGCGCCATTCGTCCGGATCGATGACCAGCTGGTTGACGTCGAAGCCGTTCCCCATCGTCCAGAGATGGCCGAGCGCGAAGCCGACGAGGCTGCCGCCTGCGTCGATTGACCAGAGCACGTTTTGCTTGTCCTTCGCGATCTCCTTGAACCGCTCCTTCCACGTCGCCGGCATCGCCGGTTCGTGCCAGACGCGGTGAGCTCGCCGCACGCGCATGTCGGCGATCCAGCGGTTGTACATCTCGAGGTCCGCCTCGATGGGCAGACGGAGCGTCGTTTTCTTCCCGCGGATCGTCCCGCCAAGAGCCACGACGCGAGTCTACGGAACGAATTCGCCACCTAAGTTGACCTAGAGACTGTTCTGGTGTATATATACACCAATGGCCGAACTAAAGCGCACCCAGGTCTATCTCACTGGCGAAGAGCTTTCGGCGCTCGATCGACGACAGCGCGGAACAGGAACGGATCGCTCGCAATTGATTCGCCGAGCGATCGACCGTGAGTACTTGGGTCGGGCACGGCTCTCGAAGGCGGATCGCCTCAGCGTCGTCCGTCGCGCGGCGGGAGCGTGGAAGGGGCGAACTGAGAGCGGCGCCCAGTACGTCGAGCGTTTGCGCTCGGGCCGCCTCGGCCGTCTGCACGCGCGCGGGCGATGAAATACGCCGTAGATACCTCGGTTCTGATCGACCTCTTACGCGAGCATCCGCCCGCCGTCGAGCTTTTCGAGCGTTTGGTGGAAGAAGAAGCAACGTTGGTCAGCAGCTATGTGATCCGAACCGAAGTACTCAGCGGAATGCGGCGCGGCGAGGAGCGCGACACGCGTGCCATGCTCGATACGATCGAGTGGCTTCCCGTTGGCGAATCAGAATCGGAGGCCGCTGGCGCGCTCGGCCGAAGATATCTGCCCGCGAACCCTGGGATCGACACGCCAGACTTACTGCTTGCCGAGGTGGCCGAGCGCCAGGGAGCGGAACTCTTGACGACGAATATCAAGCACTTCCGGGAGCTTCTCCCAGGCATTCGCGCGCCTTACCGCTCCTAGAGCCCTAAGTCTTCTTCGCGACGGGAAGGCGAACCGCGAACTCCGCGCCGCCGCCCTCGACGTTCGAGGCGTGGATCGAACCGCCGTGCCCTTGCGCGATCGCCTGCGCGATCGCGAGGCCCAGGCCGGCGCCATCCCGCTGCGCGTTCTCCCCGCGATAGAACCGCTGAAAGAGCCGTGTCTGTGCGCCCTGCGGCAGACCTGAACCTGAGTCACGCACGCGGACGATGACGACGCCGTCGTCGCGGCTACCGCGGACTTGGACGGTCGTGCCTCGGGGCGAGTGCTTCACCGCGTTGTCGAGGACATTGAGAAAGAGCTGCGCGAGCTTGTCGGGATCGCCTCGCAGAGAAGGGAGCGCCTCGGCACCCGCGACGTCGAATGACACGCCGGCATCCTTCGCCTGCACCTCGAGCGCGGCGACCGCGCTCTCGAGCAAGCGCGCGGGCACGACGTCCTCGCGCGCCATCGATTGCGCGCCCGACTCGAGGCGCGCGACTTGAAGCAGTCCCTCGACCATGCGCACAAGCCGGCGGGCCTCGCGGTGGATGATCTCAGCGACGTGCGAGACCGCGTCGCCGCGCGCCTCGCCCTCCACGATCGCCTGCGCGAATCCCTGGATCGACGTGAGCGGTGTCCGAAGCTCGTGCGAGATGTCGGCGAGGAACGCCTGCTCACTCCCGCGTGAGCGTTGGATCTCGCTCGCCATCTCGTTGAACGCGGTCCCCATCTCGGCGACCTCGCTCGGTCCAGCGAGCGGGACGCGCGTGCCGTAGTCGCCGCCCGCGAATCTCCTCACGCCGCCGACGAGATCGCGCAGCGGTCTCGTGATCGTCCGCGCGAGCAGCGCGGCGACGAGGACAGCGAATGCGAGCGCAACCAGACCGCTGAGGGCGAGTGACGGGAGGAGCGCGCGGAGCGTGTCGGTGAACACCGCGCGCGGTCGGGCCACGACGATGAAGCCGAGGCCAACCCCGCCCGCGGCGGCCTGCCGCAGCTGCTGGCGGACGAAGATCCACTGGTCGGCGCCCTCGGTGAACTCGCCGATGCTCGATGCGGAGGGCTGAGGGAGCAGCGAACCGACGAGCCTTCCGTCGCTGTCGATCGCCACGCGCCGCGCCGCCGTCGTGATGAGAAGGCGCGCGTTCGCGGCATGCGCCTGCTCGGTCAGCGCATCGACGATCTCGCGCGGCTGCTGTCCGGCGCGGACGCCCGTCTGGATCGCGGTGAGGAACGGCGCCGAAAGCTCTTCGAGGTGGACGCGCGTCTGGTCATCCTCGTAGCGGAGCAGAAGCCCCGAGATCGTGATCGCCGCGACCGCGAGGCCGACGACGACGACCGCAAGATATGACAGGAAGAGCCGGGTGGCGATGCTGCGCGGCACGGCTAGGTCGGCGCCACGAGCTTGTATCCGACTCCCCACACGGTCTCGATCTTCGCGTCGGCGTCGGCCAGCTTGTCGCGCAGCTGCTTCACGTGGACATCCACGGTGCGCGTCTCACCTGGATACGCGAACCCCCAAACGTCCTCGAGGAGACGGTCGCGGGTGAGGACGATCCCCGGCTGCCGGCAGAACGCTTCGAGGAGCTCGAACTCCTTCGCGCGCAGAGAGACCGCGCGGTCACTGACGTGCACCTCGTGACGCGCCGGATCGATGCTGACGTTCCCGACTACGAGCATGCGGCCGGTGCCCGGCATCCCCGAGGTTCGCCGGAGGATCGCGCGAACGCGAGCGACGAGCTCCTTAGGGTTGAACGGCTTGGTCATGTAGTCGTCCATACCCGACTCGAGGGCTTCGATCTTCTGCACGTCCTCAGCACGCGCGGTCAGGGCCAGCACCGGCGTGTCCGCGTGCTTCCGGATCTCACGCAGCAGCTCGAGCCCGTTCGCGTCCGGGAGGCCGAGATCGAGGATGACAAGCGCGGGCTTCTCCTCGTCGAACTTTACCCGCGCCTCCGCCGCCGTCCGAGCGTGAGCCACGATGAACTCGGCATTCCGCAGGTAGAGCGTGACCAGCTCGGCCACCGAGGGATCGTCCTCGACCACAACGATGCGTGCGGTCACAGGGCAAATGCTACGGGCGTGGTTTCACCGGCACTTGTGAAAGTTCGGTTCGTTTTTCTGGAACGGAGGGCTCGAGCTAGACCGCGACACGGACTGGATCGCTCGGCCCGCGCACGAGCCGGTCGACGATCGCGGGCAGGCCTTCAATAGCCGTGACCGACGATCGCGAGACATCCGCGATGTGCGCGGTCACAAAGACGACGACCGGTTCGACCGGCGTGTGCGCGGGGTCGACCGAGATGTCGCCGCGCACCCGGGCCGCGTTCCATCGGGCGCGGTGGGAAGGTGACGGACCGTGGAACCGCCGTCCGACACCGTACTTCTGCTTGCGGTACCAGTTGTCGTCGTAGCACAGGACCTCGCCGGCCTCGTCGCGCGGCTCGATGACGAGCACGCCGGGCGGGCCGATGACGACCATCGGTACTTCGTCGTCCACCCCGTCGCGCGGCGCGTAGTGCGGGACCACGACGTAGCCCTCGGGAAGGTGCTCCGCGAGATACGAGGCGGTGCGGTCGGCGAGCGCCGACGCGGCGCGGAGCCGCAGCGCGAGCGCCAGCCCGTGCACCCCGAGGGCGAGCGGCGGGATCGGGATGAGTGCGAAGAAGAGCTCGGCGAACTTGCGGTCGAAACCGAGCGAGCGGGCGGCCATGTCGAGGCTGAGCGCATACGAGATCGTCGCGGCACCCAGTCCGAGGGCCGTCCAGAAGAGGCCGGCGCGCAGCGTGCGACGCCAACGTCGCCTGGCCGGTGGGACGGTGCCCAGGACCCTCACCCTTCCGAAGAGGAGGCTCGCTCTCCGGGTCATCCGAGGCGAGGGGGCCGATGGTCCTGCTCGGTAGTACCGGTCGGGCATCATCCGCAGGCATGTCACTCCGCGACGAGATCGCCGATCAGCCGCGGGTGGTCCGCAGGCTCCTGGACGAAGGCTGGCCCGAGGCGCGCACGCTCGGGCGGGCGCTCGCGGGAGTTGAGCACATCACCCTCGTCGCGCGCGGCTCGTCCGACAACGCCGCGACCTACGGGAAGTACCTGTTCGAGAGCATCGCCGGGGTCGTCACGGCGCTCGCAGCCCCGTCTCTCGTCACGCGCTACGGAGCGCCGCCCTCATACGCGCGCGGCGCGGTCATCGGCATCTCCCAGTCCGGCGCGTCGCCGGATGTCGCGGGTGTCGTCGCTGAGGGTCGGCGAGCAGGCGCCGTCACGATCGCCTTCACCAATCGACCGCAATCCAAGCTCGGTCGCACGGCCGAGCACGTCTTCGCGCTGCGCGCCGGTGCCGAGCGCGAGGTCGCCGCGACGAAGACGTACACCGCCACGTGCGTCGGGCTCGCGCTCCTGGCGGCGACGACCGCGGAAGCGCGGGGCCGCAGCGCCATGTCGCTCGCCGGCCTCGAGGAAGCCGTACAGGAGGCCGTCGAAGCGGAGCGCGACGCGGCGCGCCTGGCCCGGGCGATCGGGCGCGCCCCGACCGTGATCGTGCTCGGACGCGGCTATCTGTACCCGGCGGCGCTCGAGACCGCGCTCAAGATCAAGGAGCTCGCCCGCGTCTGGGCCGAGCCCTACTCCAGTGCCGATTTCGCGCACGGTCCGCGCACGCTTCTCCGCCGTCGGACCCCGGTGCTCCTCCTGACCTCACGCGGCGCGACGGAGGGAGAAGCGCGCTCGCTCGCGACGTCGTTCGCCGGACGCGGCGCGCGCGTCTACGCGATCACGAACGACGAGCGGGTGGCGGAAAAGGCACGCGACGCCGTGCTCTTGCGCGCGCCCCTCTCGGAGACGCTCGTCCCGATCAGCTTCGTCGTCGTGGGGCAGCAGCTCGCCGTCGCCCTCGCGCGCCGCCACGGGAACGACCCGGAGCGGCCCGCCGGCCTCGCGAAGGTGACGCGGACCTTGTGACCGGCGCCCGCTTCGGCGGCTTTGCGGGCGCTTTCTTGGGCGCGTCCTCACGTTCGAACTCGACCGACAACCGGTACCCGTAGGCGGCGGCAACCCGCGCGAGCGAACGGAGCGACGGCAGATAGCGCGGGTCCTCCATGCGGCGCAGCTGCGTCTGCGACGTGCCGAGCCGGCGTGCCGCGGCGCGCTCGGAGAGCCCCGCGGTGCGCCGCAGCTTGCCGACAGCCTCGGCCACGGCCGAGGCGAGCGGGTCCGCGCGCTGGGGTTCTTCGGGGACCGGTGCAACCGGGGTTGGTGTCGGCTGTTCGGGCATGGAGCGCACATCCTAGAGCGGCATTTCGGTGTGAGCGAAACGCCTCAAAATTACGGGTCAGGCCGCCGCGAAGATATCTAGCAGATCGCGTTGCGTCGTGTCGTATGCGAACAGGATCGCCCCTTCGCATCCCGCATCTTTGACGGCACGCACTTGCTCTCCAAGTAAGGCGCGCTCACCCGCGTATGCCATGAGCCCTCCCCACATCCGCGTCTGTGGTGCCGCCGCGCGCGCTTTGCTCAGAAGACGCGAGACCTCCACGGTCTCGCGGCGGTACGCCATGGGACAGAGCAGATCGACGAGACCGGCCCGCGCCCACTCCGGCCAACGCTGCAGGACACGATCGCGCGCGACCTCAGGGTCGGGAAACACCGCAGCGGAGATGACCAGACCTGGCCGCGCGGCGCGAAGACGCTTCGCGCCTTCCGCAACGAACGCGGTCACGGCGGCGTGGTCGTCTGGCGATCCCGCGTAGGTGACCTGCGGGTATCGCACGTAGTCGTAATGAAAACCCTCGACGCGGTAGCGCGACACGATGTCCGTGAACACCGCGAGCGTGTGCTCGCGGGCGTCTTCGTTCTTCGGATCGATGTAGATCCCTTCCCAATCGCTGCCGCCCACGGGGTCGAGATATTTCACGCCCGCCGGCCTCAAAAGCCACTCCGGATGCCGCCGCACAAGGTGCTCCGGCGCCTTGGGGAGGGCGCCCTCGGGGCTCGACCACACGAAGAAGACGTTGCCCCAGGCATGCACGCGCACGCCCACCGCTGCTCCGGCACGAACCAGATGCGCGAGCGGGTCGAACTCACCGGTTAACGACTCGGCGCGCGGCTCGAGCCTGGAGGCGTAGTACGCGTCGCCTCGACCGCGGACCTGGACCACGACGTCGTGAATCCCTCTTGTCGTGGCGTCCGCCATGAGGTCGTCGATCGCGCCCTTTGTCGTGATCTTGTCGCGGACGACCCAGAGGGCCTTATCCACTCAATGCGCCTCTTGCCGCGTCGATGTTCTCCGGCCGCGAATCGATCGGGATCGTGCAGCCGCCGGCGGCGAGCCAGCGTCGCGCCCCGGTCTGCGCGAGGTCGTCGCGCGCCTCTCGTTTCGCGAGCGCCGGCGTGCTGGCCAAAAAGGCCTCGTCCGAGAATCCGCCGATCGCGCCACGCGACGGCACCGCGGCGAGGAACGCGGCGAGATCCGGGTTCTCGGCGAGACGCGGGTTCCACGACACCGCAGCCACTGGGTAGTGCGCGAGCTCGACCACGCGCGCACGCGGTCCGCAGACGTGCAGGATGTTGAGCGCCGCGCCGCGCGCGCCAGCGAGGACGCGCAAGTCGTACTCCGTTCCAAATCGCCGGTACTCGCCCTCGTCGAGCGTGTCGCGACGAGCCCAGACGGTGGTCGCGAGAAAGATGCCGTCGGCGTATTCGATACAGGCAGCGGCCAGCTCGGCGAACGTCTCAGCGACCGCGTCGAGAGCCGCGACGACGGCGTCGGTGTGCGCGCGCAGATCCGCAAGGACACGCTCGGCTCCGGCAAGGCGCTCGAGAACGCCGAGCGGGGTGAAGATCGTCGCGACGAGCGGGGTGTCGGGGAGAATCTCGCGCACGAGGCGCATACCGCTGAGGAGCTCCTGGAACGCGGGCTCGCGCACCGATTTGCGTCCAATGCGCGCCCAATCCTCGGGCTTGCGCACCGCGTAGCGCTCGAGCACGGGGTGCCCGTCTTTTCCGTAGCGGTACCGCGTGCCCCATGGTTCGGCGTGGTAGTGCGCGCGCGGGTTGTACTTGATCAGGTCGAGCTGATGCCGCTTGGTGAACGCGATCGTCGTCTCCGCCAGCTTCGCCGCGCCTTCGTTCTCGTCCGGATAGAAGTGGCGCCAGACCGCGAACGGCACGCGGTCGACTTTCTGCCCACCGAGTGCTCCAGTCACGCGTTCGCGCGAGTTCACAGCTCGGCGAAGGTCGTGAGCGTGATCCGCTCGCGTTCGAGGGCATTGCGGACGCGAGGATCGGTGAGCACCGCGAGCTCGAGCGGCCGCTCGCGCGCGTAGGAGGAGGTCGCGAGAAGCTCGGCGTCGGGCTCGCCGGGGTGGCACATGAGCTCGGTGACCCCGTCGTCCAGCCGCGCGAGGAGCGCCAGTAGGTCGCCCAACCCAATGTGCCCTGGATGCTGGAATTCGCGGGTGAAGTGGTCTGGCGTCCGCACTCCCTTCGCACGGTACTCGTCGCGCTGCGCCGGCGTGTGCGTGCGCGCCGCCGCGCCGGTCTCGCGCGCCAGCTCGGCGACCGCCCACGAAAGCGCGGGGTGGTCGTGGATCCAATGATGTGTGTCCACATGCGTGGGTTCACGGCCCGCGAGCTCGCGGGCGCGGGCGTACTGCGCGCGGTATTCGGTGAGCGCGTCCGTCCGATCGATCGGGCGGGCGAGCAGCTCGGACGGGCGCCAGAACGACCCGTCCTCGCGCACGAGGGAGCGGATCTGCGCGGGATTCGAAAGCGGCCGTGCATAGGTGAGGACGAGGTGCACCCCGAGATCGAGAGTCGGCGTCCCGCGCGCGAGAGACGCCGCGTGCGGGGTGCTCGGCGCATTTGTCATGAAGGTCGTGCTCGTGACGATGCCCTCGCGATGCGCGCGCATGATGCCGTTGTCGATCCCCTCCGACCGACCGAAGTCGTCCGCGTTGACGATCAGGAGACGGGCCAACGGTCCTCGATCGCCGCGCGCACGTGCCATCCCCACGTCTCGAGCCGGCGCTTGGCTTCCTCGGCGGGGACGTGTGCCTCCTGTTCGACGAGCCGGATGGCGCGCTGGCGCAGCTTCTCGTTCGTGGGACGTAGGTCGACCATCAGGTCGTCGCGCGTTCGCCCGAGCTTCACCATCGACGTCGTCGAGAGCATGTTGAGGACGAGCTTTGTTGCGGTGCCGGCCTTCATTCGGCTCGATCCGGCGATGACTTCCGGGCCGACCTCGACCACGATGGCGACGTCGGCGGCGCGGGCGAGCGCGGAATCCGGAGTGCAGGTGATCGCGATGGTCGCGGCCGCGTGGAGATCTCTCTTTGCGCCTTCAATCGCGTCGACGACGTACGGCGCTCGCCCGCTCGCGGAAATCCCTACGACGACGTCGCCCGCGGTCGCGCGCGCGGCAAGATCCCGTAGACCGAGGGGCGCGTCCTCGGCACCCTCGATCGACATGCGGAGCGCGTGGTCCCCGCCCGCGATGATCCCGGTGACGAGCTCCGGTTCCACGCCAAACGTTGGCGGCATCTCGCTCGCGTCGAGAACGCCGAGCCGGCCGCTCGTCCCAGCGCCGACGTAGAACAGCCGATGTCCGCTCGTGAGCGCCGGGACGATGAGATCGACGGCCCGCTCGATCTGCGGGATCGCGGCGCGGACCGCCGCCGCGACAGTCGCATCTTCGTCGTTTAGGAGCTCAAGTATTTGCCGCGTCGACATCTTGCCCAGGCCTCGCGCGCGCGGGTTGCGTGACTCGGTCTGCCGTTCCATCACGCGCCCCACGCGAGACGCATGGCGAGCCGCGCGGCGCCCATCGCGGGCTCCTCGCGCACGGGCTCGACCGCGGCACCGGGGAGCATCCGGAGCAACTCGCCCCGAACCGCTCGCTCAAGCGAAGGGACGGATTCGAACGCGCCGCCGGCGAGGTAGACCGGGCCCTCGGTCATACGCAGTCCCGTCGCGACCGTCGACGCGGCGCGCGCGAGCGCGTGAGCACCGCGCTGGACGATGGACACGGCGATCGCGTCCGCTTCAGCGGCGGCGCGTCCGACCGCCCAGACCGCGGCGACGATGGCGGGCGCCGGGTGGGGCTTGCCGTAGAGCTGCGGGATCACATCCATGAACGTCGCGACGCCGAGGTCGCGCAGCAGATGCGCCGTGATCGCCGTTGCGGCGCCGCGCCCGTCGGCGTGATGCGCCGCCGCGCGCAGGCCTTCGAGCCCGAGCCAGACACCGGACCCCTCGTCTCCGATGAGATAGCCCCAGCCGCCTGCGCGCTGCTCCTCGCCCTCGTCGTTGCGGCCGAAGGCGATCGACCCGGTCCCCGCGATCAGCACAACGCCGCAGCCCATCGGGTTGCCCGCGTAGAGGGCGGCGATCGCGTCGTGGGTCACATCGATGCGTACCGCCGGGCCAACGAGCTGCGTGAGGATCGCACGACCGCGCTCTCGGTCGGCGGGGCGATCGCCGCCCGAGCACGAGAGGACGACCGCGACAGGAATCGCGCCTGCGAGCGATTCCGCAAGCGCCGCGCCGATCGACCCAGCCGGATCGGGCGACGAGAGCAGATTCGCGCCGCCGCCCGCGCCGCGCCCGATGACACCACCTTCGCGATCGACCGCGAACGCGCGCGTCTTCGACCCGCCGGCGTCGATCCCCACGACGAGCGGTCCGGTCATCAGGGTTGGTGGATCGCTCCGCCCGAGACCGCACGCGATGCGCCGGTCGCTCTGGGCAGGATGTTCGGTTTCCCCTGCATGCGGTAGGCGCCGAGGATCGCGAAGGCCACCGCTTCGCGAGCGGTGACCGGAATCCCGAGCTCGTCGCTCGTTCGCACCGGAGTCGGTGCGACAGCAGCCCGCAATGCGTTCACGAGCGTCGGGTTGCGCGCGCCGCCGCCAGCGAGGATGAGCTCGCGCCAGGTCGTGCCGCCGGGCGTCTCGCGCTTGAGCCCGTCGGCGACCGTGCGTGCGGTGAGCGCGATTGCGGTCGCGAGCGCGTCGTCGCGCGTTCCTCCGTTGCGGGTGACGCGTCGCGCGAGCTCGTCGGCGAACGGCTGGCCGAAATCCTCGCGCCCGGTGCTCTTCGGCGCGCGCTTCCCGAAGTACTCGTTGCTGAAGGCCCAGCCGAGAGCGCGCTCGTCGACGCGGCCCCGCGCCGCGCCGCCTCCGGCCTCGTCGAATCGGTTGCCGTCGCGCTGCGCGATGAAATCGCTCAGGATGTTCGCGGGGCCGGTGTCGAACGCGATCACGCTGTCGGCCTCAGCTTTGGGGATGAGCGTCAGGTTGGCGATGCCGCCGAGGTTCAGCAGCGCGACCGGCGCGCGCGTGCCGAACAGGACGAAGTCCGCGAACGGCACCAGCGGTGCGCCCTCGCCACCGGCCGCGATGTTCGCGCTCCGGAAGTCGGTGATCGTCGGCACGCCGGTGCGCAGTGCTACACGCGACGCGTCGCCGAGCTGGAGCGTTGCGCGCTTTGGAAGGTGCGCCACGGTCTGGCCGTGCATAGCGATCACGGCGGGAAATGCGGCGAGGGTCGGAACGAATGCGACCACGGCCTCGGCGTACGCATCGCCGATCGCCACGTGCAGCTCCGCAAGCTCCGCGGCGCCCACCGCTTCGCCTGATGCCGCGGCGAGGATCCGTTTCCGCAGGCCCTCGTCGTAATCGCGGTGTCCGGTCGAGATCACCTTGATGTCATCGCCATCGACATCGACCGCGGCGATATCGATCCCGTCGACCGACGTGCCGGACATCATTCCAATCGCGATCATCCGCGAATTGTCGCGCGTCAGGGTCTGGCCAGCGCCTCGTAGACCGCGACGCGGAAGCGGTAAAGCTCCTCGTCGTTCGCCCGGCCGAAGTACACGCGGTTCGTGAGCACGACGAGCGTGAGGTCCTTCGCCGGATCGACCCACACGCTCGTCCCGGTGAAACCGGTGTGGCCAAACGCGTCGTCGCTGAAAAACGGAAGTCCCTCGGGCGGACGAAGGACGAGGCCGATGCCGCGGCGCACGCCCCCGCCGCGGTACTGCTCGGTGCGCGCGAGATCACGCAGGTCGTTCCCGATCACCGCGCCGTCGCGGTAGACACGGATGAGAGCAGCAACGTCGGCCGCTGTCCCGAACAGCCCCGCGTGCCCGGATACGCCGCCCATCGCGTACGCGTTCTCGTCGTGGACCTCGCCGCGAAGGCGCTTGCGTCGCCACTCGGTGTCTTCTTCGGTCGCCGCGCACTCTTGGGCCGGCCGCGGGCCGAACTCGCAGGTTCGCGCTTCGACGACGTCAAGGACGCGCTCGCGCATGACGGAGCGGAAGGGCTCGCCTGCGACGCGCGCCACGCCGGCGGTCAGCATGATGTAGCCGAGGTCGCTGTAGCGGAACTCGCCGATGTCTTGCGCGAGCGGCTCCCGCGCCGCGAGCCACACGACCTCGTCCGGCGTGGACGCTTCCTTCCAAAAGGACTTCCACCAGGCGAGTCCCGCGGTGTGCGTGAGCACCTGCCGAAGCGTGACGCGGTCTTTGTTGCCGCCGCGGAAGTCCGGGACGAGCTCGCGGAACGGCATGTCGAGCTCCAGCTGCTGCTCGCGCACAAAGGAAAGGACAAGCGCTGTCGTCGCAAGCTTTGTCAGAGACGCAAGATCGAAGAGCGACGCGGCCGTGCATGGCGCGTCCGGTCCGGCGCTTGGATCGGGACACAGCGTGCCCGCCGCGTATGTTTCGACCGCGCCACGGCGCTCCACGCGCACGACCGCCGCGGTGCAGAGCGACCCGATGGCCTCGTCGACGATGCGTTTCGCCGGCGCGGCGACGTCGGTCACGCGAAGTCGCGCATGCCCGCGCCGATGCTGAATATCCCGGGCACGACGGCGGGGAGCGAGCCCGCGGGCTTGCGCTCGCCGAGGAGGACCTCCGCGGTCGCGGTAAGACTCGGCTCTCGAGAGTCGTACGCACAGAGGTAGGCCGCGATGTCCGGCACGCTCAGGATGTCGTACGGACCGCGAAGCGCCACTACCCCTACAGGTTTCTCCTTCGCGAGGGCCCTCACCAGATCCACTTGCTCCGGATACGCGAACAGGTTGGTCGTGCCGACGACCACGACATCGGCCGCGCGCGATGCCCTCACGACCCGGTCGATCTCCGACGCGCTCGGATGCAGTGGGAGCGACTCCGAGACCGCGTCGGAACGCTTCGCGGCCATGACGCTCCCGAGCGTCGCCTGTCCTTCGAAGAAGCTGATGTCGGCGTTCGTCGGCGAGACCGCGAGGATCCGCCCGCGCAGCGGCAGTACACCGCGATTGCGAAGCAGCGTCGTCGCGCCGCGCGCGAGCTCGAGCGCCGTCCTGCCGTTCGCGGCGAGATCGGGCGCGGACTGATCGCGACGCCCGTCGAGGATGCCAAAGCGCCGCTTCGCGTCGACGACGCGTCGCACCGATTCATCGAGCCGCGCGGTGGAAACCGAACCCGAGCGAACGGCCTCCGTGATGAGACGGTGTCCCTCGAGCTGAGCGCTCTCGTCGAACCGGAACAGCAGATAATCCGCTCCCGCCTGGATCGCGCGTAGGCCCGCAGCGGCCTCGCCGACGTTCTTGAGCGCTCCCATCTCGAGGTCGTCGGTCACGATGATTCCCTGGAAACCGAGCGTGTTTCGAATGAGATCGGTCATGACCGTCTTCGAGAGCGTGACCGGGAGCTCGGGCGTTGGATCGAGGGCGGGAACGACGATGTGCGCGCTCATGATGGCGGGGACGCCGGCCGCGATCGCCGCGCGGAACGGCGGAAGCTCGACGCGGTCGAGGGTCGCCCGGTCCGCCTCGATCTTCGGAAGGCCGGTGTGGGAGTCCGTCGTCGTCGAGCCGTGACCGGGGAAATGCTTCGCGCAGCAGAAGAAGCCGGCCGCGGCGTATGTCTGGACGGCGGCCGCCACGAGCGAGGACACGCGTGCGGGATCGCTTGAGAACGAGCGGTTGCTGATGATCGGGTTGGTCGGCTCGTCGTTGACGTCCGCCACCGGCGCGAAGTTCCAGTTCACGCCGAGAGCCCGGAGCTCGGCGGCGCTGATCGTCGCGGCGGTGCGGACGCTGCGCTCCGGATCTGCGGTGGCTGCGAGCGCCATCTGACCAGGCAGGATCGTCGCGCCCTTGTTGATGCGGACGACCGGGCCGCCCTCTTGGTCGATCTCGAAGAAGAGCGGCAACGACCTCGCGTCACGCGCGATCTGATCGAGGTCCGCGACCAGCTTCGCGAGGCCGGCCGCGTCGGTGAAGTTCTCGGAATACAGGATCACGCCGCCGATGCCGCGGTCGCGGATCATCGCCTCCAGCGAAGACGTGATCTTCGTGCCGTGGAACGCGACGCTCATGAGCTGCCCCACCTTGCGCTCGAGCGACATCGATCCAACCACGTCGCCGCTCGGGATCGGCGTCGTCGTCGGTGCGCACGCGGCGAGCGCGGTCACCGCCGCCGCGCGCAGGAGGTCGCGGCGCCTCATGGAAGCTGGACGGGCAGACGTCCTTCCGCCTGCCGCTTACCGGCGAGCACCGCGGCGAGAGCCTCGAGCGACGCAGGCACGTCGCCGTATGTGAGGAGCGCAGGGACGTTCGGTACGAGCGCCGCGTCGTACGGGCTGCGGACGGCGCACAACACTCCGCCGCCCGCGAGCGCTTCCTTCACGCGCGACGCCTGCTCCGGCTGGAACCAGGCGTTCGTCGAGCAGACGACCAGCGGTCCCGAGCCGCGAGGCAGGTGGCCGTTGCTCGAGAACGTGACGCGGTCTCCGAGATGGCGGCGGAGCGCGGCCTCGAGCGTCGACGCCGGTGTCGAGAGCTCCTCGACCGGCGAAGCCTGGGTCGGCTCGAAATAAAGGACGCGGAGGGTGGTGCCGTCGAGCCGCGGGCGCGGCGGACCGACCTGCGTGATCGACGCCTCGGCGATCTGCAGCGCGAGATCGCGGCGCGGCTCATCGTCGAAGTCGGCATCGAGCGCCGTTCGGCCGAACCGCTCGCGGAACCAGGTCGCGCGACGCAGCGCCTCGCGCGTGCGCTCCGGCCGCACCCGATCGGCGATCCATTCCGAGGCAGCCAGCTGTCGATCGAGGCCGCTCGTCACCATCATCGCGTCGACACCCGCCTCGAGTCCGGTGACGACGACATCCTCGATCGAGATATCCGCGATGCCGCTCATGTCGAGCGAATCCGTCATGGAGAGGCCATCGAACCGCAGCTCGCGCCGCAGGAGATCGGTCAGGATCGGGCGGGAGATCGTCGCGGGAGCCTCGCTGTCGAGCGCGGTGTAGCGGATGTGAGCGCTCATCGTCGTCGTCGCTCCCGCCGCGAACGCGCTCCGGAACGGAAGGAGCTCGCGGCGCTCGAGAGTCGCGCGATCGACGGTCACGTCCGGCCGCGTGAAGTGCGAATCGAGCGACGTGTCCCCGTGCCCGGGAAAGTGCTTGGGAGTCGACGCAACGCCGGCGCCCTCGGACCCGCGCACCCACGCTGCGGTGAACTGTGCGACCCGTTCGGCGTCGTCACCGAACGAGCGCGTGCCGATCACCGGGTTACGCGGTTCGACGTTCACGTCGCAGACCGGTGCGTGGTTCACGGTGATGCCATCCGCGAGCAGGCCTTCGGCCACCGCCCGCGCGGCGCGCTCCGCGTTGCGCGGATCACCAGTCGCGCCTATGGCCATGGCACTCGGGAAAACCGCGCGGTATCCGACACGTACGACCGTGCCGCCTTCCTGGTCGACCGCGATCGGCACCGGAGGAAGATCGCCACGCACCGCCGCCTCCTGCGCCTCGCGCACCATCGCGCGCACCTGATCCTTCGAGCGGATGTTTCCGCGGAACGCGAAGAGGAGAAGGCCGCCGATCTTTCCGGCGCGGATCGCGTCCAGGATCGGGCCCGGGACCTGCTCGCCGTCGAAGCCGGCCCAGACCAGCGCGCCGGTACCGAGCTCGGTCACGACCTCCGCCGCCGGCGATACCGCGCGAGCGTGATCTGCCCGAGCGGACGGCCGCGCGGTATGCGTGTCGATTTCTCGAGTGTGATGCGCCGGATCTGGTCCGCATTCGGAACGATCGGCGCGATGCGCCTCACGCTGCGCGGACCGGCGATGTAACCGCCAAGCGCGTCGAGAATGTCGTTCACCCGCTCCTCTATGTCTAGCATCGCGAGTGGACGCGACCCCAGGAAGAGCTCGAGGCGGACCTCGAGACGATCGTTCTCGCTGTACCCAACGCCGCGCGACGCCTGCGACTCGAGGACGGCCGCGTGGACCCGCCGCCGCCACTCATTCCGAGGGGGCGCGTAGGGTGGGAGGGTCGCGCTAAAAGTGAACCGGCGCTTCGCCACACAGCGAGACTAGCGCTCTATCATTTTCTTCTCCGAGGAGTGACCTGACCCGTGCCAACGCTTAGCGCCACCGCCCGCGCGCGACTCCCAGACAGCGCGTTCGCCTATGTCGATTCCCAGGGCCGCCGCCGGCTGCCGATCAACGACGTCTCGCACGTACGCAACGCCCTCGCGCGATTCGATCAGGTCGACTTCGAGGACGACGCGGCCCGTGAGCGCGCCCGCGAGCGGCTCCTCCGTGCAGCCAAGAAGCACGGGATCGTCCCGCTCGGCTTCTTCGACGGTCAGCTCCGCAAAGCCCGCGGTGCCAACGTGCGGTCCCTTCCGCGCGGGACCCTGACCTTCCTGCTCACCGACATCGAGGGCTCGACGCGACTTCTCGAGCGTCTCGGGGATGGGTATGCCGGGCTGTTGCGCGACGTGCGAACGATCATCCGCACGAGCGTGCGATCGGCGAGCGGACACGAGGTGGACGCGCGCGCCGACGAGTTCTTCGCGGTCTTCCGGCGTCCCGCGCACGCGCTCGACGCGGCGCTCGCGATCCAGCGCGCGCTCCGAGAGAAGAGCTGGCCCCAAAACGCGGAGGTGCTCGTTCGCATCGGCATGCACACCGGGCGTCCGACGCTCACCGACACTGGGTATGTCGGCATTGCCGTCCACATCGCCGCACGCGTGTGCTGGGCGAGCCACGGTGGACAGATCCTGCTCTCGTCCGCGGCGCACGACTCATTCACCGAACGTCTCGCCGAGGGCATCGCCTTCCGAAGCCTCGGACGGTTCTCGCTGCACGGCGTCGCCGAGCCGGAAGCGCTGTGGCAAGTCAACGTCGCCGATCTGCGCGCGAAATTTCCCCGACCGCGCACGATCGGAAGGAGACAGAGTTCCCGAGCCGGGCTTCGGACAGCGCCCGGCTAGGGGTCGGCTGCTCATGCGCACCGGCCAATTTGCGATGGTGGGTCCCTAGGGATGAGCCTCCCCGAGCACTTGGAAAAGTTCCTCGGCACCGTACGAGGTGGCTGGTCCCAGACGGCTGACGGACGCCGCATGGAATTCACAGTCGTGGACTTTGCGGGAGGGTCGCGACTCAATGAGCACGCCTTCGCGACGCTGGGCCTCAGCAAGATTCCGCTGCACTCTCCCAGTCATACCGAGCACATCTACCAGGAACTTGTGATCGTTGTTCCGGAGACTCTTGGATTGGTGCCGGTACCCGACACCCTTCAGCACGTCGCGCAGGAAGCCGTCGCGACGGGCCAGGCGGTCGTGCGTGGAAATGTCATCGGCCCCCGTGGCCCCCTCTTTTACGACGACTCCAAGATGGAGGCTCTCTACGCGGCGAACCCGTGGATTTTTCCAAACGAGTTCGCGACCTACCGAGAAAAGGATCGCGACGTATCCATCGTGTGGCTCGTCCCGATTTCACGCGGCGAAGCTGAATTCGTGCGCTTTCGCGGCTGGCGTCAGTTTGAAGACGAACTCGCTAAGGCCAATCCCGACTTGATCGACATCAAGCGCGAGCCGATCTTCGGATAACCATGGGTTCTCGGCGCCTTCGTGGGCGGTGACGGGACTATCCGCGCTGCACGGTCACGTCGATGGAGTCGTATCCGGTCGAGCCGTCGGGATAGGGCGAGCGCGCGATCGGCGTCTCGGTATTCCCGGTTCCGTCTGTCGCTCTGACGATCAGCTTCACAGGGCCGGCTCCGCTCGGAGTCCAGTCGTAGCTCCAGCGGCGCCACGAGAGCGGGCCCAGCGGCACCTCGAGCGTCGCCATACCCCATGACTTCCCGCCATCGCTCGAAAGCTCAACCTTCGATATCCCGCGCGCCCCCGCGAAGGCGATACCGGCCACTGGAAGAGTGCCGCCGGTCCACCGCACGCTCCGCCCCGGGAGATCGATCCGCGCGTTGGTGTTTACGTTCGCGCTGTCGGACCAGCCCTGCTGCTGCCAGTAACCGATGAAGTCGTAGTTCACGACCTCGATCGTGCGGATCCACTTCACGTTCTTCATGCCGTAGATATTCGGGACGAGCATCCGCGCGGGATAGCCGTGATCTTGCGGCACCGTCTTTCCGTTCATCAGATACGCGACGAGGGTTCGGTCCTCCATCGCTTTCGCGATCGGGATCGAGTCGGTGTAGCCGTCGACCGACGTGAAGACCACGTCGTAGGCGCCGGCTTGGACCTGAGCGCGGTTCAGGAGGTCGCGGAGCGGGACGCCGGTCCAGAGCGCGGTGGAGATGAGATCTCCGCCGACGTAATTGGAGATGCACTCGAGCGTGTGGATCTGTTCGACGGCCTCGAGATCCAAGAGTTCGTCGTACGTGAGTGAGAACGGCGATTGGACCAATCCTTTGATGTCGAGCCGCCACTCGTCGATGAGCACCCGTGGCTTCACCAGCGTCGTGTCGACGGTGTAGTGATCCTCGTTTGCCGTGATCCGCGGCGTGATGCCGGGAAGAGCATCGACCGCCGGATTGGCAGCAGGGATGTCGGCGCGCGTCCGCAGGCGGCGAGCGGCCGTCGCGATGTTGCCGAGCCCACCCGAGCCGACCGCGGCGATCCGCGAGAGCGGAAGCGAGACGATCGCGACGGCCGCGGCGACGGCCGCCGTCCCCAGAAGCGCGCGCCGGCGCGCGGGCGATGCGGGTCCGGTTTCGGCGGGGCGCTCGAGGGCGCTCGGCAGGATGAACGCGAGCGCCGCAAGGAAGACCGCGGCCCCGACGGCCGCGTCGATGAGGCTCGTAACCAGCTCGATCCGGAGCGGTGCGAAGAGGCGGGCAAGTACGAACGCGGCGACCCACGGAAGCAGGCCAACGCCAACCACCGACGCGGTGCGTCGCCTCGGCGATGCGGCGAGGAGACCCGTCGCCGCGCCATCGATGAGAAAGAGCGCGACGACGCCGACGACAAGGAGGATCTTCGCCCCCTGATGGAGCGCGTCGATGAGCGGGATGGAGATCCAGCCGGGGAGCACGTCGATGATCGCCTGGCCGAGGCTGTCGGCGACGAACGGCATCCCGGCCATGCTGAGAAGGAACGCGACGTCGAGGGCGAAGAACATCGCCAGCGCTCCGACGAGCATCCCGGTGCGTGCGCGCCGGTCGAACCGGCCCATGTATGGCACGATACGCCGCGTTGTCTTCGTCGCCCCTTCCCCTTTCTCCTGAAGATCTGTACGAATTCCGTTTCCTCACGGATGCCCAGATCTCGCCCGACGGCGCCCGCATCGCGTACTCCGTAAAGACCGCGAACCCGAAGCGTGATGGATACCTCGGCGCGATCTGGCTGGTTTCAGCGGACGGCACAACGCCGCCGGTGCAGATCACCGCGGGCACCGCGCAGGATTCATCGCCGCGCTGGTCGCCCGATGGCAGCGAGCTCGCGTTTACATCAGACCGTGGCGAGGTTCCGAAGGGGCGGAAGCGACCGCCGCGGAATGTCTTCGTTCTCGATCTGGCGGGAGGCGAGGCGCGGCAGCTCACGCGGTTTGGCGATGACTGCTCCGATCTCGTGTGGGCGCCTGATGGTGGCCATCTGGCGTTCGTCGTTCGCGACCCCAAGGACTCGGCCGACGAGGAGGATGGCGTTCGCGTCTACGACCGCGCGCGCTACCGCTCGGACGAGGGCGGGCTGAGCGACGGCCGTCGCAAGCACGTGTGGATCGTCGGGGTCGATGGTTCGGCGCCGCGCAAAGTGACCGACGGGGATTGGGACGACGGCCAGCCGGAGTTCTCGCCGGATGGCCGCGAGATCGCGTTCGTCTCCAACCGGACCGAACGCCGCGACCTGAACACCGTCGCCGACATCCACGTCGCCTCGCTTTCAGGCGAGACGCGCCGGATCACCGACGGCGAAGGCAGCTACGGCAACCCGTCGTGGTCGCCGGACGGTACGGTGATCACGGCTTACGGGACCGAGTGCGCGATCGGATCCTCCGCCCGCAACATCCACATCTGGGCTTTCCCGAAGAAAGGCGGGCCGGGCAGGGACCTTCTCGAGGGCTGGGACCGCTCCGTCGGCTCGTCGGTGATCAGCGACATGCGCGCGCACGCGCAGACGCTGCCGCCGGCCTGGACGGGCGACGACCGCATCCTCTTTCTCGGATCAGACCAGGGGACGGCGAACGCCTACTCGTGCGCTTCGGCCGGCGGTGACGTGCGCGCCGAGACCGTGGGTGCCCATCAAGTCGTCGCGTGGTCGCTCGATCGTTCGCTGCGTCGCTTCGCCGCGATCGTCGCGACGGCGACCGATCCGGGGAATCTCGTCGTGGGCGAGGTCGGCGGCCCGATGCGCAAAGCGACATGCCTGAACGACGAGCTCCTCGGTTCGCGGTATATCGCGGCGCCGGAGCGCGTCGAGTTCACCGGCGCGGACGGCTGGAAGATCGAAGGGTGGCTCATGAAGCCGCGCGAGTTCGATCCCGCGAAGAAGTGGCCGCTCGTGCTCGAGATCCACGGCGGGCCGCACACCGCGTACGGACACTCGTTCTTCCACGAGTTCCACGTGCTCGCCGGGCGTGGCTACGCGGTGCTTTTCACAAACCCGCGCGGGAGCCACGCATACGGGCAGCGGTTCGTCGAAGCGTGCGTTGGCGACTGGGGCGGCAAGGACTACGAAGACCTCATGGCCGGCGTGGATCACGCGCTCGCGCTCGGCTGGGTCGATCCGAAGCGCCTCTACCTCACCGGCGGTAGCTACGGCGGGTTCATGACCAACTGGATCATCGGCCACACCGATCGGTTCCGCGCGGCGGTGACGCAGCGCAGTATCTCGAACAACATCTCGGCGTTCGGCACGAGCGACATCGGATGGCATTTCTGGGAGCACGAGATGGGGGATGCCACGCCGTGGAGTGGGGGCGAGAAGCTCATCTTCCGTTCGCCGCTCACCTACGTGACCAGCGTGAAGACACCGCTTCTCATCCTCCACGCAGAGCGAGACCTGCGCTGCCCGATCGAGCAGGCCGAGCAGCTGTTCACCGCCTTGAAGGTCCTCGGCAAGGAGGCCGTGTTCGTGCGGTTCCCTGAGGACAACCACGATCTCACGCGCGGCGGCAAGCCGAAGCATCGCGTCGAGCACGCTCGCCGGATCGCCGACTGGTTCGACGCGCACCCCTGAAATGGGCGTCCGGCGCGCGACGGTCGACGACGCCGCAGCGATCGAGCGCATCCGTGTCGAGACATGGCGCGCGACGTACCGCGGACTTCTCCCCGACGGCCTCATCGACCAGCTCCAGCCCAACGTCGAGCGCCGCCGCGAGCGCCTCCGTATGGCTGGGCCCTCCGAGCTGGTCTTCGTCGCGCAGGAGGGCGCCGACGTTGTCGGCTACGCCTTCGCCGGGCCCGAGCGGGCGCGCGACCCGGAGTACGCGGGCGAGGTCTACGCGATCTACGTGCTTCCGGCCGCCCAGGGCAAGGGCCACGGACGCGCGCTCATCCGTGAATGCGCTCGCGCGCTCGCATCGCGTGGCTTGACCTCGATGCTGATCTGGGTCCTGCGCGAGAATCAAATCGGCCGCGGCTTCTATGAGCGCCTCGGCGGAACGGCCGTTCGCGAGAAGCAGCTCGAGGAATTTCCGGGAGCTGAGGAGCACGTCGAGGTCGGTTACGGCTGGAAGGACACGCGCGGGCTCGTCGCTTAGCGGTCGAGCTCCAGGTCGAGATCGTTCGGAGGCTCGTCCGGAAGGACCCAGCGAATGTACGGTTTCGCCCACTTCACGTGGAGCTCGTTCGCCGTATCGGTCGCGGCCTCGTACATCCTCTCGAACGTCGGTCCGTCGTGTGAAGAGAGAGCGGTGAGCAGTGGACTTAGATGGTCGGCCTCGAACGCGGCGAGATCCTCCGCATATTTGGGACGGAGCTGCGCGAGCTTGCGCTGGAGTCCACGCACCCGTCGGGCGAAATACGCCGCGAGCTCCCAGTTGCCGCTTCGGGCCGCGTAAGCGCACTTCCACCAGGCGTTGCCGACCGAGGCCATGATCTCGCCGGTCCCCGGGAGAAGCCGGGCCATCTGCTCGAGAGTCAGTGCCGGAGCCTTCGCCTGCGGGTCGTCGCTCACCTTGCGATAGTACGAACGTGCGTGATTCACGACGCGGGTCCATCGCCGCCTTCCTCGAGAACTTCCGGACGAGCGAGATCCCGTTGCCGCGGCGTCTTGCCATAACGGCGCGGAATCTCGCGCGACGCGCGGCACTTCGCCAGGGCTGCTGCGGACACAACGGGGAGCCGGGCTGCTGAGTGACCGCCAAGCCGGAGGGTCCTCCGCGCCGCTAGCATTGATGAGCCGGTGAAAGAGCTCTTCCAGGGCCGTCGTTTCGGCTTCGCGCCGCGTGCCGCGATCGCCTACATCGCGATCGGCATCGGGATCGCGCTCACGTTGAGCGATCTCATGGCGTGGTTCGCATGGGGCGGAAGCGACACGAACGGCTACGTCGTGGTCTCCGATTGGCTCGCGCATGCCGTGACGGTGGTGCTCGGGGTCGCCGCACTCGCCGCCCTTGCGGAGTATCTCGACGTTCCTGAGGACGACCGCGGGATCGCGAGGCTCGACCTGATCGCCACCGTCATCGCGTTCCTTCTCTACGGCGCGTCGACGTTCCTGCGCGCGTTCGACGTCGGTGCGCCCGCGGCCAGCCCGGCGCCGTTCCTGCTCGCGATCGCGGGCCTCCTCGTCGCGTTCGTCGATGCCGCGGTCGCCGCCAACCTCTACAGCGCGCGCGAGTGGGAGGAGCTCGAGGAGGAGCCGCTGCGCGAGCGGCGCCCCCGCAGGCGGGCCGCGATCCGCTAACCGAGCGCGCTTCGGCGTGCGGCACGAACGCCGCGGTCGCGTCGCACGATCCGCTCTTCGCGCTTGCCGGTGTCGTCACCGATCTCGGCGGCTCGGAGCTCGAACGCCAGGAGCGCGCTCTCCGGATCGGTTCGGAGCGCGCGGCGCGCGTTCGCGTCATACCTCATCGCTTCCGACCGCCGCGCGTCGCGCATCGCCGCCTCGAACACGCGAATGAGCTTCGACATCGCACGACCTCCGCCGGTGATGACGTCACGGTCGCATCGCATGGCGGGAAGGACCAGAAAACGGCGAACCACTCAAATGTCTCGTGCGCGACATTTAGGTCGAGGCGAGCTCCCGCAGGCGGAGCGCGTTCTTCGGCGCATAGCCCAGCTCGTCATTGTTGAAGTAGGCGAAGACGTCGCGCGCCTCCGCGCGCCATCCTTTGATCCGCTCCGCCCACTCGCGGAGCGCGGCGTCTTCGTAGTTCGAGGCATAGCGGCGGCCGGGGCCGTGAAAGCGCAGGTAGACGAAGTCAGCCGTCACTGCCAGATGCGTCGGCCAGTCCGGCGTCTCCCCCGCGACGAGCGCGATGTTCCGCCGACGAAGGAAGGCGAGCGCCTCCGCCGTGAACCAGGAGCCATCGCGGGGCTCGAGCGCGTGACGTCGTCGGCGCGGCGCGACCATCCGAAAGAATCGCTCCGCGCGCTCGTGATCGAACTTCATCCGCGGCGGCAGCTGAACGAGCACGACCGCGGCCTTTCGGCCGAGCCCAGCCATCGTCCCGTACGACCGTTCGACGCTGTCCCGCTCGATCTTCAAACGCTTGATGTGCGTGATGAACCGATTGAGCTTCACGGCGTACACGAAATCGTCAGGGACGGACCGCCGCCACTTCTCGAACGTCTTCTTCTCAGGCTGGCGGTAAAACGGATTGTTGAGCTCGACGGTGTCGAAGTACCGCGTGTAGTACTCGAGCCACTTCGCCGTCGGGAGATCCTTCGGATAGAAGCGGCCCTTCCAGTGCTGGTACTGCCAGCCTGAGGTCCCGACCCGGAGCCCGCTCATATGCTCAGGGCGTGATCCGCGTCGAAGACCTGGTGAAGCGGTACAAGAAAGCCGAGACAAACGCCGTCGACGGCATCTCCTTCCAGGTGAAGGCCGGAGAGTTCTTCGTCCTCCTCGGACCGAACGGGGCGGGGAAGACGACCATGATCTCGATCCTCACGACGACACTTTCCCCGACGAGCGGTGGCGCGACGATCGATGGCAGCGACATCGTCCGCGAGGCGAGCGCGGTGCGGCGCAAGGTCGGGATCATCTTTCAGCGGCCGAGCCTCGACCAGAACCTCACCGCCGAGGAGAACGTGCGCTTCCACGCCGTCCTCTACGGCATTTTCCCGTACGCGCCGACCTACGGACTCATGGCCCGCGGCTATCGCGCGAAGGTCGAGGAGCTCGCGAAGCTGCTCGGCATCGCGCGGGACATCCACAAGCCCGTGAAGACGTTTTCCGGGGGCATGCGACGAAAGCTCGAGATCATGCGGAGCCTCCTGCATGATCCGAAGGTCCTGTTCCTCGACGAGCCGACGGCCGGCCTTGACGTACCGACCCGCCGCACCCTCTGGGAGCATCTCACTGAGGTTCGGCGGACGAGCGGCACCACGGTCTTCCTCACCACGCACTATCTCGAGGAGGCCGAGGAGGCCGACCGCATCTGCATCATCGACAAGGGCAAAGTCGTGTCGTTCGGAACACCCGACGACATCAAGCGGGATCTCGTCGAGGAATACGTGCTCGTCGACGCGACTGACCGATCCGCTTTGCGCGACGAGCTCGCGCGGCTCGGTCATGCGACGAGCGGCGGCGCCCCATTCAAAGTCCAGCTCAACGGTCACACCGTCCACTCCATCTTGAGAAGCATCGAGACACCGCTCAGCGTCGTGAAGACCCACACGCCGAGCCTCGAGGACGCATACCTCGAGATCGTGAGCCGCACCGGTGAGTGAAGCCTCCGCGATCCTGGCGCTCGCCCACCGCGACTTCATCAAGCTGCTGCGGGATCGCCAGCGAATGGTCGCCGACTTCGCGTTCCCCCTGATCTTCATCGGCATCCTCGGCACCAGCCTCCAGGCGGGGTTCGGCGGCAACTCCAACATCAACCTGCTCGATTACGTCTTCACCGGTGTGCTCGCGCAGACCGTCTGGCAATCCTCGGCGCTAGGACTGATCTCGCTTCTCGCCGATCGTGAGCAGGATTTCAGCCAGGAGATCTTCGTCTCGCCGATCTCGCGCTACTCGATCATCCTCGGGAAGATCCTGGGCGAATCGCTGGTGGCGCTGCCGCAGGCGCTTGGGATCATCGTCTTCGGTTTCATCCTCCAGATCCACATCGGCCCGGATCAGCTCGCGCGGATGGCACTCGCACTGATTGTCATCGCGCTATTCGGCGGCGCGTTCGGCGTGATCGTCCTTGCGAACCTCTCGAGCCAGCGCGCAGCGAACCAGATTTTTCCGTTCGTTCTCCTCCCGCAGTTCTTCCTCGCGGGGATCTTCAACCCGATCCAGAACCTACCGCTGCCGCTCGACATCCTGTCGCACATCGCGCCGATGCGGTACGCCGTCGACCTCCTACGTGACGCGTACTACGGATCGACCTCACGAATCGTGCTGTCCGATGCGACGACGAACCTCGCGATCATCGGAGGACTGTTCGTCGCGTTCATGGTCGTCGGCACGTTCCTGTTCGTCCGCGCGGAGCGGAATCGCTAGCCGCTACGGTCGGTGGCGGTAACCCGAGCTTGTCTTCGGATCCATCTCACCGCCGAACACGCGCAGAAAGTAAAGCGCGATCGCATAGCTCGCCGCGAAAGTGAGGCCGGCCAGCACGACAAGAAGCACTACCTCGCCAAGACTGTCGATGCCTCGAATCGCAAACAGCACGACGAGGATCAGCGGGGTTGTCGCCGCCCAGACGGCCGCCGTAGTGCGGTGACCCATCTCGTAGCGGCGCCAGCGGCCGAACAGGACCAGGCGCGAGATGAGCAAGAGAACCCCGAGTGCGAGATAGCCAGGAAGGTCCACGTCGTGGATTTAACTCGATAGGCCAGCCATCGGCGTGACCAGTCCGCGGACTGCTCCCAACCTGAACGACTCGCGTCGCGGTTCGACGTCTAGATCGGTACCCCTGTGAGAAAAAAGATCACGCGGGCCGATACTTCGCCGGCGAAGACGCATCCCAGGGCTACGTAGAGGAGGCCGGTCGACGACTGCGTGTTCATCCCGGCGGTCCACCACGCCGCTGCCGCGACGATAAGCGTCATGAGAAGCCCGACGCCGATCCGCAGACCCAGCGCGACGGAGAGGGCCGTCTCCCAGGTGCCGGTGAGATCGCCGCGAAGCCAGACGATCCCGACGAGAGCGATCTGCAGAGCGATCGCCGCGACGACCGTCAGCGACGCGCGGCGTAGCGGGCCTGGCGAAAGCTTCGGCGTCACGAGGTACCAGTGTCCGAGCAGCAT
>VBDV01000050.1 GCA_005882765.1 Chloroflexota bacterium | reverse complement strand
TCGCCGACGTCATCAAGGCCCTCGGCAACTGGGGACAGCAACGGCTCGAGCTCGAACGGGAGCACCTCGACGCCGACTTCCTCATGTGGCGCATCTTCAAGCACCTCTCCGCCGACAAGCTGGCGGCGCAGCGCTGTGTCGTGCGGTTCGACTTCAACGGAGAGCGGACCAGCTACTGGCTGGTGCTAAAGCGAGCGAGCCCGGACCTCTGCTACAGCGACCCCTGTTTTGGCGATGACGCGGTGGTCCGCGCCGACCTCGAAACGCTGACGCGCGTGTACCTTGGCGAGCTCGAGCTCAGGAAAGCGCGCAACGCGCGCCTCATCGAGATCGACGGTCCGCGCGACGTCGTCGCGGCGTTTCCCAAATGGTTCCCGCAGAGCGGTTTCGCCGGCCAGGCTCGCCCGGTGAGATACATCCCCGCGACGCATACCTTCGTCCCGACTCGCTAGAAGGGGTTGAGCCTCACCATCGTCGAGCGGAGCCCGAGGCAGTTCCGCAGGAAATCATCCGCCCGCAGATCCGCGTTCGCGGCGGAGCCGAAGACACGTACAGAGATCGGGTGGCCGACGCCGAGCGGGACCTGATTCGATAGGTCGACGGCCTGCAGCGCGCCGATGTCCGGTCCGCCGCAGCGCAGCACCGCGGAGCGAACGTCCGCGCTCGTGAAGGTCACGGTCCAGCTGGAACGGGGGTTCACCGGCGCCGCGACGGCGCGGTCGGCGGGATCGGGGACCGGCGCGAGGTACGGCTGCCCTGCGCTGCACACCCACGTGCTGCCTGAGCGGATGACGTTGTTCATCCAGCATCCATCCGAAAGCGTGTAGCCACCATTCGAGCTCGCGAAGTACGCGCGGATCGACGCGCCCTGGTAGGTGATGACGCGGCCGCTCGTCGCGGTGACCGCAGCGTTGGACGTCGGCACCTCGACGCGCGTGCCCCCGTAGCACTGATCGGCCTGATCGTCGGTCACGTCGTAGTCGCGGACGGTGCCCTTGTACGCGGTGTATGAGTAAGTGCGGGCCGCGTACGCCTGAGCCTTCAGCGCTTCGGCGTGCCAGCTCGTCGGCATCTCGAGCGGCAGCACGCCGCGAACGTAGTCGTCGTACGTGAGCACGTTGATCACGCGGAGCGTGCCGCCGAGATTCGTGAAGCGGATGTTCCCGCGATACGTGCCGCCCTTCTGGATGAACCCGAGCGGCTGGGTTCCATCGATCGGCGCGACGGTGATCGGACCGGCGCCGCTGTAGACGAGCCGCGGCGTATCCCAGTTCGCCCAGACCTCGAGGACGCCGTTGCGCGCGATGAACTGGAAGTTCTGCCCGCCACCGCCGCGCGCGAGCTCCTGATTGTTCGCGCCCTCGTTCATGACGCGCATGCCGCCCGACGAGTTGAGGTCGGCGAGCGAGCCCGCGAAGTAGCGGTTGTCGCCGCAGACGTAGCGGCCCTGCGACGACGGCGCGGAGAGCAGCACGCGGTTGTTCGGACGCTGTGCGTCGACGAACTGGAGCGCCGTGCCCGGGTAGTAGCGCGCGACGATCTGCTCGCCGGTCAGCGTGAGCCCGGTCACGCCGGTGGCCCAGCCGTTGGCGCCGTACTGGCTCATGCCGACGCCGTGACCGAACCCCGATCCATAGAAGGTGACGCCGGGCACGATCGTGAAGAGCTCCTGCTTCCGCTGAACTCCCAACTGGCTGAACCAGCTGACGCCTTCCTGCACCATGTCCCACTCGAGGCGGTAGCCGCCCGTTCCGCTCGGGAGCGCGACGCTGATCGGCACGGTCACCGACGTGAGCGGCGGCACGCTCGAGGGGAGCCGGCCGCGGGCCCCGTCCCAAACGACGGGAGTCCCGCCGCCGTCGTAGATGTGATAGCTCAGCGCGAACGCACCGGGCGTCCACGTCCGCGCGCCGTAGTTCGCCACGACGGTCGTGAGCTGGAGGGTCGCGCCGATGGTCGCCTGCTGCGGTGTGGTCGTCGCGCCGTAGCCAGCGCTAAGCCCGCTCGAGACCGCGAAGCTCTGACGGAACGGCTGCGAGCCGAGCGACTGGAACCACGCGATGCCTTCGCGCACGAGATCCACGACCAGCGTGTATGTCCCTGCCGTGTTCGGCGCGGTGTACCCGATCGTGAACTGCTTGTTCGCGCCGACCGCGATGTCGCCGCCGAGCGGGATCCGCGGGCCGTCCCATATCACTGGGTTTCCGTTCGCATCGAGGAGGTGGTAGCTGAGGTCGACGGGATTCGACCCGCTCGCGGACCACGGCTGATTGCCGGTGTTGATCACGGTCATCTGGATCGTCTTCGCCTCGCCGAAATACGCCGAGGCGAGCGCCGTGCTCGTGAAGCCGGCCGCGTAGGTGATCGGCGCGACCGACGTGAGCAGACGTGCGGTCGGACTTCCGAGCGAACCGAACCACGCGACGCCCTCGCGCACCAGATCGAAGGTCAGACCGCACGCACATGCCGAGGGCGGCGCGGTCACGCTTGCGCTCACCGTCGCGGTGGCGCCGGGATCGACACTCGTGGCGAGCGGCGTGCGCCGTCCGTCCCACACGATCGCGTTGCCGCTCACGACATCGTGCCAGTGATAGCTCAAGGTGACCGCGGCGACGCCGGGCGCAGCCAGCGCCGGCCACTGCGCGGCACCGGCGTTGCTAACCGGCACGCTGACCTGGTACGTGCCACCCGCGATGAACGACGGCAGCGTCACGGCACCGAACCGCGCCACGTACGGCGGCTGCAGCGTGATCGCGTACGGGTTGCTCGGCGCTAACCACCCGACGCCTTCCTGAACGAGCGCGATCCGAAGGAGGAACGCGCCTGGCGTCGCCGGCGCGCTCACCGCGAGCTGCACCACCCGCTGCTGCGTCGGCGCGATGTCGCCGCCGAGTGGGGTCCGCGCGCCATCCCACACGACTGGGGCGCCCGAGGGGTCGTACCAGTGGTAGCTGAGATTCACGAGGCCCGGGGCCGTCGACTTCCAAGTGTCGGTGCCGGTGTTGGATAGCGCGACCGAGACGACGAATGCCGCGCCCGCGGCGACCGATCCCGGCGGCGACGCGACGTAGGTCGCGATCAGGGTCTTCGCCGGCATCGCGAGCGCGGCGCCACCGGGAAGCAGCATCGCGGCCGCGACAAGCGCCGATAGGACGTGCCTCAAACTCACCCTTCCCTTTTCCTCTAGTCGCTCGCTTGTCCGCTGGGCTACGGGTTTGTGTTCACCACGAGGACGTTCTCGAGATGGCGGAGGTCCACGGCGGGAACGAGGATCGCGCGTTGGAATGTCCCGTTCTCGCCTTTGGTGACCTCAACGACCTTACCGAGGATCAGGCCTTTCGGATAGAGCGATTTCAGGTCATTTCCGATCGCGAGGCCCGCGGTGATGACGACGTCACCGATCTTCACGTCCTCGGTCTGAAGGATCCAGTCCATCACAAGCGTGTCGCCGAACTGGCCGCGGACGATGCCCGCCGCGCGCGAGCCTTGAACGAGCGCGGACACAGCCGATGAGGAGTCGGTGACGAGGAGAACCTTGCTGTAGTTGTTGCCGACTTCGCTCACTCGACCGACGACTCCCTGATCCGAGATGACAACGTCGTCGAGGAGCACGCCGTCCTTGGCGCCTGCCCCAAGGACGATGGAGTGCAGGAGACCGGACGGATCCCGCGCGATGACCGGAGCGCTCTGCGTTTGGAGCTTGAGAGCCTTGGCGGCTTCGGCAAGCTGCGCGCCCTGCTGGGCCTGAAAGGATTGCTCGCGGAGCTGGACGTTCTCGAGCGTGAGCTGGTCGACCTTCGCTTTGAGAGCGTCGTTGTCGGTCCGGAGGTTCTCGATCTCGGCGATCGCCTGCCAGAACCCGCCGGCCGTCGAGCCGACCTGGCCAAGGACGCGCTCGGCCGGCACCAGGAGCTCCGTTACAAAGGTGGCGCCTGCGCGGACGAAAGTCGTGTCACGCAGCAGAAGCAGGGCGAGAGAGACGACGAGGAGCCCTGCGAAGGGCCGGAGGAAGGCGTTCCCCGAACCTGGGGCGCGCCGCGCGCGCCCAAAAGTGGCCATCGCGTCTATTTAACGCGGCAAACGCTCGTATGTCTCTACTTCTAGCGCGGAAGCGCCGCGTATGTCTCCATTACGAGACTGCGCTCGTAGTTCTCGAGCTCTTCGAGGATCTTGCCGCACCCGCGCGCGACGCAGGTGAGGGGGTCGTCGGCGATGTGGACCGCCATCTGAGTAGCCTCGGCGACGCGCGTGTCGAGCCCGCGGAGAAGCGCGCCCCCGCCGGCGAGGTAGATGCCCTGGTCCATGACGTCGGCGACGAGCTCCGGTGGGGTCTCTTCGATGGTGTCCTTGATGGCGTCGACGATCTGATCGACGGACGGGTCGAGCGCCTCGCGGATCTGCGCGCTCGTGACCTCGATCGACCGCGGCAAGCCTGTCAGGAGGTCGCGCCCGCGGAAGAACGTCGTGACCTCTTCGTCGAGCGGGTACGCCGACCCGATCGCGATCTTGATGTCCTCCGCCGTCCGCTCGCCCATCAGCAGGTTGAACTCGCGACGAGCGTAGGCAACGATGTTCTCGTCCATCTCATCGCCGCCGATACGGATCGATCGCGACACGACGATTCCGCCGAGCGACGTGACCGCGACCTCCGTCGTGCCGCCGCCGATGTCGACGATCATCGAACCCGACGGTTCGTTCACCGGAAGTCCGGCTCCGATCGCCGCGGCCATCGGCTCCTCGACGAGTCGTGCCCATCGCGCGCCGGCGGAGAGCGCCGCGTCCTGGACCGCACGCTTCTCGACTTCGGTAACGCCGGATGGGATTCCGATGATCACGCGCGGGCGCGGCAAGAGCGCCATGCCCGAATGCACTTTCTGAATGAAGTAGCGAAGCATCTGCTCGGTGATGTCGAAGTCGCTGATCACTCCGTCACGAAGCGGACGGATCGCGATGATCGACGCCGGAGTGCGTCCCACCATGCGCTTCGCCTCGGCACCGATCGCGAGCACCGCGCCCGTCCGCGCGTCCTTCGCGACGACGGACGGCTCGCTGATGACAATCCCGCGCCCACGGACGTGGACGAGCGTGTTTGCCGTGCCCAAATCTATCCCGACATCGCGCGAGACCAAGCCGAAAACCGAATCGAGCAATCCCAGGAACCCCTCCGAGAGCTGTGTGCGTCCTCGCGCCGAACTGTAACGCCAGAAATGGGGCGTCAGCGTGGTGCCGGCGTCTGAGTTGGTGTCGGTCGGGGAGTAGTTGTGACCCGAAGGGTCGGTTTGGGTCGGTCGCGGGGTCGCGCCATCGCCGGGGAGACCGTAGAGCCGGTCTCCTGTCGCTTGCCCGCGCACTACGACACGATTTGAGCGAGGAGCGCCCCGAGGTGAGACGCTGTAGCCGATGCGAGTGATCGTCGTCCTTGCCCTGTTCCTCGCGGCGTGCTCGAACCAGCCGAATGCAGCGACGTCGCCGACGCCTACACCGAGCGCGACCCCCACCGCCGCCGCTCCATCGCCGACCCCGACGGCGTCGAGCTCGCCGTCGCCATCGCCGATCTCGCTCCCTTCTATTGCACAGATCAGCGCGCCATCGGCCACGGTCGTGTGGGCACTCGTCGGAGGCACCCGACTCTTCCGTTCGTCGGACCGCGGCGACACCTGGGCGGAACGCGCGCTTCCGACTGGACTCGCCAACATCGAGGTCGCGTTCGCCAACGACAGCAGCGGCCTCTTGCTCGCTGCCGGTACTCCCGCAACGCAGTGCCAGACACAGACAGTGACCATGTGGCGCACGACGGACGGCGCCGGCACGTGGCAGCAGCTCGCGCCGAGCGGCATCGTGGACGCGAAGTGCAAGCACGGACTCGCGCCGGCGGATGCGACGCATACCTTCTTCACGGCATCAACTCCCACCGACCCTGCGGTGATCTATCGGACGGCCGACGGCGGCTCAAGCTGGCAGTCGTCCGCGCCACTTTCGGCCGCACCTGGTGACACCACCGTGTTTGCGATGGCGAGCCGCCCGAAGGCGTTTGGTTCGGTCGTGCTCGTCGATGCGACCGGCGGACAGCAGTCGAAGGATGTGTTCCGGTCAACTGACAGCGGCGCGACTTTCTCGTTCGCATCAAAAGTCCCGACATTCGAGGGGGCTGTCGCCTATGTCACCGCCGCACGCTGGCTGCAGATCGCGCCGCCCAGTTCATCGATGGAGACCACCGACGGCGGCGCCAGCTGGCACACGTATACGACCGACTACGCCCAGGCCGGACCGATCGCGCCGGACATCGTCTTCGGCGATGCGACCGTGGGCTACGCGACGGTGCGCGGAAGTATTCAGCGCACGACCGACGGTGGCGCTCACTGGACCGCGATCAAGACACCTGGAACCGCGTAGCCAGCCCCGCCTACAAACAACCGCTCCCGGTAGCGCACGCGACATACAGAAGAACGTAGGCGCTGGCCACCAGCGCGAGCGGGACCAGGATGACGATGGCGACCCCGACGGCGGTCCTCCGAGCGGCGACGGCCTTGTGTGGATCAACGACGGCAATCGTCGGTTTAAGGGCGCGGCGGTCGAGGTCGGGCTCAGGGGTGACCTCCGTCCCGCCGGTGCCGGTCACGAGTCCACGAAGTGTCGTGACGAGCTCCAGTAGCTGTGCACGCGAAGCCGTTCCTTCCGGGGCCATACAGAGAATGGCGCCACGGCCGATGAGGAAATTGAGACCGAGGCCGCGCTCGCCGAGCCACGAACGCACCGCCGGCCCAACAAGGTTCAAGGCCGCAGCCGGATCCTTCGAACGGACGTTGAAGACCCGGTCGAAGTCCGCGTCTCCGAGCTGAATGTCGCGGTACCCAACCTTCGCCGCGACTCTGGTGAGAAACGTCTCGGTCGTGATCGTGACTGGTTCGCTCTCGAGCGGGATCGCGACGAGGGCGCACGTGAAATTGCGTTCCACGGTGTCGGCCCGCGGTGTGTCCAGCTCGAAGCTGTAATCGAAGACCGTGACGTCGTTCCCACGCCACCGGCCCGCGAGAACTCGTTGGACCGAATTGCGAGTGCCGGCACTGGTGAGCGCGCTTGCGAGGTCACCAAGCTCACCCGACGCGGGCTCTTCCTCGTACGGGAGACCCAGCTCATAGCCGACCGATCTCACCTGCTTGTCACCCCGTCTGTTGCGCCGCGCGGCCCACCAGACGAAGGCCGACGTGGCCGCGACGCCTCCAATGGCGCCGCCGAAGAGCAGAGGGTTTCGCTGCGCGAAGGCGAAGAAGAGAAGCAGACCCGCAAACAGGAACAGAGCCCATGAGCGGCGTGCGGGGTCGGACGCACCGGCAGACGTCGTGATCCACGCGACCAAGAGGACGAAATCAGCGACGACGAACGCGCCAAAGACAAACTCGAGCATCACGAGCCCCGGTGAGAGGCTACGCGCCGTTGGTTACGAGCGGGCTCGCTCTCCTTCGACCTTGCCGCCCGGGTGCACAGTCCAGTCGCGCTCGTCGAAGTCCTTCGCGCAGAACGGGCAGATGTTCCACTCCGGCCGGATCAGCTTGCCGCAGTTCGGGCAGACCCTCTTGAGCCGTGTGCGACAGGTCGGGCAGAGGATGAACTCCTCCTGCACGCGCTCCTTGCAAGTGGGGCACACTACGCGCTGCTCCGCCTCGGCGAGAAGGCTCTCTTCGGCCAGCTGACGCTCGTAGGCCTCGCCGAGCGTCTCCTTCGGACGAACGATGAGATAAAGGAAGAGGCCGAAGATGTTGAGGATGACCACCATCAGGCCCGCGAGGTACGGAAGGAGCTGGTTCTCTGTGCGCTGCTGCGCGTCGCGAACCGTCCAGAACACCATCGCGAGGTAGATCGCGAGGATGTACAAACCCGCCAGCCGAACCGACAGCTGGATGAGCGGGTTGCTGACGATCGACGTCCAGAGCTGACTGATATCAGGCATTTAGCACGGCTCCTATGCGTACGGTGTCACGACGGACACGGTCCCGCCAATAATCAAGTAGGTCTCTAAGAGTCTGCTCGAACGGGATCTTCGGCTCCCAGCCGGTCGCCTTTTGGAACTTGGAGGCGTCGGCCCAGAGGATCGGGACGTCCGAGGGGCGGAGCCGCGCCGGGTCTTCCTGAGACCGGATCTTTACCGTCGAGTTCGCGAGCTGCATCGATAGCATCTCGCCGATCGCCCAGGTCCGGCCGCGGCCGACGTTGTAGACCTCGCCCGCCTCGCCGCGCTCGAGCGCCAGCCAGTACGCCCGGACCATGTCGCGGACGTCGGTCCAGTCCCGCTTGCTCGTGAGGTCGCCGTGGTAGATCACCGGCTCGTGCTGTCCCGCCTCGATCAACGCGATCTGGCGCGCGATGGTGCTGGTGACGAAGTGCGTGCCGCGGCGAGGGCCGGTGTGGTTGAAGCCGCGCGTCGTGACGAGATGCAGTCCGTAGGACTTGAAGTACTGGTAGGCGAGCTTGTCCTGCGCGACCTTGCTCACCGCGTAGGGCGAGAGCGGCCGCAGCGGGTTCGTCTCTTTCATCGGGACCTCGTCCGGATGAACGAGGCCGTACTCCTCGGAGGACCCCGCGATGTGCATGCGGATCTTGGTGTCGTGCCGGCGGATCGCCTCGAGGACGTTGAGCTGCGCCTCGATGTTGATGCGCATCGTAGCCGCGGGCTCGTCGAACGATGACTGCACGAACGACTGCGCTGCGAGATGGAAGATCCGATCCGGCCGCGTCGCCGCGATCAGCTTCTCGACCGCGCCGGCATCAGTGAGCTCGCAGTGGAGGAGCGTGACGCGCCCCTTGTGGGCCTGGTCGGCCTGGCCCGCGCCTGACGAGTAGCGACCCTCGATGACGTCGAGGACGCCCATCGCCATGAGCGTGTCGAGGTTCTCCATCCGCGACCGCCACCGGTACGTGCCGAAGATGGCGACGTCGGGATGCTCGGCGAGGATGTATTCGGCGAGATGGCTGCCAGCGAACCCGGTGATACCGGTGATGAGAACGCGCACTGCGCGAGAACATTAGCAAGGGTCGTGCCTTCGCTCGGTTCCCTGGCCTCTAACCATCAGCTATCGACCGGCCAATCCCAGTCCCGGGTGCTCGGCGGTGTTACGAAATATTGACACCCCCGTAACGAAACCGGCACACGCTCTGCGACCACCGCCTCCGGCGCGGGATTAGGGAGGCGTCGTCGGGGACAGGTTCAGACGCTCTCGACCACGCACATCTGCGGCGTCTGTGGAGACGCGGGAGTGACTATGCGGCGGCACTTTGTTCGCTCCATCACGTCGATCTTCGCAGCAATCGCTCTCACGCTGAGCAGCCCAACGGTAGCTAACGCGGACTCTCGCGCGATCAACTTTGAGTTCCCCACTTACCACACTGGTTCGATAGACGGGCAGGACGGGTGGGCCGGCACACTCGGGAGTCCCATCAACCCGGCAATCGATCAAGCGGTCGTGACGAACACCGGGTACTCCTCATTTGGCGGGCAGAGCTGGCGCATATCGAACGCCTACACGGACGGAGCGTTCGGCGACTGGCCCTTCTCGCCGTCGCTCGTGAACGAGGCTGGCGAGACCGCGGCGCAGAACGGCGTCGTGTATTCGGGTGGGACGCGGCAGAACCACTTCGAAGTCCAGTGGGACTTCGCGTCCACGGTCCCAACCACCGAGCAGATGGGGACGGACCCCCTGACGGGGCTGGACCCCCTTCAGGTCTCGACCGCTCCTGACCGAGGCGACGGGGCACGGATGAGCTTCATCAAGATGAGAGATACCTCGACGGGCTTGGCTATCGACTTCGCCGATTACCAGGACCAGAAGCCGTACGGGTCGGAGTCGAATCCGTCCGCGGGTTGCGGCCCCGAGGATGGCTTCGTGACCACAACGGTGGCGAAGAACTTGGACCGAACCCGACCGCACACAGTCAAGCTCACGATCGATTTCATCGATGGCCCGCGCAACGACGTCGTCAACGTGTACGTCGACGGCAAGTTCCGTCACACCGGAGGAACGTGGGAGGACTACTACCGCTGGTGCCACGAGTCAGGGGGAGGCACCGGCAACCCCGCATTTGACCAGAGCCGAACGGTCGACTCCATGATCTTCCAGGCTCGCAGCGGCGGCGGGACGTGTGGGACGTGTAGAGGGTTTGGCTTCCTTATCGACAACCTGTCGTACGTGAGCTCGCAGAGCGAGTGCCACAACGGAGACGGCGATGCCGACTTCGAGGACCAGGACGGGCACAAGCACCACGGTCACTTCCACGGCAACTCGTGCGAGACCCAGGACAACGATGAGAGTGACGACGACGATCAGGGCCGGCATTTCGAGTCGACGTCGGTCGATTCGTCCACGTTCGCGAGCGACTCGAGCAGCGAGACGCTCACGATGGTCGGAACCGGTCTCGACGGCGGACTCCCAGTTGCCTTCACGCTCGTCGTCATCGACTACGGCGGGGCAGCTCCAGCCGTGTACAACCTCGTGCTCAGCGACGGCCGCACGATCGTCGCCACCTTGGTGAGCGGGACCGTGTCGGTGAAGTAGCGAGGCACACTCAGGAAAGGACGGCCCTGAGGCCGTCCTTTCCCTCACCCGCCTACGTCGCGAACGCCTTCTTGATGCCGTGCGGCATCGCGCCGCGGATCGTCGCGGTCTGCCGTACGGTCTTCACCATGCCGTCCGCGCGCAGAGGCTAGGCTCGGCGCCATGCCGTTCCTCGAGATCCGGCGTCATGCGCAGCGCAGCGAGGGCGGGAACGAGCAGAGCACGCTCACCCCGGCCGGTCGCGCGATGGCGGAATCGCTCGCGAAGCGCGCACCCACGTTTGCCCTCGTCTTGTCTAGCCCGCTGCCGCGCGCGAAAGAGAGCGCACAACTTATTGCCGGGCGGCTGGATGGAGTCGAGCCTGGCTTTCTTCCGGAGATGGGCGGCGTGATCGGCGACCGGATCTTCGGCGAGATGCGCACGCTCGCGGACTGGGCCGAGGTCCTGCGCGAGCGCGAGGACGCGCGCAAATTCGCGACCGAGCAGCTTGCGACGTGGGCGCGTGTCGCGATGCGCGTCGGTGAGAAGGACCGTGTCCTCGCGATCTCGCATGGCGGGATCATCGAGTTGCCCGCGATCACGCTCGCGGAACGGCTGCGCACCCCGCTCGACGGCGCGTCGTTCGGTTACTGCGAAGGTGTGGTGATCACGTACGCGAAAGGCGCACCGACGAAGATCGAGGCTGTGCGGGTCTAGCTCATTCCACCGAGATCGACTCGCGGCGCTTCGTCGTGGTCTTCCCGCCGTTGTCCTGCTTCTCGATCCAATGATCGAGCACCGACCGCACCGCGAGCAGGTTGTGCTTCCACGCCTCGCGCATGTGCTTGCGCGATTCCTGCGGGAAGAGCTCATCGACCAGCGCGCGGGCGCGCCAGCGCGAGCGGTCTTCCTCCATCTGCCGAAGCCGCTCCTCGAGCTCCCGGATCCGTGATTCGAGCTCCGTGGTTGTCGCCATGTCTTTCTCCCCTAGTCGCGGGCGGGTGCCGCGAAGTCGACCCGGAGCGTGTTCCCCTCGAACTTTGCGCCTTTCGCGGGCGCTTCGACAAGAGCGCGCGGTAGCACCAGGTTGCGCCGCCACGAGCCGACCTGCAGGACGAGCTCATCGCCGTTTCGCAGCACCTTCACCTGCTCCTTCGACGTGAAGGGCAAGTCGAGCGTGAGGACGTAGCCGCCGTTCTCGCGCCGCACGCGATACGGACGGCCGCGGTAGAAGAAGCGCGCCGGGTCCTCGTCGGCGAAGAGCGCCGCACCGAGTTTCCGCAGCATCTCGAGGCCGACGACCTCGCGGTCGAAGAACGGCACCGATCGCACCGGCACCGGCGCGAACGACTCCTCGACCAGGGGCTGGTAGCGGCGTTGCGCTTCCTGCCAGGCCTCGAAGTACGCGCCCGCACCCTCAGGCAGCACCCGGTTGCACACGACGAGGTCGGTCGGATAGCCGAAGAGGTGGAAATAGGTGAACGAGCGCTGCGCCTCCTTGATGACCATCTTCTCGAGGTTGAGAACGAGCCGGACCGAGCTCTTCTCCTGGTCGGCCAGGAGCTGCTGCATGTGATCGAGGCGGTGGAAGAGCTCCTCGCCCGCCGCGAACACGCTGTCATCAGGAACGGGGACGCCCATCACGCGCCGGAGGACCGGCCCCGCGATCTGCATCGCGCGCCGCTGGATCGGAAAGATGCGCTCGAGCCACCAGCGTCCTGCTTCGGGTAGCGACAGGAGGCGCACGGTCTCGCCGGTCGGCGCGGCGTCAACCACGATGACGTCGTAGTTCCCGCTGTCGTGGTGCTCGGCGATCCAGAGGAGGCTCGAAAGCTCATCCATCCCGGGAAGCACGGTGAGCTCCTCCGCGAGCACGTCGTCGAGGCCGCGCCACTTGAAGACACTTTGCACATAACGCTGGATCGTTCCCCAGTAGCGGCGGACGTTGTAATAGACGTCCGACTCCTGGCCCCAGAGGTTTTCCACAATGCGCGTCGGCTCCCCGCCGAGCGGGAGATCAAAGGAGTCGGCAAGCGAGTGAGCGATGTCGGTCGAGATGACGAGCGTGCGCTTCCCTCGCTCTGCGGAAAGAAGCGCAGTCGCGGCCGCGACGCTTGTCTTTCCGACGCCGCCCTTCCCCGTGTACACGATGATCCGCGTCGCGTCGGTCATCGACCGAGCATAGGTCTGACCGCGACCGATACCTCATCGACCCGATGAGCGCGCATCCGCGCGATACGGTCCGTTCGCCGGTGTGGCGGCACCAGCAGGGAGGAAGAAGTGTCGCCACTTTCGCAGCGGGAAGCGGAGGTCCTCGAGCTCGTTCGGGCGGGGCACACCACTAAGGACATCGCGGCGCACCTCGGCATCAGCACCAGCACCGTTCTCTGGCACCGCAAGCTGGCCCTCGCGCGTCAGACCGCGGCCGCAGCTCCGGGGAGATCCAAGGGAACCGAGAAGAGCACAACGCGGCGATAGGAGCGAGGTCCGGACGATTGCTCCCGTCCGGACCTCTCTTCACTTCTAGACCGCAGCCGCAGCTCCGAGTCGCGCTCCCAGCTCGCGCACCACGTCGACAAGCAGGTCGACGTCTGCCTGCGTCGTGCGCCAGTTGACGATCGCCGGACGGAAGGCGACCACCCCGCGGTACCGCGTGGTGCCGGCGTACACCCGTCCATCGGCGAGGAGCTCCGCGCCCAGGCCCGTGTTGAGAGCGTCGAGCTCGTCGGCCTTCGCGTCCTTCGGCCGGTAACGGAAGCAGACGATGTTGAGCGGGACCTCGGCGAGCCGCTCGAGATCGGGTGCGGCATCGACTCGCTTCGCGAGCCGCTGCGCGAGGTCAAGGTGGCGCTCGACCATTTCGCGGTAGCCGTCACGACCGTACGCGCGGAGGGTCGCCCAGATCGCGATGCCGCGAGCGCGCCGCGACGCTTCAGGTCCCATCGCGCCGAACATCGGATGCTCGCCCGGCTTCGGTAGGTACGCCGCTCCGATCGCGAACGGCCCCGCGAGGAGCGACGCGTCGCGGACGAACGCGAAGCCCGAGTCGTACGGCACGTTGAGCCACTTATGCCCGTCCGCGATGACCGACTGCGCGCGCTCGACGCCCGCGGCTAGGTGCGCTGCCGTCGGCGTCGCCCGCGCAAAGAGGCCGAATGCCCCATCGACGTGCAGCCACGCGCCGTAACGCTCGGCGAGATCCGCGAGCGCGTCGATCGGATCGAAGTCGCCCGCATTCACTTCGCCGGCGTTCCCGACGATGATCGCCGGCCCGCCATCGAGCGCGCGGAGCGCAGCCTCCATCGCAGTGAGGTCGACGCGGCCCACGTCGTCGCGCGCGAATCGCCGGACGGCGTCACGCCCGATCCCCAGCATCGCAAGCGCCTTCGTCGCGCTCGGGTGGATGTATCCGCTCGACACGACGGGCACGGCGGGCAGCCCGGCGAATCCACGCGCGTCGAGATCCACGCCGTGGCGGCGCCCCCACCAGCTGCGTGCGGCGGCGAGCGCGGTGAAGTTCGCCATCGTCGCGCCCGTCGTGAGCACGCCGCCCCACGATGCCGGCAATCCGAAGAGCTCCTTGAGCCAGGCGATCGCGAGCTCCTCGGTGACGGTCCCGATCGGTGTGGAGTCGTACGCGGCGGCGTTCTGATCCCATACGGAGGTGAGCCAGTCCGCTGCGAGCGCGGCCGGCGTGTCGCCGCCGATCACCCAGTGGAAGAAGCGTGGCCCCGACGCGCGGAGTGCACCGTCGGAGGCGCGGACGAGCTCCTCGATCGCCGCGAGCGCGCCGTCTCCGTGCTCAGGAAACGCTCGGTTCAGCGCGGCGGCGGCGGCATCGGCGCCGGGTCGACGCACGCGATCGGCGTCAATGTCAGCCAGATAACGTTGCGCGGCCTCGGCCGCCCGATCGAGAGTCTCTCTGACGAGCTGACGCTCGCGGAGGGGGTCGCTCACGCGGGAATGCTAGCCCGGGTAACGTGGGGCGGATGTCGAAAAACGCCCTGACCGATCGTCGTCCCAGGGTGCGGATGCTGCTGCACGGCGCCTACCGCGGTTTCGCCGGCGGCGCGCGTGACGTGACCCTCGACGCGGCGACGATCGGGGAGGCGCTCGAGGGCCTGGTACGCGCGCACCCCTCGCTCGCCGAGCGGCTCCGCGACGAACACGGCAAACTTCGTCCACACCTCGCGTTGTTCATTAATCAGGACGACGCGCGCCTTCTGGGATGGGAAGATGCCCCGCTCCACGACGGCGACATCGTCCACGTGATTCCAGCGGTATCGGGCGGCTAAGACAGAGGGAGGACTCGGGTGGCAAAGAAAGTCACGCTTCTCGTCGGAACAAAAAAGGGTCTCTACATCCTGCGCGGCGATGCGGGGCGAGGCTCGTGGGCATGCGAGGGCCCCGAGTTCGCGCCGGCCGAGATTCACCACGCTGCGTACGACCCGCGCGACGGATCGATGTTCGCGGCCGTGAACCAAACGTGGGGCGGGTCGCGCATCGAGGTCAGCCGCGACATGGGCAAGACGTGGAAGACGACGAAGAACCCCGCCTTCCCCGAAGGAGGAGATCGGACCTTCTCGAAGACCTGGCATATCGAGCCGGGACACTCCAAGACGCCGAACGTGGTCTGGGCGGGCACCGAGCCGGCCGCGCTCTTCAAGAGCGAGGACCGCGGCGAGACGTGGTCCATCGTGAAGAGCCTCGACGATCAACCGTCCCGCGCGAAGTGGGTGCCGGGCTTCGGGGGTATGGGCCTCCACTCGATCGCGATCGACGCGACCGATCCGAAGAAGATGCAGGTCGGCATCAGCGTCGGCGGCGTGTACCGCACCGAGGACGGTGGGGTGACCTGGGTGCAGGACAACAAGGTGAACGGCGCCCCCAGCGAGCGGCCAGACGTCTTTTACTGCATCCACAAGCTGCTCGCGCATCCCGAGGAGAGCGGCCTTCGCTTCATGCGCGTGCACGAAGAGGTCTATTGGCGCGACCCGGGCGAGACCACATGGCAGTTCAGCACGAAGGGCCTGCCGACAAACTTCGGGTTCGCCGCGGCGATGCACCCTCGCGACCGGTCGACCGCCTACGTGATCCCGCTCGATGGGATGAAGCGCACGGCCTCGCCGTTCGGCATCGGCGTGTACCGCACGACCGACAAAGGCAAGACCTGGGATCGCCTCGACAGGGGACTGCCGGAGGGTGCGCCGATGGAGTCGGTGCGCGAGGGGATGCACAACGATCGTCTCGACCCGATGGGCCTCTACTTCGGCACGGCGAACGGCGACGTGTGGGCCAGCAAGAACGAAGGTGAGAGCTGGAGCCGCGTCGCGCAGTACCTGCCGTACGTCACATCGGTGCACGCCGCCACGATCGAGTAGCCAGTAGACCGCTGGCCGCCCTCTTCGCGTTCGGAGACTCGGTCTTCGATTGCGGGCAGTACAACGAACACGGCGTAACGCCGCAGGCCCTCCTTGCCCGCAACGACGACCGGCTCTTTCCCGAGTTTCGCGGTCGCGACCTCTGGACCTTTCGGGGGAACAAGGAAGTCACGGTCGTCCAATCAGCTGTCGACGGCGCGACGTCGGCCGATCTTGAACGGCAGATTTCCATCAGATCGGTTCCACGATGGGCCATCGTGATGGTCAGCATCGGAGGAAATGACCTGATACAGGCGCTACCCGGCCTTAGCGACGCCGAGCTCGAGGCATTTCCGCGCCTGGTCCGCGGGGCGCTCGAGCGGCTCGCTCATGCAAAGCTGTTTGTAGCGAACGTGTACGACCCGAGCTTTGGGGACGACTTCAACAACTTCCTCGACGTCGATCCGGCGACGGCCCGCCGCGCTCATCGTCGAGTAAATCAGATCCTGGCCCTCGAGACCAAGCGGGTCGGAGCCTGCCTCGTCGATCTTCACGCGCACTTCCTGTCGGGTGAGCCGTCGTGGTTCACGCGACAGATCGAGCCGAGCCTTACCGGCGCCTCCGAAGTCCGCCGCGTGTTCCTCGACGCGATCTTGCGGACGAACGCGGCCGCCGATCTGTAGGGGCCCTCGTGCCGGCATCGTGCGTCTTTTGCCAGATCGCTAACGGCGAGCTCTCTGCGCAGATCGTTCATCGCGATGACGACGTGATCGCGTTCCTCGACCGAGCACCCCTGGTGCTCGGTCATGTGCTTGTGATGCCCACGGCGCACGTCGAGACCCTCGATGACCTCCCCGATGCGCTGCTCGTGCCCGTCTTCGGCGCGGTCCGCCGGACTTCGATCGCTGTGCAGAAGGCCCTCGGTGCCGCGGGATCGTTCGTCGCGACGAACACCCGGATCAGCCAGAGCGTTCCGCACCTTCACATCCACGTCGTGCCACGGAACAAGGGCGACGGGCTCTTCTCGACGAGGCTCATCTGGCAGCGGAGGAAATACGAGACGGATTCCGACATGGCAGAGACCGCGTCGAAGATCCGCGCCGCCTACGAGGCGACGCGATAAGGCCCCGGCCGAAGCCGGGGCCTCTCGCGTCGCGGGGGGCGTGGACCCATCAGCACTTCCCGTGCATCTGAATGTTGCCGCCGGCGAGCAGACCTTTGGTCACCGCGCCGGGCGGCGCGATGATCTGGAAGTAGTCGTCGCGGCCAGGCTCGCCCTCGTCGACAAGGAGCACTTTGCCGGCGTCCCAGCTCAGGATGGCGCCGCCCTGGAACTTCATGGCGTCGAGGCGACTCGTGTCGAAGCCCTGTGCATCGGCGTTCATCTTGAGATCGTCGAAGGAGCTGTAGACGACTCCGTACGGGTCCTTCACGTGGATCGTGTAGCCGGTCGCGGTGTCACGGTAGATAACGTGACCCCAGTTCGTCAGATTCCGGCCCGCGGCCGCGAAGTGCTGCTTGTTGGACCCGGTCGGGTCGACAAAGCCGCCGCTCGTCACGAAGGCGTGCGGTCCGGGGCACTGGGCGAGCGCCGCGCATGTGATGTCGGCGTGCACGTCGGCGATAAAGAGCTCGACGACCGTGGGCACATTGATGTAGAGCGCGGTGACGTCGATCTGCCGACCGCCACTGCCATTATCCCCGGAGGCCTGCTTGTTGATGATGATCTGTGTCCCAGGCGGCAGCAGCGCCCTGACGGCAGGCGGCGCATACGCGAGGACGTCGTAGTTAGGCGTTTCGGCCACGACGATCGTGTATGGGCCGATGGTGAGCACCGGCTGCGAGTTGACACGGGCGACCTCCGCGCTCCCGCTCACTGAGGCCGTGCCGTTCGTGCACTTCGCGCTCGCATTGGCGGTGAGGAAGTCGGCGCTGACGCCGACACCGCCGATGTTCAGCGCAAGGTCCGCGACCGAAGCCTCGGCTCGGCTCTTGTTGCCGGCCGCGACCACCTCCGCGTGGAGCACGCGAGCCGCGACCGCCCCGTTCGTCGGGTCACCGAGTGGAGATTGGATGAAGCAGTTGGTCCCGCTCGGATAGCACACCAGCGATGCCTCGTTGGCGCCGCCCTGAACCGCCTGGGTCGCGGTCAGCGGACCGGTGTCGACGATGCAGAAGTCCTTGGGGCTCTGCGGGGTGCACGGGAGCAGCGTGTTCAGCAGCGGCACCGCGGCGATGCTTCCTCTCACTGCCGTCGCTTGCCCGCTGAAGGTCGTCGTGCTCGCCGCGGCCGCGTGGCCTCCGCTCGAGCCAGCGATGAGAGCGACGAGGAACAGAAGAGCGATTCCGCTCGTGATCGGGCGATGGGTCTTCATGAGTCCTCCCTTGGCTTCACCGAGTACGTTTTTCTGCCGGAGGTCAGCGCAATGGATGCCCGAAACAGGCATCCACGGCCCGGAACCGGCAGAACCCCAAGCCGTTAGTCCTTCCGGTGTCGGCACAGGAGAAGACCGTGAGTCCGTCGCTCTCTCGGCGAGAAATCGAGGTCCTGACACACGTCGCGCTCGGGCAGACCTCGAAGGAGATCGCTGGTGCTCTCGGTATCGGCGAGCGGACGGTGAACTGGCATCTCGAGCGCGTTTTCGTGAAGCTCGGCGCGGGAAGCCGTGCGGAGGCGGTGGCCCTCGCTTTCGAGCTTGGGATCGTGCGCAGGCCGCATGACTCACAGACGAGCCCATGACCGCGAAGACGACAACACGCCCCCGATGACGTGCGCGGATGGCAGAGATCGCGACGAAGATCACGAGCGCGGACGAAATGCGACGCGAAGTACCAGGACTAATCGGCCGGGAGAGTTCCATTGCGCAAGCGCACAGCCTGGCGCTCAATCGTTAGCGGGTGGAGGGCCGAGGAGCCGGGGGCTAAAGAGAGGGGACGTGCCATGAGCGGCGGGAAGGCCTACCGACACGGCTACTACGCGACGCTTCCTCACACGAAGCCGCAGCAACCATCTGCGGGCATCGACTTCGACGGCGTCCTTGTCGTGATCATCGCGTCGCTGCTGATCGTCGTCGTCACCGCGATCGCGACGGACAGAACGCTCTTGACGCAGGTCGATCAGTCGTTCCGCGCGATGCTCACGGACCTGGGTCTGTTCTTCCGACGCTAGCTCGCGTACTTAGCTAGGCGCGGTCACCGCTTCGGCGGGGGCAAAGCGCCGGATCGCCTCGACGATCGCGATGTGCTCCTCATCGAGGACGCGAGCCGCCAGCGTCGCCGCATCGTCGCCCGGAAGGATGGGGACGCGGCGCTGGACCACGACCTCACCAAGATCGACCGTCTCGGGGTGCACTCGATGTACGGTGCAGCCCGACTCGGTCGCGCCCGACGCTAGGACGGCCGCGTGGACCTTGTCGCCATGCATCCCCCGGCCGCCGAAGAGGGGCAGGAGCGCCGGGTGCAGGTTGATCACCGGTACGCCGCGAAGGCGCACAAAAAAAATCGGAGCGAGGATGTGATCGAATCCGGCCAGGACGACGAGCTCCGCGCCGACACCGGCGATCGCCGCAGCCATCGCCTGATGCGCAGCCGCACGATCCGAATACGCCCGGACGGTGAATACCGCGCTCGGCACGCCGGCGAGCGCGGCCCGTTGCAAGGCGGGCACGCCCGCGTGGTTCGAGACGACGATCGCGACACGAGCATCGAGCGCGCCTGAGGCGCACGCGTCGAGGATCGCCTGCAGATTCGATCCGCGCCCCGATACGAGGACTGCGATTGGCAGCGTCATCCGAAGATCACCCTCCGACCAGACGAATATGGGACGACCTCTCCGAGCGCGACAGCCCCGGGAACGGCGCCGAGCGCGGCGCCGACCGCATCCGCGGGGATCGCGACGACAAGACCGATCCCCATGTTCCACGTGTCGAATTGCTCCATCTCTTCGAGGTCGCCCAGCCGTGCGAGAAGCGAGAAGATGGCTGGCACCTCCCAGGCGGCGCGATCGATTGATGCGCCGGTGCCCTCGGGCAACGACCGCGGCAGGTTGCCCTCCCACCCGCCGCCGGTGAGATGGG
>VBDV01000102.1 GCA_005882765.1 Chloroflexota bacterium | reverse complement strand
TGAGCATGCGCCAAGGTTCGGGCCCCGATTGGGGGACACGCTTGGGGGCTTACGCCGCCAGCTTTTCAGCCCGCTCCTTGACCTCGAGAAGCGTGTCCATCGGGGTCGAGCAGCCGCCGATCAGGCCGACGCGGGCCTCGCCGCGAACCCACTCCGACTGCAGCTCGTCCGCGTTCTCGATGTGGTACGCGTTGCGGCCCTGCATCTTCGCGAGGTTCACAAGCTCGCGGGTGTTGGCCGAGTTCTTTCCGCCGACGACAATGATCGTGTTCACCTGCTCGGCGAGCTCACTCGCGGCGTGCTGGCGCTTCACGGTAACGGGGCAGACGGTGTTGAAGATCTTCGTCTCCTGGGCGATCTCGGAGATGTGTGAGACAAGCTCCTTGAAGGCCCACGGCGGCTGCGTCGACTGTGACACGACGCCCGCCTTCTTCATCCGCGGAAGCTTCTCCCACTCTTCTTTCGTCTCGACGACGGTCGCCTCCGGCGCGAACCCGAGCAGACCGACGACCTCGGGGTGCTCCCGCGTGCCGAGGATGATCACGCGATAGCCCTCGTCGGCGAGCTGCTTTGTGAACCGCTGCGCGCGGAGCACGAGGGAGCACGTCGCGTCGATGCACTCGAGGCCCTGCGCTTCGATCTTCGCGCGCATCTCGGGCGGGACGCCGTGGGCGCGGATGACGACGATGCCTTCCTTCGCCTCGGCCGGGTCCTTGATGACCGTCACGCCGAGCGAGCCGAGACGCTCGCTGATCTTCGGGTTGTGCACGACCTGCCCGAGGTTGTACACGGGACGCCCCGTTTCGGCGGCCGCCTCGGTCAGCTCGACCGCTTTCTTGACCCCGAAACAGAACCCGTTCTCGCGTGCGAGAAGCACTTCCACGACATCAAGTGTAGAGGTGCCGCCCGAGGGCGAATCGCTGGTCAATCGCCAACGAATTCGAGCTTGAACCGGGCTTCGCGACTGCATCGCACCGCAAGCTCGCGCAGGAAAACAAGAAACCGCGTGTCATCGGCGTTCGGCGGCGTCGCCAGCACGCGGTCGAGCTCCTTCAAAAATTCCGGCATGTCGCCCGACTTCAGGACCGTCGTCCCATACCAGTCGATGGAGTTCGCAAGTCGAAAGGACTCGTCCTCTGGCTTTTGGAGTCGGTGCAGTGCGTTGCCGGGATCCAGGAGTGTTGCGAACACGTGACCTTGGAAGTCACCGAATTTGACCTTGATCGGCACGAGGACATTGTCCCCTCGGTCCGCCGGATGCGTTACCGGTACACACCCCGTTGCTCCGGAGGCATGAGCGCGGCAACGCGACGCATGATCGCGTCGGTGACCGCTTGCGGATCGTCGGCCTTTACCGCGAGGTCCGCGGCGCGAAACGGCTCCCCCACGCGGATGAGGATGTCGCGGCGCCAGAACGCTCCGAGCCGCGCGCGCTTAGTCCCGATGACTGCGAGCGGGATGAGCGGCGCGCCGGAGTGCTCTGCCACGTAGGCGACACCCGGACGCCCGCGGATGAGCTGACCCGATTCGCTGCGATGTCCTTCGGCGAAGAAGCCGAGCGGCTGACCAGCGGCGACGACGTTGAGCGCCATCTGGAGCGCGCCGCGGTCCGCCTCGCCGCGGCGCACCGGGAACGCGCCGATCGCGCGCAACAAGAAGCCGATGACCGGCGTCTCGAAAAGCTCGCGCTTCCCCATGTAGCGGATGGCGTGGCCGAGCGCGAACTCGATCCACGGCGGGTCTTTCCAGTTGATGTGATTCGCGACGAGGATGTAGCCGCCGGTTCGCGGGATGTTCTCCCCGCCCTCGAGACGCCACGGCGCCAGGAATGCCCCGAGAGCGCGGACGATCGGGAACCCGATGCGCCAGAGCCAGAGCCGCTTTTCCGGAAGGACCGGCGTTCCGGCGAACACCGTCACGCGCGCGTGACTTGAAGGACTCGATCGAGGGCCTCGCCCACGGAAAGTCCATCGGTCTCGACGAGGATCGCATCGCTCGCGGCGCGGAGCGGCGCGACGGTGCGCGTGCTATCGAGCTCGTCGCGGCGAAGGATCTCGGTGAGCAAGTCCTGACGAGAGCGTTTCTGGCCACGCGCCGCGAGCTCCTCTTCGCGGCGCCGCGCGCGTTCCGCGGCCGATGCGGTGAGAAAGACTTTGCGCTCGGCCTCGGGCAGCACGACCGTCCCGATGTCGCGGCCCACCATGACAATGCGGCCGCGCTTCGCGATCTCGCGCTGCTGCTCGACCATCGCATCGCGCACCTTGGGAATGCGCGCGACCTGCGAGACGATGCGGTCGACATCCTCGCCGCGGATTGCCCACGTCACGTCCGCGCCGTCGAGCAGCACGGTGTAGGCCCGTCCGTCGCGCACGGTCGGCGGCCCGATCGCGATGCGGACCTGACGCGCGAGCGCGGAGAGCCGCTCGGCGTCGTCGGGATCGATCCCGCGGCGCAGCGCGGCGAGCGCGACCGCGCGATACATCGCGCCCGTGTCGAGGAACAGATAGCCGAGGCGCTCGGCGACGAGCGCGCCGATCGTGCTTTTCCCCGCTCCGGCCGGCCCGTCGATCGCGACGGTTCGCGGTGTGCCCACTTAACTTCCTCCGAGCGCGCGGACCTCGCGCGTCGTGAGCTCGCGCCATGCTCCCGTTCGGAGGCGGCCGAGCTCGAGCGAGCCGAGACGCACGCGGCGAAGACGGAGCACGCGGATCCCGACAGCCGCGCACATCCTGCGCACTTGCCGCTTCCATCCGGTGTTGAGCACCATGCGGACGGTCAAGCCGCGCGGTCCGCCGGCCACCGAAACGCGCACGGCGCGGGCGATCCCTTCCTCGAGCGCGATGCCCCGCCGCAGCGCAGCGACGGAATCGGGCGATACCGGACCGGCGACGCTGACCTCGTACTCGCGTTCGTGGCCGTATCGCGGATGCAGGACCCGCTCGGCCCACGCGCCGTCATTCGTGAGCAGCACCAGGCCCTCGGAGTCCTCGTCGAGCCGGCCGACCGGGTACAGGCGCTCGCGGGCGCCGAGCATCTCGACGACGGTCGGACGCCCCCGCTCATCACGCGCCGTCGACACGATCCCGCGCGGCTTGTTCAGAAGCACGTAGCGATGCGGCGCAGGCGGCGCGACCGCGTGGCCATCGACCTCGATGCGTGCGTCGGGCACGACCCTCGTGCCCATCTCGCGGATCACCTCGCCCTCGACCCGCACGCGGCCTTCTCGCATGAGCTCCTCGGCCGCGCGCCGCGATGCCACGCCGCGATCGGCGAGCACCTTCTGCAACCGGATCAACCCGGGTCGCTCGCCCTCGCCGTCTCCGCTCCCTCGAGGACGAGCGCGCCCTCGGGACTCAGCGCGCGCGGCAGGTCGTCGAGGCTTTGCAGGCCGAAGCATTCGAGGAACTCCCATGTCGTCCCGTACAGGATGGGGCGACCGGGGGTCTCTTTGCGACCCCGCTCTTCGATGAGCCGCCGCGACGCGAGCGTGTAGAAGGTCTGGTCGCAGTTCACGCCGCGGATCGCTTCGACCTCGGCGCGGGTCACCGGTTGCCGGTAGGCGACCACGGAAAGGGTCTCCAGGGAGGCCGGCGAAAGCCGCAGGCGGTCGGCGCCCAGGTAGGCCGCGACCTGCGGAGCGTGTTGAGGAGCCGTCACGATCTGCCACTCATCACCGGAGCGCTGGAGGCGGAGGCCGGTGCCCTCGTAGGCCGCCGCGAGCTCGGCCAGGGCGTTTTCGACCGCGCGCGGCGTTCCGCCGGCGATGCGCCCGAGCTCGCTCCTCGTGACCGGCTTTTCGGCGACGAAGAGGATGGCCTCGATCGCATTCGCTAGATCTGAGCGGATGTGGCTTCCCTCCTCGTGATCACGATGTCCGCGAAGAGCTCGTCCTGAGCCAGATCGATCACCGCGCGGCGGTAGAGGTCGAGGAGCGCGATGAACGTGACGACGGCAAATCCGACCGTGGGCGCTTCGCCGAGGAGCGTAGCGAAGCTCACCCGCTCCTGCGCCGCTACGAGCGCCTCGATCTCGGCCGTGCGTTGCTCCACTGAGTAGCGCTCGGCCGGCGCGACGATCTCCTCCTCGCGCTGCCGTGACGCGAGCGCGAGGACGCGCGACCACGCCGACGCCAAAGCGTCCACCTCGCCGCCTCGCGGCGGCAGCTCTACCGTTCCGCCCTCGCGGTGAAACGCGCGCTCGCCGGCGCGGAGACGCGCGCCGAGCTGACCCGCACGCTCTCGAACGACCGCGTACTCGAGGAGCCGCAGGCGAAGCTCCTCCTCCGATTCGCCCTCGTCTTCGGGGATTGGCTCGAGGCTCGGCAGGAGGCTCCGCGCTTTCAGGAGGACGAGCCGTGACGCGAGGGCGAGGAACGCCGAGACCTCGTCGGCGGGAAGGGCGGCCATGGCCCGCACACGCGCGAGATACGCGTCAGCGAGATCCCCGAGCCGCACGGTGAGGATGTCGAGCTTCTTTTCTTCGACGAGCTCGAGGAGGAGATCCAACGGCCCGTCGAATCCTTCGACGGTCACACGCGGCGCCTGCGATTCCATCACGGCAGGGCCTCCCGGTCCGCGCGCGCGAGAAGCATCTCGTCGTCCGTGACCGGGCGCTGGTGATGTCGCGCGATG
>VBDV01000101.1 GCA_005882765.1 Chloroflexota bacterium | reverse complement strand
TCAGGTGGCGACCCACCTGCTTATCGTCGAGAGAGGCGTGGCCCTCACCGGGCTCCGACTGGCACAAGGCGGGCCTCCCGGCCGGACCGGGCAACCCCGCCCGGCGGCCTCGGACGTCAGCCGCGCGGGCATCCGGAGCCTCGTCGAGAAGGCTGTCGCCACGGCCGAGCGGCTCGTCGCGGAGTTCCCGGCCGAGCCCGACCTGAAGGCAACGGCCAAGCATCCCTACTACGGCGATTTGAATTGTTTTGGTTGGCTCCTCATGCTGCCAGAGCACTACCGAGCACATCTTTTGGCGCTCGACCGGGGCCGGCCGAGCGCCCTTTAGGGAGGCCGCTTTGGCCACGGAAACCAAGTCGTCGACGGCGCTCGAGACCTTCTCCCGTGAGGACCGGACGTTTCCGCCGCCGAAGGCATTCGCGGCCCAGGCGAACGCCAAGGACCCGGCGATCTACGAGCGGGCCGAGGAGGACCTCGAGGGTTTCTGGGCCGAGCACGCGAGGACCCTGGCCTGGCGCAAGCCCTTTACCAAGGTGCTCGAGTGGGAGGCGCCCTACGCCAAATGGTTCCTGGGCGGCGAGCTGAACATCTCGGAGAACTGCCTCGATCGTCATGTAAAGGCGGGGAAGGGGTCCAAGGTCGCCTATTACTGGGAGGGGGAGCCCGGGGACAGCCGGGCGATCACCTACCAGGACCTCCTCGGCATGACGTCCCGCGCCGCGAACGCTCTGAAGGAGCTCGGCGTCAAGAAGGGCGACCGCGTCGCGATCTACATGCCGATGATCCCGGAGCTTCCTGCCGCGATGCTCGCCTGCGCCCGGATCGGGGCGCCGTTCACGGTCGTGTTCGGCGGCTTCTCGGCGGAGGCGCTCTCCGGTCGTATCAACGACTCCGAGGCGAAGGTCCTGATCACCGCCGACGGTGGCTACCGCAAAGGCGGCGTCGTCCCTCTGAAGAAGAATGCCGACGACGCGATCGCCCAGACGAAGAGCATCGAAAAGGTTCTCGTCGTCCGCCGGACGAAGCAGGAGGTGCCCTGGACCGAGGGTCGTGACCTCTGGTGGCACGACATCGTCGACCGCCAAAAGCCCGAGTGCCCGGCCGAGTCGCTCGAAAGCGAGCACATGCTGTACCTCCTCTACACCTCCGGGACCACCGCCAAGCCGAAGGGCATCGTGCACACGACGGCCGGGTACCTCGCCGGCGTCGCGACCACACACAAGCTCATCTTCGATGTGAAGGACGACGACGTGTACTGGTGCGCGGCCGACATCGGCTGGGTCACCGGGCACAGCTACATCGTCTTCGCGCCACTTGCCAACGGCACGACCGGCGTCATGTACGAAGGTACGCCCGACTTCCCGGACAAGGACCGCTGGTGGTCGATCATCGAGAAGTACAAGGTCTCGATCCTCTATTGCGCGCCCACTGCCATCCGCACGTTCATGAAGTGGGGTGCGGAGTACCCGGCGAAGCACAACATGTCGTCGCTGCGCCTGCTCGGGTCGGTCGGGGAGCCGATCAACCCCGAGGCCTGGCTCTGGTACCAGGAGACGATCGGCGGCGGACGGTGCCCGATCGTCGACACCTGGTGGATGACCGAGACGGGGATGATCCTCATCACGCCGCTGCCGGGTCTGACGACGACGAAGCCCGGCAGTGCGACGTTCCCGTTTCCCGGGGTCAAGGCCGACGTGGTGGACGAGAACGGGAAGTCGGTGCCGCTTGGCGGCGCCGGCTACCTCGTGCTCTCGCGGCCGTGGCCCGCGATGCTCCGCGGCATCTACAAGGACGACAAGCGTTATCGCGAGACGTACTGGAGCCGCTACCCCGGGAAGTATTTCGCCGGCGACGGCGCCCGCCGCGACAAGGACGGCTACCTCTGGCTCATGGGTCGTGTCGATGACGTGATGAAGGTCTCCGGGCACCGCATCTCGACCACCGAGGTCGAGTCCGCGCTGGTCTCGCACCCGAAAGTGGCGGAGGCGGCCGTGATCGGACGAGAGGACCCGATTACCGGACAAGCGATCTTCGCCTTCGTGACCCTTCGCGGTGGAAACGAGGGAAGCGAGGAGCTGTCGAAAGAGTTACGCGAGCACGTCGTGAAGGCGATCGGCTCGATCGCGCGCCCGAAAACGATCATGTTCACACCCGAGCTCCCGAAGACTCGCTCCGGCAAGATCATGCGAAGACTGCTCAGAGATATCGCCAATGGCCAGCCGCTCGGCGACACGACCACCCTTGCCGACTCCAGCGTCGTCGAGTCGATCCGCACCGCATCGGCAACTGGGAAGGACGACTAGAGACCAGGCGCCAGCGCCCGTGCGGATTTCACGGGGGAGGCGTTGAGCGGCGTCGGGGTCTTCTGAGCGAGCGGCCCCGAGACGGCGGTCCAGCGCGATCCCACCGGGGCCGAGCGAAGAAGACCCCGGTGCTGCTCGCCGCTGAAGCTCGGACGGGACCCGCCCGCGCTCGTCCTGCGACAGGCGGAAACCCGAATTGACGATGCGGAAGGAAAGACGTAAACAAGCGCGCTATCACCCGTTTCGGACTGGGTTCGGTGGGAGGTGACGGCCAGGCAAGCGACTAGCTCGTGACGTGATCTTCTCGAAACTCCGTCTCGCGTCGTCAATATGGAGGGGGACAACTTGGCCACGCGAAGTGCCACTGCGGTCGCAGCGACGAGGCCGACGTACGGTCTACCGTTCGTGATCACGGCCGCTTCGGCCGGGACCATCATCGAGTGGTACGACTTCTATCTCTACGCGACACTCACGCCGTTCCTCGCGCCGATCTTCTTTCCAAGCGATAACCCGACGGCCTCCGCGCTCTCGGCGTTCGCCGCCTACGCCGCCGGCTTCCTCGTTCGCCCCTTTGGCGCTGTGTTCTTCGGAGCTCTCGGGGACATCATCGGCCGCAAATACACCTTCCTCGTGACGATCACGGTGATGGGACTTGCGACGGTGCTGGTCGGAGTGCTGCCAACACACGCGCAGATCGGCATCGCCGCAGGAATCATCCTCGTGATCCTGCGGCTCGCGCAGGGCCTCGCCCTCGGCGGCGAGTACGGCGGCGCGGCAATCTACGTCGCGGAGCACGCACCGGACAACAAACGAGGTCTTTACACCGCTTGGATCCAGACCACCGCGACGGTCGGATTCTTCCTGGCGCTCGCGATCATCTTGTTCTTCCGCTTGAACATGAGCGCGCAGGACTTCGCCTCACAGGGCTGGCGATATCCGTTCTGGATCTCGGCGGTCCTCGTTGTCTTCGCGCTCTACATCCGGATCAAGCTGCAGGAGACGCCGCTCTTCGCGCGCCTCAAGCAGGCGAAGCAATCCGTCACCGGCGCCGGCAACTGGGCCAGCGAGGCCTTCAGCGGCCGCAAGGTCGGGACGATTCTTCTGGTCCTCCTCGGCCTCACCGCGGGTCAGGGCGTCGTCTGGTACCAGGGTCAGTTCCAGGCGAACTTCTTCATGACGACGTATCTCAAGCTGACCTTCCAGCAGTCGTACACGATCATGCTCTGGGCGGTCGCCCTGGGCACGCCGTTCTTCCTGGTGTTCGGCTGGCTGTCCGACAAGATCGGACGGAAAGTGATCATCCTTGCGGGCTGCCTGATCGCGGCGGTCACGTATCTTCCGATCTACCACGCGATGGCCGACGCCGCGAACGTGAAGCGCGACGCGACCGGGCTCATCACCGGCGCGGATCCGAACACGCTGCTGCTCATCGGGCTGGTATGGATCCAGGTCATCTACGTGACGATGGTGTACGGCCCGATCGCGGCCTTCCTCGTGGAGTACTTCCGGGCAAAGGTCCGCTACACCTCGCTGTCGATCCCATACCACTTCGGGAACGGCTGGTTCGGCGGCCTTCTTCCGCTGCTCTTCACCGCTCTGGTCGGAGCGACCTACCCCGAGGGCGTCAAGAACGCCGCCGGGCAGCTGCTCTACGTTCCGTTCGGCAAGAACTTCTTCGGTCTGCCGATCGACTCGACTATCAGCCTGAGGCAGTTCAACACGACGTCCGATCCGAATGGGAACCCCTACCTCGGGCTCGCGTACGTAATCACCGTTGCGCTGATGACCGTTGTCATCGGCACGCTGTTCCTGCGCGAACCACGCGGAGCGAAGATTTGGAGCGAGGTTGGGGGAGAAGAGCCCGGCATGCTGAGCGAGGCGACTCCCGCCGACTAACTTTCTCGCGGGCACACGAAAGAGGGAGGCATCCGCCTCCCTCTTTTTACTTCCGTCCCAGCTTCTTCAACCGTTCCGCTTCGGCGATCTCGGCGTCCAGCCCCGTGCGCCGGTTCCATGACTCCCAGCCTTCCCAGTTCGCCATGAAGAACGTGTAGCAGACCACGTACATCGCGCCGAGAAGACAGATGGTCGCGGCGAGGAGGAGAAAAGCGCCCATTGGATCGGCGGACTCGGGTTGCGCGCCCACGAGGCAAGGCTAGTCCGCGAGGCCGGCCCTCGTTGTTTCAGTGCAAGAGCGGCTTCTCCAACTGCACGTGCGCCGGCAGCGTCCGGTAGCCGAGCTTCGCGTTGATCTCGCGCATCGCTTTGTTCGGCTCGTCGTTTGTCATCAGCATTGCGCGCAGACCTTTGGCTTTTTGCGCGGGAGAGCGCCTCGATTTTAATGGTGGTTGCCAGGCCCGGCCCTGGTAGTTTCGCCCAACTCCGGTCATCCACGTGTAGGCGTCCTGCGACTGTCGTTTCCCGGTGGTCGTGAATCCGGCGATCGCGTCGCCGTCGTACGCCAACGATGGAGAGGTCGGCCCACCCGGTTCAGCGTCAAATCGTGCCTGATACGCGCCCGTTTCACGGATGACACCAACCGGACGAGAACGAACCAGGAATGGCATCGCATATGCCCTCACTTGTGATCGGCCCACGCGCTGTGGGTAGAGGAGGTTTTGCATGGACGACAAGATCGAAGGCAAGTGGGACCAAGCCAAAGGCAAGGTCAAGGAACAGGCCGGCAAGCTCGGCGGCGACAAGTCCACCGAGATCGGCGGCAAGGTCGACCAGGGCAAGGGCAAGCTCAAGGAAGGCCTCGGTGAACTCAAGGAGGAGCTTCACGACGAGCGGGTCGACCGCTAGCTAGAGCACGCGCGTGACGGGAGGCCCGGGCGCACAATGACAGCGTGCACCCGGGCCTTCGCTTGTTCGTGGTTTTCGCGGTTTTTCTGAGCGCATGCGGTGCCCCCGCGTCGAGGACGATGTCTCGCGATCTCCCGCCAGTGACGGTGGTGGCGAGCTCGAATGAAGAGGTCACGGTCAACGTCCTCGAGCTCATCTGTCAGAGCTGCGCCGAGCACATCGTTGCCAGTTGCCGGCAGATCGAGGGCGTCGTCTCGGTCAAGGCCGACCGCAAAGAGAAGCTCATCACCCTGCATTTCGATTCGTCTCTCACCA
>VBDV01000100.1 GCA_005882765.1 Chloroflexota bacterium | reverse complement strand
TCCGCTCCCCGGTGGACGACGGATCTTCTCCGACGATCTCCAGGACCCGCTCGCTTCGCTCGCGGAGGCCCTCGACGAGGAGGTCGAGTACGACCCGCGCAGCCGCAAACCGATCGTCGGCCCAGTCATCACCTACGCGCGGAAGGTCGTCATCTCGCTCGTCCGCTGGTGGATGGGGGCGATCCTGGAGCGCCAGGAGCGCATCAACCGGCTGCTGGCTGCCGCCTACGACTACGAGGGCCAAATGGCGCCACGCT
>VBDV01000099.1 GCA_005882765.1 Chloroflexota bacterium | reverse complement strand
GGTCGCCGCGAACCTGCATTCCGTGTACTTCCAGGCGCGTTTCGGCGGCGACGAGCCGGTCATACGCAGGCAGTCGGAAGCGTTCGTCGACCTCTATAAGGGGCGCAAGCGCGTGCTTGACCTGGGTTCGGGTCGCGGCATCTTCCTGCAGCTGCTGAGGGACACGGGCATCGGCGGCTATGGGGTGGACCTCGATCCGCGGATGGTCGCGCAGAGCCGCGAGAAGGGGCTCGAGGCGCACGAGGTCGACGCGCTCACGCATTTGCGGCAGGTCGAAGCGGGGAGCATCGACGGTCTTTACGCCCGTCACCTCGCCGAGCACATCCTTCCGGGCGAGCTCGTCGAAATACTTCGGGCATGCCGCCGCGCGCTCGCGGCCGGCGCGCCCATCGTCTTCGTCACTCCGAACCCGAGGACCCTGACGGTCGGCGCGCACACGTTCTGGAACGATCCGCAGCACCTGCGGCCGATCCCACCGGATCTCTTCAAGTTCTATCTGGAGGTCGAGGGCTTCACCGACGTCGAGCTCCGTACGTTCGAGCCGACGGAGAAACGCCTCTCCGAGGACGTGCCGGCGGGGGCGATCCGCGAGAACGTGAAGCTCCTGAACGAGACGCTCTTCGGCGACCGCGACTATGCCGTGATCGGGTACGCGCCGAGGTGAGGGTCCACCAGTTCCATCCGACACTCGCCCCGGGCGACGCGATGAGCAACCACGTCTTCGCGCTGCGCAAGAAGATCCGGCATTGGGGCTATGACTCGTTCGCATACGCCGTCGAGGCCAAGCCAGGCGTCGCGGACGTGCGCTCCTACCGGCGCCTCTTCCGCGAAGTGAACCCGGATGACCTGCTCATCGTCCACTTCTCAATGGGCAGCGAGGTCGTCGATCAGCTCGTCAAGATCCCAGCGCGCCGCGTGCTCGTCTATCACAACATCACCCCACCGGAGTTTTTCAGCGGCATCAACCCGCATGCGGCGGCCTTCTCCCGTCTTGGGCTACGGCAGCTCTCGCGCATCGCACCGGCGTTCGAGCTCGGGATCGGCGTCTCGGAGTTCAACCGCCGCGCGCTCGTCGAAGCCGGATACGAGGAGACCACGCGTGTCCCGATCCTCCTCGATTGGGAACATTTCGCGGTGCCGCCGAACGATGCGGTCCTTGCGCGCTGGAAGGGTCTTCGCAGCGTGCTTCTCTTCGTGGGCCGCATCTCGCCGAACAAACGGCAGGACGACCTGGTCCGCATGCTGGCGTACTACCGGCGCTGCATCGATCCCGAAGCGGAGCTCATTCTCGTTGGCGCCTTCCGCGACCAGCCGCAGTTCCATGCGCGGGTCGTGGCGCTCATCGAGCGCTTGGGGCTCGGCGGCGCGGTTCACTTCGCGGGGACCGTCGACGACGGGTCGCTGCTCGCGTACTACCGCGCCGCGACGGCATTCGTCTCGCTGTCCGAGCACGAGGGCTTCGGCGTGCCGCTCCTCGAGGCGATGCGCTTTCGGTTGCCGGTCGTCGCGTACAACGCCGCCGCGATCGGCGAGACCGTGGGCGCCGCGGGCATCCTCCTGCAGGAGCGCGATCTCCCCGAGACCGCGGAGGCCGCCGCGATGGTCGGCGAGCGCACCGAGCTCCGCGAGGCGCTCGTCGCCGCTGGTGAGAAACGCGTCCAGGACTTTGACCCGGAGAAAGTCGCGGAACGCACGCGTAAGGTGCTGGGGCTATGACCGACCCGCTCCGTTTCGCACATCAGTTCAATCCGGTCATCGCGTACGGCGACGCCGTCGGGAACGACTGCCTCGAGCTGCAGCGGATCTTCTGGTCGGCCGGCGTGCGGAGCGATCTCTTCGCGGCCGAGGCAAAGCCGGAGATGCGCGCGCTCACGCGATCGTGGGACGACCTCGAGCTCATCAAGCGTCGTGACGGATTTCTTCTTGTCCACCACTCGATCGGCACGGATACCGTGCCCAAGGTCCTCGCATCGCCGGCGAGAAAGGCGATCGTCTACCACAACATCACGCCCGGTCACTACTTCGCCGGGCTCAACGATTACCTGAAGACCTTCGCGGAGCTCGGCCGCGAGCAGCTGAAAGAGCTCGCGAAGGCCGCGGAGTTCGGCATCGCGGACAGCGAGTACAACCGCAAGGAGCTCGAGGCCGCTGGGCTCGCGAACACCGCGGTCGTTCCTGCGCTTGTGGACTGGGAGGATTTCGATCGGCCGCCGGACCCGGAGGTTGCCCGCGAGCTCGCGGACGAGCGGACCGCGATCCTGACGGTGGGCCAGATCCTTCCGCACAAGGCCGTCCACGACGTCGTGGCCGCGTTCGCGAAATACCGCGAGACCGATCGGACCGCCCGCCTCTACCTCGTCGGTCCGACGGCGATGTCCGGGAGCTACCTCGACAGGGTCCGCGGCGACATCCGCAGGCTCGGACTCGAAAATGCGATCACGCTCACCGGCAGCGTCACCGTCGAGCAGCTCGTCGCGTACTACCGCGGCGCGACGGCGTTCCTGACTCTCTCGGAGCACGAAGGCTTCTGCGTACCGCTCCTCGAGGCGATGCGGAGCGACCTGCCCGTCGTCGCGAACGCCGCCGCGGCGATCCCGGAGACGCTCGGCGACGGCGGCGTCCTCCTCGAGACCAAGACGCCCGAGGCCGTCGCGGCGCAGCTGGAGCGCGTCATCGGCGACGAGGCCCTCCGTAAAGACCTCATCGAGAAGGGGCGGCGCAGGGTCGAGGCGTTCTCACGGCCGCACGTCGCGGAGCGGTTGAAGCTCGCTCTGGCTCAGGGCGGGTGGGATCTGCCGAACGCGAAGTCGAAAAAGATCGTCGTCATGTCGAGCGATCAGCGCTGCGGCATCCACCATTACTCACTTGCCGTGACCGACGGCCTCCGTGACCGCGGACATCAGGTGACCTTCGTCGGGGTCAAGCACCTGGACACAGCCGATCTGTATCGCAAGCTCAAGTTCATCTCGTCGCAGAGCGACGCCGTGCTCATCGAGCACGAGGCCGGGATCTTCCGCGATGTGCCGTTCGTTAGGGCGCTCCTCTCGCTCTGGCGCAAGCGCCTTCCGGTGATCCTCTCGCTGCACGAGCTCGAGCCGGAAAAGTTTCACCATTACCGTCGCTTGTCGGCGGCGCTGCATTACAACCCGCGCTACCGCCTGCCCCTCGAGATCCTCCGCATGCCGTGGGTCGCGCTGCGGATGGCCAACTGGTTCCTTCGCTACCGCCTCGTCCTGATGTTCATGGGCTCCATTCCGCGCAAGCTCGTCGTCCACTCGACGCGGAGCGAGCGCTGGCTCCAGCTCCTCACACCGGATCAGGACAAACGCGAGCGCTTCCCGCTCCTCGTCATGCCTCTCGAGAACACGGTCCTGCCGCGAAGCGCCGAGGAGAAGCGAAAGCTCCGCGCGAGGTTCGGTCTCCCGATGGACAAGTTCATCTTCGTGTCGCCGGGCTTCTTCTTCGCGCGCAAGCGCTACAGGGAAGTGATCGAGGCGCTGCCGCAAGATGCGATGCTGGTCCTCTCCGGCACGAAATCGAGCTGGGAGCCCGAATACTTCGACGAAATCATCGCGCTTGCCAAGACGAAGGCGAACGTCGTGATCAACACCGAATACGAGACGATGGGTGAGTACGTGGCCGCGTCGGACGCGGTCGTCCTGTTCTACGAGGACGTCTTTCAGAGCGCGGTAGTCACGCAGGCGGTGTGGGCAGGCCTGCCCTGCATCTTCTCCGAAGCCGAGGGCTTCGCGCCGTATCACGCGGCCGGGCCTGTCGTCCGAAGCGAGGACGAGCTCGCGAAGGCGATGCGCGAGATCCAGAAGCCCGAGACGTACGCGAAGTACTCGCGCGGCGTTCGTATCCTGCGCCGCCTCCTCTCGCCGGAGCGCAACGCGGAACGCTATCTCGCCGGCATCGAGTGAGGATCCTCGTCGT
>VBDV01000098.1 GCA_005882765.1 Chloroflexota bacterium | reverse complement strand
GACCAGCCGAACGCTGCTCGTGGTCGACGACCCTGAGCGGATCGTCCGGCAGGCGGTGGCCGCCGGCGCAAGGGAATCGTCTCCCGTGAGCGACGAGCACGGCTGGCGGCTCGGCCGGATCATCGACCCATTCGGCCACGAGTGGGAGATCGGCGTGCCTCTTGGAGCCTGGCCCCCGAGCTAAGCGGCGCGCGAAGATCGAGGCACTGGTCATCGCAGACGGCGAAGTGCAGCTACAGCGACGCGGCCTGTCAATCTGGCCGAGGCCCGTTCGTAGTGAGGGTGAGAGGCGGGAAGTGCCCGCCCATCACAAGGAGGACCACATGACGCAGTACCTGTTGTCCGTCCACAGCGTCGAGGGTGAGGCTCGCGACCCGATGAGCAAGGAGGAGATGCGGCAGTTCATGGAGCGGGTCGGCGTCCTCGAGGAGGAGATGAAGTCAGCAGGCGCTTGGCTCTTCGGCGGCGCCCTGCACGAAGCCGACACCGCAACGGTCGTGCGCGTGTCCGACGGCGAGGTGCTGACCACCGACGGCCCATTCGCGGAGGCGAAGGAGCACCTCGGCGGCTTCTACATCATCGAGGCCAACGACCTCGACGCAGCGCTCGCCTGGGCGTCGAAGACCACCGCAGCAGTCTCGAAGCCGATCGAGGTCCGGCCGTTCCGACACGTATCCGAGGCCTGACACACTGCACGACATCGACGCCGTGCCCAGGCTCGACGAGGCCGCGGTCGGCCAGGTCTTCCGCGAGGAGTCGGGCCGGTCGATCGCCGCCCTCGTCCGCGCCTTCGGCGACATCGACCTCGCCGAGGACGCAGTACAGGAGGCGTTCGCCATCGCCCTGCGCGCGTGGGCACGCGACGGCCTGCCACCCAACCCAGGCGGCTGGATCACGACCACGGCCCGCAATCGCGCCATCGACCGCCTGCGCCGCGAGGCTCGCGGACAGGAACTCCTCAGCGCGGTGGCCGTGCTCACACCGGAAAGCGACGAGCCCGGCCTTCCCGACGAAACGAGACCCGTGCAGGACGACCGTCTCTGTCTCATCTTCACCTGCTGCCACCCCGCGCTCTCAATCGAAGCGCAGATAGCGCTTACCCTCCGGCTGCTTGGAGGCCTTTCGACCAAGGAGGTCGCACGCTCCTTCCTGGTCACCGAGCCCACCATGGCGACCCGTCTCGCACGTGCCAAGCGCAAGATCAAGGCCGCCCGGATTCCCTACCGCGTCCCAGAAGAGCACGAGCTCCCCGACCGCTTGCGCCCCGTGCTCGCCGTCGTCTACCTCATCTACACAGCCGGGCAGACCAGCCAAGCCGAACCCGGTCTCTGCGCCGAGGCGATCCGCCTGGCGCGGATCCTCGCGACACTAATGCCCGACGAGCCGGAGGTGGCCGGCCTGCTCGCGCTGCTGCTCCTGACCGAGTCCCGCCGCGCATCGCGCATCCGCCCGGACGGCACCCTTGCGCTGCTCGGCGAGCAGGACCCCAAGCGATGGGATCGCGCCCTGATCGACGAAGGCCAGTCGATCGTCCGCCGCTGCCTCCGCCGCAACCAACCCGGCCCCTACCAGCTGCAGGCCGCCATCAACGCCGTGCACGCCGACGCCGCAACACTCGAACAGACCGACTGGTCGCAGATCGTCGCTCTGTACGACCAGTTGCTTGCGGTCGCCCCCACGCCGGTCGTTGCCCTCAACCGAGCCATCGCGATTGGCGAGATTCAGGGCCCCGCGGCAGCGCTCGCTCTGGTCAACGAATTGGACCTGGACAACTACCAACCCTTCCACGCCACCCGAGCCGATCTGCTCCAGCGGCTCGGCCAAACCAGCGAGGCCGCGGCCGCTTACGAGCGCGCAGCCTCCATGGCGCCAACCGACGCCGAGCGGGACTTCCTCAGGCTAGGTGGCCGAGCGTCGCGCTGAGCGCACGGCTGACTTCGAGCAAGTGAACGACGGAGGCTTGTACCTCGGTCACGGAAACGCTCGATCAGTCGGCTCTGAAACGTCCACCGATTAGTTTCGACGGGCGGCCGAGTTGAACCTCCCGAAGAGTCTCTCTCGATGATGGAGGTGCACGATGCCGGACGTGACGGTCAAGTCGATCGACGACATGGAGGCGATCTACGGCGGCCTTGCCCGCCGCGCGCGCGCCGAGCTCGGCGTGACAGCGTGGGGGATGCAGGTCTTCACGCTGCCGCCCGACTGGGACGGCTACCCGAACCACAGCCACGGCTCCGAGGCGTTCGACCCGAACCAGGAAGAGGTCTACATCCCGCTCAGCGGTGCCGCGACGCTCGTCGCGGACGGCAGCGAGTTCGAGCTACGCCCGGGCACGATGGTCCGGGTCGGGCCTGATCAGCTGCGTCAGATCCTTCCGGGCCCGGACGGCATCCGTTTCGTGGCGATCGGCGGCTCACCCGGCGCCTTCACGCCCGGCGCGTGGACGGAGCTCGGTGCGGATCCGCCCAGCCCGCCGGCCGGGTAGCGTCTCGCAGGCGATGGACGAGCAGGCGTTCGCGCTCCTGATCGAGCCACACCGGCGGGCGCTCCATCTCCACTGTTACCGGATGCTCGGCTCGCTCCACGACGCGGACGACGCGCTCCAGGAGACGATGTTGCGCGCGTGGAAGGGCTCCGACCGTTACGAGCCACGCGCGCAGCTCGGCACCTGGCTGCACGCTATCGCCACAAACGTCTGCCTCACCGCTATCGCGCGACGGCGTGCGCGGCCCGCCGAGCTCAGTGAGGACCTCGAACATCTGCAGCCCTATCCCGATCGGCTACTCGAAGACCTCGTCGCGCGCGAGACCGTCGAGCTCGCATTCATCACCGCGATCCAGCTCCTACCCCCGAAGCAGCGGGCCGTACTGATCCTGCGCGACGTGCTCGGCTGGTCGGCGAAGGAGGCCGCCGAGGCGCTCGACGACTCAGTCGCCGCGGTGAATAGCGCCCTCCAGCGTGCGCGCATCGGTCTGGAGGGGGCACGCCGGCACAACTCGGTGCCGGGGGCGCGGGAGCGTGCGC
>VBDV01000090.1 GCA_005882765.1 Chloroflexota bacterium | reverse complement strand
TGCGAGGTCCGATCGGAGCTCCTGCCGGGAGGGATCGGCTACATCTGGTGGAATGGCTGGGTGCAAACGGACACGTTTGACATCCTCAAGGAGCTTCGCTCGCGGCTGGATGCGCTGCTGCGCGATGGCGCCAAGGCGTGGCTCCTTGACGTCCGCGGCAATCGCGGGGGCTGGGGCGCGCGGCATGCGGTGGCGATGTTCGTCGATGGCGACCCGGTGGTCCGCAATACCTATCGTGACGGGCGCAGCGAGGTGGCGTACGCGGAGCGTTCGCGCCGACTGCCGGCCGAATACCAGCTCCCCATCGCGGTAACAGTCGACTCAGGCTCGTGGTCAGCCTCGGAGATCCTGGCGTTCGCACTGCGATCTGCGGGCCGCGCGACGATCGTCGGGGAGCGCACCGCGGGTTTCGTCGGAAGCATCGATGCGATCGAGCTCTCGGGCGAGGCGCGAGTCGGAGTCAAAGTTCAGCACGTCACCGGTCCCAACGGCGAGATGTACAACGGCGTGGGCGTGCAACCGGAAATCGAGACGACGTCCGCCGACGCGGTCGATGCCGCCGCTCGGCACTTGCGCGAGAAGGTGACGCCGGTCAATACATAGAAAGGAGCCCCGTCCCATGGGCGTGGGCGGGGCTCCTCGTGGGTGGGGGATGGGTTTCTGGATCGCCACTCCGGGCATCCGGCCAGTCGGGGCACATTACGCGTGATCACGGGCCACCGCTGACTCTGAAGTCGGGTTCGGTATCGCATGCCTAATTCGGCCTGTGTGCCTGTAGTCTCATCCGCGGGAAGGGTGAGGATCGTGGTGGGGCGGAGCGCGCGATTTCGCGCGGCGTGTCTGATCGTCGTGGGCGTCTTCGCCGTGAGCTGCGGCGGCGCAGCCGCGACCGCATCGCCGATTCCCTCACAACCGACGCCCACGCCCACGACCGCTGCGACGATCGTCCTTCCGCAGGCGAGCGCGATTCTGCCGCCGAACTCGTGCGTCAGCCTGAACGGCTTACCCGATCGCGCCTGCACACCGGGAGCGACGAATCCCGACGTGACGCAGGCGACCATCAGCATCACGATCTGCGTGACCGGGTACGCCGTGCAGATCCGTCCGGCCGCGACCTACACGAACAGCCTGAAGATCGACCACATGCGCGCGTACGGCTACGCGGCCGACGCGCCTGGCGATTTCGAGGAAGACCATCTCATCGCGCTCGAGCTCGGTGGTGACCCGCGTGATCCGAAGAACCTCTGGCCCGAGCGGCTCACCGGCGGATCCGGCGCGCTCCAGAAGGACCGCGTCGAGAACTGGGCTCACGACGAGGTCTGCGCCGGCCGGATGCAGCTCGCCGACGCGCAGCAGCGCATTGCCGCGAACTGGGTCGAGTTCTACAACGCGATGCTCGCCGCGATCGCGACGCCGACGCCAATCGCGCCGGCCTTGGTTTCGAGCACCGCTTCGACCGTTCAGCCAACAGCGACTGCTTCACGGACGCAGGCGCCGTCTCTCTCCGTCCTTATCAACGCGTCGCGTTATGGTCTCGTCTCGGCGACCACGCTCGCGGGCGCGAGCTGTAACGCCCAGGCGAGACTGCCGTCGGGGAACATCAGCAAGGCCGCGGGCCTGACGCCGACGGCAATCGCCTTGGCAAACGGCGCGGTCTCGTGGACCTACGGGACGACCACGCAGACGAACCCGGGGACGGGAACGCATACCGTGACATGCACGCTTGGAGGCATCACGCGAAATGCGACCGCGCCGTTCTCCGTTCCGTAACCGACACCTTCGCGGAAGTCCGTTCCTCGGGTCCTAGCGCTCAAGTACTGGTTCAAAGCGAGGTCGGACCCCGATAGCGTCGCGAGTCGGATGGCGGAAAAGAAGCGCGGGCCCCTGGGATTCCTGTCGGCGGCGAGCTTTCCCTATCGGCGGAAGTCACTTCTGTCGCCGGCCGAGCTCGAGTTCTACAGCGTCCTGAAGGACGCGGTAAGTGATCGTTTCCTCATTCTGTTGAAGGTCGGTGTGCGCGATCTCTGTGAGATCACCAACCGCGAGGTGAACCATGCCGCGTTCAACCGCGTGGCCGCCGAGCACATGGACTTCGTGCTCTGCGATATGGCGACGCTCGCACCGGTGGTCGCGATCGAGCTCGATGACTCGACGCTTTACCCTCGCGATCGCGCCGAGCGCGACGCGTTCATGAACGAGCTTTTCCGGGTGATCGGTGTGTCGCTGATCCATCAGCGCGTCCAGGCGAGGTACGACCCCGCGGCAATCGCGCGCTGGGTCGACGCGGCGGCAGCGCGGCCGGGAGGAGCCGCACCGCGTTCGCCGAGACCGTTACGACCGGCGAGCTAAGCCGGGCAGGACCGCTGGACGGGAGGCTCATGCTTCCGTGAGTGGCCCGCCTTAGGAAGGTTGCGTCGGGCTCGTTCGTGGTGGCGCTTTCACTGTCCCTTGCTGTCTGCACTCCCGCAGAGCCGTTGAGCTCGGTGCCGTCGGCAACGCCGTCCGCGGCGGTGGCTTCGGTAACTGCGTCCTCTTCACCGACACCCAGCCCGACCGAGGTGCTCGACCCTGAAGGCAAGACCGTGGATTGGGCAACGTATCGAAGCGATGCGCTGGGCATCACCTTCGAGTACCCGCGATCGTCGACAACGCGGCCGGCGCTGCCGCAATGCGCGCCACGAGAACTGGATCGCTCCATTTTTCTTGATCGCCTCGGCATCGACGGCGACGCCGAGAAGTCGCTCTCGCCGGGGATCCCCGCAACCGCTGACGCGGTTGCCGACAAATACGTGCAGAGAGTCAACCTAGACACGCGGGACCCGACGACCGTCGGTGGTCGGCCGGGCGTGATCGTGAGCTACCACTCAGGCGGGCTGAACCGATTTGGGCTCGCGGTCTTCGTTGCAAACGGCGGGCACGTTTATCAATTCGCTTGGGACGCTGGGGTGTTCGAGTGCACTCCGGCACCAGGGTTCACGGGTCCTGGCGTCTACGGCCATGTAATCGGCTCGGTGCGGTTCCTGAACTAACCGCGGCTTGGCCCTTGACAGTCTCGGCGGCCGGAGCTATCCCGCACTCGTCCGCGTCAGCGGGCGCGAAAGGGGAGGCCAATGTCTGCAGAAGAGAACAAGGAGCTCATCCGGAAGGTCACCGAGGAGGTCTACAGCCGAGGAAATATTGCCGCGATCGATCGCTATTACGCGCCCGACTGGGTAGCACACGACGCTCCGCCGAATGCCGGCGGGGATCGCGAATCGCTGAAGGAGGTGCTCGGCGTCATTCGTAGTGGGTTCCCCGACGTGCGCGCGAGCATCGAGGTCATCTTGGCGGAGGGCGACCTCGTCGCGTCCCGCACCACGGCCGAGGGAACGCACACGCGCGAGTACTTCGGCGTCGCGCCGACGGGAAAGCGAGTGAGGCTGCGTCAGCTGAACATCGACCGGATCCGCGACGGGAAGATCATTGAGAGTTGGTCCGAGAGCTTCGGCCAGGGTTTCCACTACCAGTTGACGGGAAAGGCTCCGCCCGTGCCGGCCGGCGCCGCGAGGTAGTTAGCGCGATAGTCGGGACGAGCGTTTTCGCTTTGCGCGGCCCGGCCTCGTGGCCGGGCCGCTACTTTGCGGCGATCCGCTCCCGAAGTACCTGGTGAAGGATCCCGCCCTGGCGCACGTATTCGAGATCGGTTGGATCGTCGACCCGCGACAGGACCATGAACGACTTCATCCTTCCATCTGGTGACGTCGCCTCGACCGTGAGCTTCGCCTTCGGCGCGAGCCTGTCGAGCCCGCGGATCGTGAACGTCTCCTGACCGGTAAGCCCGAGCGACGCCATTGTCTCGCCGGGTATGAACTCGAGCGGGATGATCCCCATCATCACGAGGTTCGAGCGGTGGATGCGCTCGAACGACTCCGCGATTGCGGCGCGCACACCCATGAGGTTGGGGCCCTTCGCCGCCCAGTCGCGGGAGCTCCCGGAGCCGTACTCCTTGCCCGCGAACACGACGAGCGGCACGCCTTCCTTCTGATAGCGCACCGACGCGTCGTAGATCGTCATCTCCTCGCCCGACGGGAAGTGGCGCGTCCACCAGCCTTCCTTCTCGGCGAGCTTGTTGCGCAGGCGGATGTTCGCGAACGTCCCCCGGATAAGCACCTCGTGGTTCCCGCGGCGCGTGCCGTACTGGTTGAAGTCGACCGGCTTCACGCCCTTCGAGACGAGATACTGGCCGGCCGGGCTCGCCGCGGGGATCGACCCGGCGGGCGAGATGTGGTCGGTCGTGACCGAATCGCCGACCGACACGAGCACGCGCGCGCCGACGATGTCCGGGATCGTCGCGGGCGGCGTCGCCGAGAAGCTCTGGAAGAAAGGCGGCTCCTGTACATAGGTCGAGTTCGGGTCCCACTGGTAGGAGAGGCCGGT
>VBDV01000089.1 GCA_005882765.1 Chloroflexota bacterium | reverse complement strand
CTTCGTCCCACGCTCCTCATCAAATGACCCGTGCGCTTGAGCTGCGGCGGTCGGATGCTCGTATAGATCTGCGTGGTGATCCGCGCGGGACCGAGGAGCGCGCGCACCTGCTCGAGGTCGTGGTGCTGCTCGAGCACTTCCATCGCGATCAGAAACGCGTTTGACGGCGAGTAATGGGCGACCGCAGCCCGGGCCGCGTGCAGGAACTCCTCCGCCGATCCAAACGCCCCGACTGTGAAGCCGGCCGCGCGGAGCAAGATCTGCAGAGCCGGGGCAGGGACACGTCGTCGTCGACGACGCACACGGCGCGTGCCTGCGACGTCGCCATTAGCCGAATGTTACGACCCCGCGCGGTGGCCACTTATATCGGACCTTGTGTGTAGGCCTCGCTCTGGACGTCGGCCGGCGGGAGGCGACCGACCCATACGACGAAGGTCCCATCACATGCGCCCGATTGTCCGATGGCCACGGCGCCGGCAGGCTCCTTCGATACCCGCTGCAGGCCACGTCGCGGCCATGGCGGAGGACACGAGCATGAAGATTCCCCGCTCAACGTTCGCCCTCGCAGGTCTGACCCTTCTCGCCCCAGCGTGCGCCCCGGCCGAGGGCGCCGACGTGAAAGCGCCAACGTCGAGCTTTCTCGGGCCGGACGCGCGCCTGCTGACGCCGGGCGACGTCTGCAAGGGCCAGGCGAGTCTGCGCTATTTCAACCCGGCCGCGCAGTGGCAGCAGTACAAAAGCGTCCTCATCGAGCCCGTGACGTTCTGGGGTGACGAGACCAGCAAGGTGGCGCCCTCCGACCAACAGGCGCTGGCGACCTATTTCAAGGGCGCCCTCGACAAGGAGTTCGGAGAAAAGTTCCAGGTCGTGTCCGAGCCCGGACCCGGCGTCGTCAGGGTTCAATTCGCGATCACGGACGCCGAAGCCGCTGGAATTCCTCGGCGTGGCACTGCGCGCAGATCTGGGCTCCCACATGACCCGGCGCCGGCTCCCATGAGGGCCCCGCGCGGTGGCGGGCGCACCACCGATCACGCCGCCGACCTGCGCCGGGCGAGCGAGGCGAGCGCGGGCCTCAAGAAATACCTGCCCGCGTTCCAGGCGGTCCTGCTCGGCTACCCGAAAGCGACCGCGGTGCAGATGCGCGAGAGCTTCTTCTGGGTGAAGTCCATCATCGAGGGCAAGGCGACCTACATCTTGACGCACCTCATGGCCACGCCGGACGGCGCCGCGTACGCGCTCGCCCGGCGTCAGTACTATGCGAGCACGAGCTACAACGGCGAGCAGTCCGTCGCGGGCTTCCTGCCCGTTTCGGACGGCACCGTCGGGGTGTTAGCCAGCCACGTCTTCACGGACCAGGTCGCTGGCTTCGGCGGCTCCATGAAGCGCAGCATCGGCAGCAGTGTCATGGCGCGCAAGATGAGAGAGATTTTCGAAGCGGGCCGGAAGAAAGTCGGCTCGTAAGCCGTGTGGGCTCAGCGTACGGTCGACTGCCACACCGCCGTACGTAGCTCGTCGACCCGGATCGGCCTCGTGACGTAACCCTGGAAGCCAGCGGCGCGGACACGGGCATCCGTCAGAGGCTCGGCGGTGACGAAGGCAAGAGCCGGCGCGGGCCGTCCGCGACGGTGGTGTTTCATCCTGAGCGCGGCGAGGAACCCGGGTCCAGCTGGCTCGACCAGCTCGAGGTCGCAGAGGATCACGTCCGCGACGAGCGCTGCCTCAGAGGCGCCCGCGGCGGTCGTGGTCGTGACGAGCGCGCCGAGAGGCTCGAGCACGGCTCTGACGATCGCGCGAACGTCGGCATCGCCGTCGATGACGAGGACGTGGATGCCTTCGAGTCCCGGCCAAGCGTTCTGGCCCATTGATGGTGAGTGTGATGGGGCGGAGACCCGGCGACCCGGGTTCGGCACGACAAATGTGCCGTGGGCGACGACAGCGGCGGTCACTGCGGCGCCTGTCGAAAGGCCCGCGGCGATAGACCATGCCACGCCCGGAACGCGCGCTGGAAGGCGCTCGGATCGCGGTAGCCGAGCAGGAACGCCACTTCGGACACGGCGAGACGGCCGTCACGCAGCAGCGGCCGCGCCATCTCTTGCCGGAGCGCGGTCAGCACGGCGGCGAACGTTGTGCCCTCGGCGCGTAATTGACGCTGGAGTGTCCGCGCACTGACTCCCAGCGCGCGCGACACTTTGCCGAGCCCGGGGACGCCTTCGCTGAGTTCCGCCCAGAGGAGCCGCCGCACGCGATGCGCCGTCGACCGGTCGTCGCCGAGGCGCGCCAGCGTATCGTCGGCGAGATGTTCCAGGTAGCCGGTCACCGTCGGATCGGACAGGACGACTGGCCGCTGCAGATCCGTGTTGTCGAGCAGCAGCGCCGTGGCGAGGGTGCCGAATTCCAACGGTGCCCGGAAAAATCGCTCGTAGGGCGTGACGCCGTCCGGCCGCCGATACGGAAATTGGACGACGAGTGGCGCCAGTGGCGCCGCGGCGATCTCACGCAGGGTGGCGAGGAGGACGGCGAGCCGGCTGTCGACCGCCGGGCGCAATGAGCGCAGCGCCGGCTGCGAGTCCACCCGCACCCACGTCGCCTCGGCGTCGCGGGCGAGGCTCACCACCAACGCGTCGGAGACGATCCGTCCGTAGCGGGCGAGACGCTCGAGCGCCGTCGAGACGGTCGTGCTGTACGCCATGACGCATCCGACGAGACCAAGGTCGCGCACGCGACAGTCGGCGCCGAGGCGCAGCCCTATCGTCGGCTCCGTCGCCTGCACCGTGATCGCTTTCCACAGGCGCGCCACTGCGGCCAACGGAATTCTCGCGTCCGGATTTCGTAATTGGCGCTCGTCGAGACGCGCCGCGCGCATGAGCTGCGCGTACGGTATCCCGAGCGCGCTCATGCGCGTGAGCGGCAGGAGCGCGAGCCGGGCGAGGCCCGACGGCTCGCTCACAGGATGGCCGGCATCAATCTTCGGCACGGGCCGAGAGTGCCATCAGTGACGTTGTAGCCTCATCGGACCAAGGTCCGATATGCGCGCTTGCCCTCTGGAACGGCGTGGACCCCATCGTGAAGGAGCGCCTGTTCGGTCTCACCAACAGCGAGGGCAATCACGGCGAGGATGTGAAGGAGTACTACTCTATCTCGACAGCACGCCGACCCACTCCTACACGACCTCGCGCGTGGTGCATGCCGACCATGGCCGGAGCGGGATGGGACGGAAGGCACGATGGGACCAAGAGCGGATGGTCAAACGACGGGCAGCAGTCCATTGTGTTGACGATGCCCTCGTTGATCTGCGTGATCGACGACGATCGGTCGGTGCTGCGCGCGCTGCGACGGCTCCTCTGGGCCGAGGCGTTCGCCGTCGAGGCCTTCGGCTCGGCCGAGGAGTTCCTCGCCTCCGAGCACCGGGCCAACGCCAGGTGCCTTGTGCTGGACGTCAACCTGACCGGCCTGAGCGGATTGGAGCTGCAGGAGCAGCTGCTTCTGACCGGAGCCGCGCCGCCGATCGTCTTCATCACGGCCTACGACGACCGGGTCGCCCGCGAGCGCGCATGTCGAGCCGGCGCCGTCGACTATCTACGGAAGCCATTCGACGACGAGACCCTTCTAGACGCAATCAATCGGGCCATCAGGGGTTCCTGACGTCGCGCATTTCCTCGCCAGAGGCCGGAGGACCATGGTAGAAGCCCTGAATACGACCAAGGTCTTATATACGCCGGGCGACGGTTCTCTTAGGCTCACAGGCCGGCTATGATCGCAGAAACCGGGAACAATAGGGTCCAGGGCTGGAGGCCGGCAGCGACGCTTCTCCTCACACCGGTACGGCGGTGGTGGCTCTACCTGCTGGCGGCGCTTCCAGCGCATCTCGCCGCCGGGCTGCCCGTGTGGCCCCCGCTCCTCGTGTTCGGCCTCTTTGCGACGAACTGTGCCGAGGCGCTCGTCGCCGCCGCGGGGCTCCGATGGTTGAGCGACGCGCCGACGCGCTTCGACACGCTCGGTCGCATGGCGGTTTTCGTGCTCGTCGGAGCTCTCGCCGCGCCTTTCGTCTCATCGTTTCCGGACGCGGCCCTCGTCACCGCCATACAGGGGGA
>VBDV01000115.1 GCA_005882765.1 Chloroflexota bacterium | reverse complement strand
TTCCAAGACCGTCCTGCCCGCGGTCGCGAGCGCCAAGATCGACTTCCGTCTGGTGCCCGACCTCACACCCGAGAACGTCACCGCCCTGTTGCGCGCCCACCTCGATCGCCGTGGCTTCGAAGACGTCGAGGTCGTGCCGGGGCACGGCGAGCCGCCCTCTCGCTGGCCCACCGACTCGGTTACTGCGAGGGCAGCGGTGGACGCCTGCCGAAGCGCGTACGGATCCGAACCCGTCGTCTATCCGCTGCTCGCCGGCTCGGGACCGCTGTCTACGGTTTGCGGCACCCTTGGGATTCCCGCCGCTGGATTCGGCTCGGGCAACGCCGCGTCCGCCAATCACGCGCCGAACGAGAACATCGCCATCGCCGACTACGTCGACCACATCCGGGCCTTCGGGAGATTCCTTCACACGTTTGCCGGCCGCGCCCTGGCTTGAATCCTGGCGAGCGGCGGCGCCTTCTCGGTTTACTCGGCTTCCTCAGCTTCAACGCGGTGTACGTCGGCGTGGTCATGGCGCCCGTTCTCACCCAGATCGCCGGCGAGTTCAACATCACGACGGGCACAGCGGGCCTCGTCGTCGCGGCCTATGGCGCGCCAGGCATCGTCGTCGCCGTGCTTACCGGACCGTATTCCGACCGCTTCGGACGAAAGCGCTTCCTCGTCACGGGGTCGCTGATCATGGGCCTCTTCACGCTGCTCAGCGCGTTCGCGACGAGCTTCGCGGTCCTGGTCGCGATGCGGATCATCGCCGGGATCGGCGGCTCGGTCATCTTCCCGAACACGACCGCGACGGTCGGAGACAACTTTTCATATCGCGACCGCGGAAGTGCGATGGGCACGGTGATCGGGTTGAACACCATGGCCGGTGTCATCGGCGTTCCGCTCGCCGGTGTCCTCGCAGAGGCGACCAGCTGGCGCGTCTCGGTTGGGCTCGTTGGCGTGCTCTCGATCGCCGCAGCGCTCCTGCTCCTCTGGAAGCTTCGCCCCGCTCAAACTCACTTGAGCGAATCGGCGATCCGCGACATGTACAGATCGATCGTGACCAATCGGTCAGCGCTCGGTGCCATCGGGTCGAGCTTCCTCGGGGCCCTCTACTGGTTCACTTGGGCCACATACATCGTCGTGTTCTTCGAGAACATGTTCCGGCTGTCGGAGGGTGTGGCCTCGATCCTCGCACTGACCCAGGGGCTTGGGGTTCTCCTCGGGAGTCAGCTCGGTGGAAGGCTCGGCGCACGGATTGGCCACAAGCCGATCGTCGCGGGCAGCGTCCTCCTCTCGGGCACCCTTCTGCTGCTCCAGACCAATCTCGGGTTGCCGCTCCCAGCGACGGCGGTCCTCAATGTCCTGCTGTCCGCGGTGATCGGCGCGCGGTTCGCATCGAACACGACCTTGCTCACAGAGCAGGTCCCGGAGGCGCGAGGCACGCTGCTCGCCGTGTCGGCATCCGTGACGAGCGCGAGCATCGTGGTCGGCGCCGCGGTCGGTGGGCTGTTGATCGACGGTTCCGGGTTCTGGGCGCTGGGTGCGTTTTGTTTTGTGTCCGCACTGCTCGCGGCCCTTGTCGTGTGGATCTTTGTCCGCGAAGAGCCCATTGACCTCGAGATCGCACCAGCGGTCTGATCCGGATGCACATCGTTGCGTAACTGTTACGCCAGGGGCTCGTCCGAACGCCTGCTCGGCATGGCACCTGCCCGTACATATGTCACTCGGAAAAGGAGCAGGCCATGGCACGGAAAGCCGGGGGCGGGATGACCGTCGCCGAAGCGGGACGAATGGGTGGCCGGTTAGTCAGCGAGAAATACGGTCCGGAGTTCTACGAGAAGATCGGCAAGAAGGGCGGATCGAGCACCGCCAACAAGTACGGACCGGAATTCTTCGGCCGCATCGGCAAGAAGGGTGGCCGCGCGGTGACCGCCAAGTACGGGGCCGGCCACTTCGAACGCATCGGCCGCAAGGGCGGTCAGAAGGTCGCCGACCTGATCGAGCGAGCCAAGACACTCGAGGCCGCACCCGAGGTAGAGAAACAGCCAGAGGAAGCGACGCCGACCGAATAGTCCGTTCGGCGACGGCGTACCTTTGGTCCCTTGATGGACCGGAGGGAGCTGGGAGCGGGGACGCGCGTCGTGCGGGCTGCCCGCTCGCTCCCCCCGGGCACGGGGGAACCCGTCGTTCCGCCACTCGTCCAGAGCGTCGCCTTCGATTACGGATCGGCGGCCGAGCAGGATGCGGTCTTCGGCAATGACCGACCGGGCTACGTCTATGGCCGCTACGGCACGCCGACGACGGCCGCGCTCGAAAATGTCCTCGCCGAGCTCGATGGTGTCGAGGCCGTCACCTGCTTCGTGACTGGGATGGCCGCGATCTCCGCGGCTGTCGACGCGTGCGCGATCTCGCGCGGTGGCCGCGTGGTCGTGCAGGAGGACTGCTACGGCCAAACGCGCGCGCTTTTCGAGCGTTGGGTGCGCGAGCGCTCGGCGGACATCGTCTTCGTGGACACGACTGACCACCGCGCCGTCGAGGCGGCGCTCAAAGCGAAGCCGGCGGGACTCCTCTACGCGGAAGCGATCGCGAATCCGCTTCTGAAGGTGAACGATGTGGCCGCGCTGGCGCGGCTAGCACGCGATAACGGCGCGAGTCTCGCAGTGGACGCGACCTTCGCGACGCCTGTGCTCTTCCGTCCGGCGGCGCTCGGCGCGACGATGGTCATCCATTCGCTCACCAAATATCTGAACGGCCACGGCGATGTCATGGGCGGCTCCGTCGGGGGCTCCAAAGAGCTGGCTGGCGCGATGCGCGATCGCACCATACTCGACGGCGCCTACCTGCCCCCGCACGAAGCATGGCTTGCGATCCGCGGCATGCGCACGGTCGCGCTCCGGATGCGGCGCCAGTGCGAGAGCGCTCTCGGCGTCGCCCGCCACCTCGCGAAACATCCCAAGGTCGCGCGCGTCCGCTATCCGGGTCTCGCCGACCATCCGCAGCACGAGCTCGCGACACGCCAGTTCGGCGGTCTCTACGGCGGGGTCGTGTCCTTTGCCCTCCGCGACGACACCAAACCTGCAGCGTTCCGCTTCCTCGACGCGCTCGAGCTCGCCGCCTCGGCCACGACGATCGGGGACCTATTCACCGAGGTGCTCTACCCGCCGATCTCGTCGCACCGCCGCCTTCCGCCCGAGGAGCGCAAGCGGCTGGGGATCACCGACGGCTTCCTGCGCATGTCCGTGGGGATCGAGGACGAGGCGGACATCCTCGCGGATATAGACCGCGCCCTTGACCGCGTCTAAGCCACTACCCCGCGCCCTCGTGTTCAACTGCCACATCACGGGTCTGGCGGTCGCGCGTTCGCTCGCGGCGCACGGTATCGAGGTCATCGCCCTCGATCCGGATCCACGCGGCCTCGGCCAGGCATCGAAAGCCGTGGTGGAGCGTCACAAATGCCCGAACCCCCTCGAGGATGAGCGCGGCTTCGTTCAGTACCTCCTGGACAACGCGAAACGTTGGGAGGGCGCCGTTCTCTTTCCGACGAATGACGAGTGGGTCATGGCGGTGGCGCGCTACCGCTCGCAGCTCGAGGCTTGTTACCGCATCCCGTTCAGCGAGCTATCGGTGATCGAGGCCGTCCTCGACAAGCGCCGGCTCTATGCGGACGCGCACCATCTCCGCATCCCGATCCCGAAGACGTTCACGCTGAACGATCCGAAGGCGACCTCGCGAGAGATCCGCTATCCGGCGATCGTCAAGCCGGCGGAGCAGCGTCGTTTCTACGACCGCTTCGGGGTGAAGGTATTCCGTGCCGAGAACGCCGCGGAGCTCGTACGATTCGCTCGCGAGGCGGCCGACCTCGCGTGCGTCGCCCAGGAGATCGTCGACGTTCCGGCGGGCGGCTTCTACTCGTACTGCTCGTACGTCGCGCCGGACGGCGAGGTCCGGGGCGCGTTCGTCGGACGCAAGCTCGAGCAGTACCCCGAGGGTTTTGGCACCGGATGTCTGGTTGTCGGCGAGCAGGTCTCCGAGATCGTCGAACGTGGGAGCGCGATCCTCAAGGCGTTCGGCTACCACGGCATCAGCGAGGTCGAGTTCATCTGGGACCCATCGCGAAAGGAGCACTTGCTGCTCGACGTGAATCCGCGCGTTTGGAAATGGATCGGGCTGCCCATCGCGAGCGGCGTCGATCTCCCGTGGCTCGCGTACAGCGAGGCGATCGGCCAGCCGGCGCGCGCCGACGAACCGCGCGAGGGCCTGCGCTGGATCTACGAGCGCGACTACGCGCTTCTGGCGCAGTCACGACCCCTCTTCCCAGCGACGGGGGAGGTCGTAAGCGCGGTGTGGGACCCCGACGATCCGGGTCCGTTCGCGCAGCTCATCCTCAACGAAGGACCCAGTGGGAAGTATTACTGCGCCTGTTAGCAGCATCGGTACCTGGGCGCGCATCGCGGCGGCCAGAGTTCTTCAGGTCGTGCTCGGACTTGTCGTGCTCTATTTCTCCCTCCCCATGTTCTCGAGCGCCGGTCTTCAAGAGCCGAACGTAGGGGTCTGGCTAGGTCTTGTCTGCATCGGCCTGCTCACCGCGAGCGCCTCGCGGGCCGAGGGACATGTCTTCGCGAGTCTGTGGGTTGCCGTCCTGGCGTTCGCGCTGCCGGCCTTCCTGCTTTCGCTCGGGGGAATTGGCAAAACGCCATGCCCGCCGAACCCTCCGCCGATCACGAACACGTATTCCTGTGTGTTTCCGGGCTACGGAGCGCTGCTCGCGTTCGCGCTCCTCTTGATGACGGCTGCGATCGTCGGAGCCGTCCTCGACCTCCGCGCGTTGCTCGCCCGCGCTGGTCGCGCGTCCAGCTGAGCCATCATTCAGAGGATGCGCTTTGGTTTCTGGATGCCGGTGTTCGGCGGATGGCTACGGAACGTCGAGGACGAAGGCATGCCCGCGACGTTCGCGTACCAGCGTGAGCTCGCACAGCAGGCCGACCGCGACGGCTGGGACGTGACGCTGATTGCCGAGCTGAATTTGAACGACATCAAGGGACCCGAGGCCGACTGCCTCGAGGCCTGGATGACGGCGGCGGCGCTCGCGCCTCTCACCGAACGCCTCGAGCTCATGGCTGCGGTGCGTCCGAACTTCCGTCTCCCGGCGCTCGTCGCGAAAGAGGCCGCGACCATCGACCGGATCTCGAACGGCCGTTTCACGCTGAACGTTGTAAGCGCGTGGTGGGAGACGGAGGCTCGTCAGTACGGTGCCACCTGGATAGAACACGACGAGCGCTACGCGCGCACGGAGGAATTTCTCGCCGTCCTCAAAGGGATGTGGACCAAAGAGGAGTACACCCTCGAGGGCCGTTACTACACGATCAAGAACGCGCGTCTTGCACCGAAGCCGGTCCAGCGTCCTTGGCCCACGCTATACGCGGGTGGGGAATCGCCCGCTGCGAAGGACCTGATCGCCAGGGAGTGCGATGCCTATCTCATGCACGGTGACCCGCCCGATGCCCTCGCCGCGAAGATCGAGGACATGCGCACGCGCCGTGCGAAGCATCCCGAGCTTCCACCGCTCAAGTTCGGTGTGGCTGGATACGCGATCGTTCGCAGCAGCGATGCCGAGGTCAAGAAGGAGATCGCGCGCATCACCGACGTGCGCGCCAGCGCGCGCGGCTACGCGAGCTATCAGGACTTCATCAAGGGCTCACAGCTCGAGACGAAGGTGTCGCTCGAGGACTACAGCGTCTCGAACCGCGGCTTGCGGACCGGCCTCGTAGGGACGCCGGAGCAGGTAGCCGGGCAGGTGCGGGCGCTGGAGCGCATCGGCATTGACCTGCTGCTGTTGCAGTCGAGCCCGCAGCGTGAAGAGATGCAGCGCTTCTCCGAGGATGTGTTTCCGCTCGTGCGGGTTTAGCATTTCGGCGGGCCGCCTCGGGCCGCATTGGGGAGGACGTTTATGCGCCGCTGGTTGATCCCTGTTGTTGCGCTCGTCACGCTTCTTGCTGCGCAGCCGGCGTTGGCCGCGCAACCCGCGCAGGGCGTCGTGCGAGACCTCGCCGACGCGAACAACGCTCGCTGTCACAACCCCGAAGGGATCACGGCCTCGCCGAACGGTCTTCTCTATGCGGCCGGTCTCTCCGGGAACATCTGCATCTACGACCTAAGTGGCAATGAGCTTGGCCATCTCACCGTCGCGCCGAACCACGCGCTTCTTGGTGAGCTGTACACGCCCGAGGGCATCTACGTTGCCGACAACAATCCCGGATTCACCGGCGGTCGCCTGATCAGAGTCGATCCAGCGACGGGCGCGTTCGTCGTTCTCGCGGAAGGATTCGGCGCACCCAATGCCATTGCGCAGGACCACAGCGGGACGCTGTACGTCTCAGACTCGTTCGCGGGCGCGATCTACACAGTCAGCCCGAACGGCGGCGGAAAGACGCTGTGGAGGGCCGATCCGCAGCTGCAGCCGCAGGGCAACCCTCCGTTCGGCGCGAACGGCGTCGCGTTCGACCGGACGCAAAGCTGGCTCTATGTCGCAAACACCTCTGACGACAAGATCTTCCGGATTCGTGTCAGCGATGACCCGACCGAGCGGACCATCCAGCTCTTTGCCGATGGCGCGACGCTCGGACCTGGCGCGCTCGACGGCGCCGATGGCATCCAGTTCGACGTGAAGGGAAACCTGTACGTCTGCGCGAACCAGGCGAATGAGATCCAGGTACTTTCGCCGAGCGGCGCGCTGATCGCACGCTACGGGCACAACGCCGGCGACGACCCGCTCGACTTCCCAGCAAGCCCGATCTTCCACGAGCGTGGTCTCTACATCGCCAATCTCGCACTCGGCACCGCGCCTAACGGCGGAAAGATCTCTGTTTTGGGAGTTCCTTTCCCAGGAGCGCCAGCGGCGCACTAGCGCGCGTACTCGCGGCGAGATCGCCCGAAACCCTCCGTTCGCGCCGGGGTCCCCCCGGCCCCGGACGCCGGGGCCGGCTCCCCGTCGCGCGGGGCCCTCGGTCGATCTCGCCGCTTCGTTTTCTGCGTCAGCGCTCCCGGCGTAAGAAGTCGAGGATCTCGGCCATAACTCGACAATCGACTTCGTTGTATCGCGCTATCTCGTGCATGACTGGCGATTCCGTTAAGGGTCTTCCGCGCGCGCGTGAATCGGCCGCCGCGGACCAGGCACCGGCCATCGCGCCGGCGCCGTCGGCAAGGCCCTCGCCCCATTGCGTCTCGATTAGCCCGTGAGCGCGCATCGCGCGTGCGATCGACTTGAGGCCGAAGGAGAAGGCGCCCTTCACGACGATCGGCTGAGCCCGGAAGACGCGGCCCAGCAGGTCGTACCACGCGAGCCCCGGCCAGTCGCGATCGGGGTGGCGTGACCGGGCTGATTCGTACGCGCGCTCGAAGCTCGACTCCTCGGCAAGGGACCAATGCACGAGACGCACGTCGCTCGCCGACGCCCATCCGGCTTGTCGTGCCAGATCCGCGAGATGGGCGAGCCAGTCATCGATCATCCGCGCCTCGGCTTCCACGCTCAGATCCTCGACCGTGAACTGCCGGAACGACCATTGACGCTCGCGATAGGTACCCGAGCCGATCTGGAAGATAAGGGCCTGGCCGCCTTTGCGTGGGAAGGTGCTGAAGTCATCGTCCATGTCATGGACGAACTCGAAGTCGACGAAGGTCTCGGCCGGCGGCGGCATCCGCCACCGCTCCTCATCCGCGCTGACGTGATCGGGACGCAACACCTCGCCGTCGTCTCGATTCACCGCGATGACCGCATCGAGCGTGAGTCCGTGCTGGCCGTCGAGGCCGAGGACCGTCGCCGAGGTCCGCGCGTCGTCCCAGCGCGTGACGCCGACCGCGTGCGCCGCGGCGCGAAGCTCGATATTCACCCGCGGAAGGATCGTGAGCTCGCCAAGCTTCGCTGCGATCTCGGCCTTCGCGCTATGCCAGGGGAAGTCGCTGCTCGCTTTCATGTTCGGCCAGAGCTCGGGGACCGAAGGGATCGGGAGGACCCGCCACTCGGCGCCCTCGGTTCGCAATCGCCTGACCCAGGCGATCGCGCGCCCGACGACCGCTCCGAGGTCTTCGTCCTGCGAGCGGACGAACGCCTCGCGCGGGACGCGAGCGAGCTTCTCCCAGCACCGATCACCGCGACTCGCGCCCTGGCGCCACGCGCGGCCGGCGACGTACGCCGCGGGCGGGGTGAAGCCCTGGATCCGCCCGAGCGCCTCGTTATAGATCCAGGCCTGCGTCATGACTCCGAGGGAGTCCGCGCCCAGGCCGCCATCCTTCAGGAGATGGAGCGTCGAGAACTTGATGTCGACGATCCGGTAGTGACGGCCGTGCCTCATTGCCGCGACCGGAAGCTCAAGTTGATCTCCGATGAACGCATCGGGGCAGAGCTCCCCGAGGACGTCCGACCGCACGAGAAGGTCCGCGACACCAAACGTGCGCCGCTCGGGGTCGCGCAGCACGCCCGACGCGATCAACGGAGCTCCGTTCTTCATCGCGTCCCACGTCGCCTCGGCCGCCGCGAGCGACCGCGCCTCGTCCGGTCGCGTCGCGATCCGAGTCACGGGCCACCGCTGCTGCAGATCGACAAGCACGGCCTGCTCGAAACGGCGGCCCTGCTCCATCAGGAACCGCGGGAGGTCGAAGACGCGGTTGTAGCTCGGCAGCTGGTCGTCGCGGCGGAAACCATGCTGCTCGCCGTACTCGGAGAGCCAGTCGACGAGCAGGTCGTCGTGGCACCAGTTGCGGATGTCTCCGGCCGCGACCCATCCGAGCCAGTCGGCGTCCGTTCGAGGATCGACGAGAGCGCCGTCGTCGCGTTGTGTGATCGCTGCCCGGCCGATCATCTGGACGCCACGCCCAACGTCTCAAGGAGACCGCGAAAATCCGGCTCTTCCCGCAGCGCCGTGCCGTCCGTTGGGGCCGGCGCGCCACCGCGATTCGCCCAGTAGACATCCATCCCCACACGCGCCGCGCCCCCGACGTCGTGAGCCGACCCGGCCACGAAGAGCACCTCGGCGGGATCGAGGGCAAGACGCTCAAGTGCCATCCGATACGGAAGCGGATCGGGCTTGTATGCGCCGGCCTCCTCCGCCGTGACGACGAGCTCGAAACGCCCCGCACGAAAGGCGGCGAGACGTCCGAGCTTTCGGGAGCAGTTCGTGACCACGAACCGTCTCGTGCCGTCCAGCTGCTCGAGCACCGGCGGGACGTCCGGCCACGGTTCAAATTCTCCCCACCGCCGGAGAAGCTCGCCGGCGCGTTTCGCATCAAGGCCGACCTCACCCGCGCTCTCGCGGACGATGTTCTCGAATGGCCGGTAGCGCTTTCCCCGCAGAAGCGCCTGCGATGCGGCGTGCCACCGCATCCCGAGCGCACGATCCCCCGCCACGTCCGACCAGAGCGTCCACGTGTCGAGGAGCGCGGTGAGAAGGTCAAAGCCGACCGCCGCGTACGCCATCCAATTAGCCTATCGGCGCACGAGACCGGGCCGTAGATAAAGGGGAGGCGGGCGATGGCGCGCTATGTGACGCTCATCAGTTTCACGGATCAGGGCATCAAGACCATCAAGGATTGGGACAAGCGGATGGCGGCGACACGCGAACGGCTCGATCGCGCGGGCGGCAAGCTCGTCGATGTGTACCTCACGCTGGGCGAGTACGACGCGGTCGCGATCACCGAGGCGCCGAACGACGAGGTCGCATTGCGTGCTGCGATCGAGTACGGGATGGCGGGCAATGGGCGGAGCCGAACGATGCGCGCGTTCACATCGGACGAGACCATCCGGATCGTGAAACAGCTGGGGTAGCCCGCGCTAGTCGCGCGACGCGTGCCTCGTAACCCAGTCGACGACTCGTCGATTGAAATCGACGCGGTGACTCGGCCTGCCCTGCGCGATGAACATATGGCTCCCTCCGGGGTAACGAACGAGCTCGGTCGGCACCTTCCCGGCGGCGACGAGTCCGGTGAAGAGCTCCTCTGCCTGCCCGATCGGGCAGCGCTCGTCGGCCTCGCCGTGGAGGATGAGGGTCGGCGTCGTGACCTTGTCGACGTAGTTGACGGGAGAGAGCCGGCGGAACGTCTCGCGGGCGCCGGTGATATCGCCGCCCATCTCCCACGGAGCGAACCACATACCGATATCGCTCGTGCCGAAGAACGACTCCTGATTGGTGACCGGCGCGCCGACCACGGCGGCCTTGAACCGATCGGTGTGGCCGATCGCCCAGCTCGTCATGAAGCCCCCGTACGAGTACCCCGCCACGGCGAGCCGATCCGGATCGGCGATGCCTGCGGCCACGAGCTGATCCACCGCTGCGAGGTGCTCGGCGAGATCGTGCTCGCCCCACTTCGCGCGAATGCCGTAGGCGAACTCGCGCCCGTACGAGTTCGACCCCGTCGGGTTCAGCGCAAGCACCACCCAGCCCCGCGACGCGAGCACGTAACGGTAGAAGTAGCTGAGAGAAAAGACGTTGCCGGTGAAGCTCTGTGGCCCCCCATGGATATCGACGAGGAGCGGCGACGCGCCTCGCCGCTCGGCCGGCATGAACAGCCAGCCCTCTAAGGTGCCGCCGTGTGGGTTCGTGAATGTGCGCCGTTCGCCATGGACCGGCGCAAGCTGCGTGAGGACCTCCTTGTTCAGCTGCGTGAGCCTTCGCTCGCGGGTTCCATCCCAGGCGGTCACATAGAGGTCTGACGGGGCCGCCAGGTCACCCGCCGCAAAGGCGATGCCCGATCCCGGCGCGCCGCTCGCGAACGTGACCTGACGCTCGCCGCCCACGACGACACTCGTAGAACCGTCACTGATGACCGCTCGCACGAGGTGCGCGTTCCCGTGATCCCCTGCGATGAAGGTCACACTCGCGTTGTCTCGCGACCACATCGGCCCAGGGGTATCCGTGGCCACAGGCAGGAGCATCGCGCCACGGTCGTAGCGCTCGGTGAGGCGCCGTGGCTGCCCACCGCGCGAGGGGACGGTCCACACGCGGACCATCGGATCGCCGAGTCCTGGATCCTGCGCGTCGTAGCCGTAGCACGCGATCATCGTGCCGTCGGGTGACCAGGTCGGCGAGGTCGCGCGTCCGACGGTCTCGGTGATGCGTCGAGCGGCGCGAGTCGTGACGTCGACGACGCAGATATCGCGCGACGAGTATTCGCTCCTGCCGCCGCGTGTTCGCGAGAACGCTATCTGACGCCCATCCGGCGACCACGACTCAGCGGCGTCGTCGAAGTCTCCATCGGTGAGTTGCGTCGTTTCGCCGGTCGCGATGTCGACGATGAAGAGATGCGACCGGCCGTCGAACGTATAGCCCTCGCCGTCCGTCTTGTACTGCGCTTTCGTGACGTGCCGCGGCCGCTGCTTCCAGCGTTCTCGCGCGCCGGCGTCGTCGGGGGGCGGGTCGAGCCACACCCGCGCGCTGAATGCGATCCTCGTCCCGTCGGGCGACCAGCTCCCCGGGCCAGCGTGGCTCGGCATCGAGGTGAGCCGACGGGGCTCGCCGCCGCGCGCCGACATCACGTAGAGCTGGCGCTCGCCGCCCTCCCGATCCGAGAGAAACGCGAGTTGGGTGCCGTCATCCGACCACCGCGGGGCGGAGTCACGTGTTGGCCCGCGGGTGAACTCGACCGTCGCGCCACGCTCGGTCGGCGCGATGTGGATGGTCGAGCGATACTCGTCCTTCGCTGTGTCGATCCAGGTCACGACGTACGCGACGCGTGTGCCATCCGGCGAAATATCGACCTCGGGGATCGTTTTGAAGGCGAGGAGATCGGCCGGGTCCATGCGGTCCGAAAGACTACGCCTCCGATGACCGACGCTGGCCGCAGTCAGTGGGTCTTCTCGAAGACCGAGGCCGTAGCGGCGAACGGTATGGTCACGGCGGATCCGCTCGCCGCGGAGGCCGGTGTCGAGATCCTGCGCGAGGGAGGGAATGCTCTCGATGCGGCTCTTGCGACCGCGTTCGCTCTGGCCGTCACCTCGCCGATCGGTAGCGGCCTCGGCGGCATCGCCGGCCTCGTGGTGTGGCACGAAGGCAAGACAAGCTCGTTCGACGGATCGACGCGCGCTCCGCTCGCATCGCGGCCCGAGATGTTCGAGCTTGTCGGTGGCGCCGCGCGGTCAGGCATGTACGGATGGCCCGCGGTCAAGAACGACGCGAACGTCGAAGGCCCGCTCTCGGTCACCGTCCCGGGCGCGGTCGCGGCGTACGAGCTCGCGCATCGGCGACTCGGGAAGCTGCCGTGGGCACGACTGTTCGAGCCGGCGATCCGCCTTGCGCGTGATGGGATTGTCATGGACTGGTACGGCACGCTCGTCTTCGGCGCGTCCGCGTTCCGCCTTCACAAAAACGCTGAGGCGAAGCGCGTGTACTACCGTCCGGGCGGCGCGCCCTATCGCCCACCGACGGGATTCGAGCCCGCCGATCGCCTGGTGCAGCCCGATCTCGCGCGTTCGCTCGAAGCCATCGCGCGCGGCGGCGCGGAGGTGCTGTATCAGGGCGAGCTCGCGGCCGCGATCGCCGACGACATTCGCGCGCTAGGCGGCATCCTTTCGCGAGAGGACTTAGCCGCGTACGAGGCCGGGGCGCCGCCTCCGAACACGATCGAGTACCGAGGGCATCGCGTGGTGACCTTGCCGGGGCTCACGGGAGGTCCGACTGTCGCGCGCTCTCTCGGACTGCTCGAGCGCGAAGACCTACGCAAGCACCGCCAGCTCGGCGCGGAGAGCCTGCACCGCATCGCAGTTGCCGTGCGCGCGGCGTTCGCCGAACGGCTCGCGTCGATGGCCGACATGCCGAACACCACACACCTTAATGCGGTCGACCGAGACCGGATGTGCGTCTCCCTGACTGCGACGCTGGGCGGCGGCTTCGGCTCCGCCGTGATGATCAAGGGCACCGGGATCCTGATCACCAACGGGACCTATTGGTTCGATCCGCGTCCTGGCCGGCCCAACTCGATCGCTCCGGGCAAGCGCGTCCTGTGGGCGGGGGCACCGACGATCGTGCTCCGCGGCGGGGAACCGTTCCTTGTCTGCGGCGCGCCGGGCGGACGCAAGATCATGAGCGCGGTCGTGCAGACCGTGGTGAACGCCGTCGACTACGGCGACGGGCCGCAGACCGCGACGAGCCGGCCGCGGATCCACGACGAGGGCGAGAAGCTGCAGGTCGACTCGCGCATCCCGGAGGACGTTCGGGGCGCCCTCGCCGCGATGGGGCACGAGATCGAAGTCAAAGTCGAGGACGTGCTCGCCACGAACTTCGCGCGCCCCGGCGCGATCCAAATCGACAGCGCGGAGCTTCGCGGCGGCGTGGAAGGGACGAAGATCGGGATCGCGCTCGGGTATTAGCCCGAGCGCGATCCTTCATGGCTCAGGGAACGGTCGGGCGCTGACCCGCGTTCTCCTGCGCCTCCCGCTCGGGGCTCTCGCCGGCCTCGTGTGCCGGATCCTCGTTCGAGACGAAGACGCCCGGCGACGCCGATGCGTCGGCCTGCGTGTTTGCGCTCGTCGGCGTGTTCGTCGCCGCGTTCGCGCTCGAGCCCGCCGCGAAGGCGGCCCCGAGGGCCACGCCGGCGAGCATCGAACCTCCTGCAAGCGCCGCGATGACGGCTTTTCTCATGTCCATTTCGTGTCTCCTTTCTTTTGCCCGGTTGATCGGGCTCATCTCACCGTGAGCCACGGCCCGCGGGTCCGTATGAGATGGAACTGAGAGTTGTTTAGGAATCGCCGAGGAAAGCACCGAGCGCCAGTTTTGTCTGCCGGGTTGCCTATGCGAGATCTCGTGGGACGATCCCCGCATGGCGACACCGCCTTCGCTGCGGATAGCGCGACTGCTTCTCTTCGCGGCCGCGGCCTGCGCGTTCGCGGTCCCCGTCTTCATCGGCGCGCGGGCGGCCTTCGTCTCGCCGGTTCTGCTGCTTTTCGGTGCTCCGATCGCGCTGTTCGTCGCGGCACATCAAACGATCGCATCCGATTCGATGCGTGCACGGACGTTCGCCCTCGCCGGGGCCTCGGCAATGACGGCGCTTGCGATCCTGACCGGTTTCGGTGCTGGGGACGTGAGCTTCCCGGCCGCGGGCATCGGCATACTCGCGGCCTGGAGCGCGTGGCTTCATCCGCCGCGGCGAAAGGTCGTCGTACTGTTCGTCGCCTACGTTGCCGTGGGCCTCGTGGTCGCGGCGTTCCGCACACGTGGTTTCGTTCTCGCGCCGTTCATCGTCGGCGACGTACTCCTGTGGCCTGCGACGCTGCTCTTCCTCTCGCCAGCGCTCTTCGGCTTGCCGATCTTCGCCGGACTCGGTATCGCCTTGGCCCTCGGCGCGTACGCATTCCGCCAAGCGCTTCCGCTTTCCCGACCGGCGGTGGCCCTCGCGGCCGCGGCCGCGGCAGGTGCTCTGGCCATCGGCGTGGTCGTGGCGCTCGCGTTCGCGTCGCCGAACAGCAGCGCGCGGTTTGAGCTGGTGCCGGCGGGGCTTGCCGGCACTTTCGCGGCGGCGTTTGCATCGGTGCTGGGACTTCTCGCGATGCGGCGGTCGCCGCTCCTTGCCGGTCTCGGGATCGCCGCGGGCACGACGATCTTGACCCTCGCGAGCCTCTCGCCCGCGTCGGTGAGCTGTGAGCAGCACGGCTACTCGACGTCGTCCGGGCCGTGGTGGCTGGGGCCACCCGGGTCGATGAGCACAAGCGGAGGTGGTGGCGGGAGCAGCGGCACGTTCGGCGGAGCGATCGTCCGCGGAGACGGCACGACGATCCGCTTCACCTGCAACGGGAGCACCCTCAGCGAGTTCGTCATCGAGCAGCACTGACCGCTAGGCTGTCCGCGCATGGCACGATTCGTCGTTGAAGGCGGGACGCCTTTACACGGTGAGATCACACCGGCAGGCAACAAGAACGAGGCCCTCCCGCTGATCGCGGCCAGCCTGCTCACCGAAGATCCCGTCACTCTTCACAACCTTCCGCGGATCCGCGACGTGCGCAACATGCTCGAGATCGCGTCGGCGCTCGGCGCGAGTGTCGAGGATCTCGATCCGCACACCACGCGTATCACCGCGAAAGACCTGCGGAGCGATGAGCTGCCTGCCGCGCTGGCACGCGAGATCCGCCCATCCCTCCTTTTCGCCGCGCCGCTGCTCCACCGGCGCAAGCGCGCGCGGCTCGGGCAGCCCGGCGGCGACATCATCGGTCGCCGCCGCGCGGACAGCCACTTCCTAGCGCTCGGCGAGCTCGGGGCAACACTCGACATGAGCGCCGGCGGCTTCACGGTGACGACGACTGGCCTCCGCGGCGCGGATGTGATCCTCGACGAGCCTTCGGTGACCGCGACCGAGAACGCCCTGCTCGCAGCGGCCGTAGCGAAGGGGCGGACAACTCTCCACAACGCGGCGAGCGAGCCGCACGTACAGCAACTCGCGAAGGCACTGGTTGCCATGGGCGGGAAGATCAGCGGCGTCGGGACGAACACACTCGTTGTCGATGGGGTCGAGCGTCTTCACGGGACTGATCACACGCTGCTCGGCGATCACATGGAGATTGGCTCGCTGATTGCTACGGTCGCGATGACGCACGGTGAGGCGACGATCCACGGCGTCGTTCCCGAACACCTGCGCATGATGCGTTTCGTCTTTGGCCGTCTTGGCATCGAGACCGAGATACGAGGTAATGACGTGTTCATCGCGGCGAGGGACCGCTTCGAGATCCAGATGGATCTCGGTGGCGCGATCCCGGAGCTCAAGCCGCAGGTCTGGCCCGGATTCCCGACGGACCTTACGAGTATGGCGACGGTGTTCGCGACGCAGGCCGAAGGCGTTGTTCTTATCCACGAGTGGATGTTCGAGGGCCGTCTGTACTTCGTCGACACGCTCACGCGCGAGATGGGTGCCCGTATCGTGCTCGCCGACCCCCACCGCGCCGTCGTGATGGGGCCGTCGAAGCTCCGCGCTGCGGAGGTGCGGAGTCCCGATATTCGCGCAGGGATGGCGCTCCTCGCGGCGGCACTCTGCGCCAAGGGCACAAGCGTCATAAACAACGTGGAGCAGATCGATCGTGGGTACGAAGAGCTCGACACACGGCTCCGCGCGCTCGGCGCCCGGATCGAACGCGCCGCTTGACCTCCTTCGCGACGCACCTCGAGTGCTCGCGTTGCCAGGAGGATTTCCCGGTCGAGCAGATCCAACAGGTCTGCAAATCCGATGGCGGCCCGCTTCTCGTGCGCTACGACCTGCGCCGCGTACGCGAGTCCGTCACGAAGGACGCGCTCCGCGACCGGCCGGAGTCGCTGTGGCGCTATCGCGAGCTCCTACCGCACGAGGATCCGGAGAACGCCGTGACTCTTGGCGAGCTCAACACGCCGCTTCTCGAAACGCCATCGCTCGGCGAGGAGCTCGGCATCCCGAGGCTCCGCGTAAAGGACGAGGGCCTGCTGCCCACGGGCACGTTCAAGGCACGCGGCGCGGCGGTCGGCATGACGCGCGCGGCCGAGCTCGGCGTCGAGACGCTCGCGCTCCCGAGCGCGGGCAATGCCGGCTCCGCATGGGCGGCGTACGGGGCACGCGCCGGCGTCCGCGTGATCGTCGTCATGCCCGACCGGACGCCGAAGGTCATCGTGCGCGAGGCTTCGGCATACGGCGGGGAGGTCTACACGGTCGCCGGATCGATCGCCGATGCGGGCGCCGTCGTGAAGAGGGTCTGCGCGGACCGCGGTTGGTACGACGCCTCGACCCTTCGTGAGCCGTACCGCATCGAAGGTAAGAAGACCATGGGATTCGAGCTCGCCGAGCAGCTCGGATGGCGCGTGCCCGATGTGATCGTTTATCCGACCGGCGGCGGCGTCGGTCTCATCGGCATGTGGAAGGCGTTCGACGAGCTCCGTGCCATCGGCTGGCTCGACGGGAAACGCCCGCGTTTCGTTGCGGCGCAGGCGGGCGGGTGTGCTCCGATCGTCGACGCGTTCAGCAAGGGGCTCGACGAGTCGCGTCCCTGGCCGGATCCAACGACGTTCGCCGCGGGCATCCGGGTCCCGAAGGCGCTCGGGGACTTCATCGTCCTGCGCGCGCTCCGTGAATCAGACGGTACGGCCCTCGCCGTGAGCGACGACGAGATCGCCGATGCGATGGAGCTGGCCGGCGAGAGCGAGGGGCTCCTCCTCTGCCCCGAGGGCGGGTGTGCCCTCGCGGTCACTCGGGAGCTCCGCCGCACTGGGTGGATCGCCGAATCGGATGAGGTCATCATCTTCAACACCGGCACCGGTCTCAAATACGCCGAGTTCCTCCAGGGCGACGATGCGCGCCACCTCGACGCGAACGAGCTCCCAGACGAATAGGCCGGCGACCACTCTCGGTCCACGGCGGGGCATCCTCGGCGGCGCGGTTCTGCTTGCGATCGGCGGTGCGTTTCTGCTGCCCCCGCTGGGCGTGCCGAACGCGGGTGCGTATCTCTTCGTCGCCCTCGGCCTCGCGTTCGCCGCGGCTTGGTGGGTCGGCGCACGGCAATACGTCTATCTCGTGCCGGCGTGCGTGCTCATCGGGTTCGGACTCGGCCTCGTGATCCCGACGTTGTTCAGCCTTCCGCCTGACATGGCGGGCCCGGTGTTCCTCCTAACCCTCGCCGGAGGTCTCGTCGCCGTTTCCCTCCTCGCGCCCATCCGGCGGGCACCGCTCCTTCTCGCGGGTGTCCTCGCGGTCGTGGCGATCGCCGACGTGTTTTTGCAGATCGACCTGGTCCCGCTCGCGCTGCAGCCGTACTTCGTTCCTGTCGTCCTCATCATCGTGGGCCTCTACCTTCTCGTGGAACCGAAGAGGTAGGCCCCACCCACCAGGGCGGCATAGCATCACCGGGTGAGCATCGCCCCAAACATCCTCGGCCTCATCGGCGATACGCCCCTCGTTCGCCTCTCGCGCATCGGTAGGGGACTGCGCCCGACGATCGTCGCGAAGCTCGAGCATCTGAACCCCGGCGGTTCTATCAAAGACCGTATCGGGCTGCTCATGATCGAAGACGCCGAGCGGCGCGGTCTCCTTCGACCGGGGGGCACCATCGTCGAGCCAACGAGCGGGAACACCGGTGTCGGTCTGGCGATGGCCGCTGCTATCAAGGGGTACCGCGTCATCTGCACAATGGCCGACAAGCAGAGTCAGGAGAAGCGCGACCTTCTGCGCGCATACGGGGCCGAGGTGGTCGTTTGTCCGAGCGCCGTACCGCCGGAGTCTCCCGAGTCCTATTACAAGGTGGCCGATCGCCTCACACGCGACATCCCGGGCGCGTTCCAGCCGAACCAGTACTACAACGCGATGAACCCCGAGTCGCACTATCGGACCACCGGCCCGGAGATATGGCGGCAGACCGAGGGGCGCATCACGCACCTGGTCGCCGGTGTGGGTACGGGTGGGACGGTCACGGGCGCGGGACGATTCCTCAAGGAACAGAACAAGTCGATCGTGATCGTCGGCGCTGATCCCGAGGGTTCGCTCTACACCGGCGACATCCATCCGTACAAGACAGAGGGCATCGGCGAGGACTTCTATCCCGGGACCTTCGATCCGGCGATCGTCGATCGCTGGGTGCGCGTCTCCGATCGCGACTCGTTCCTCACCGCGCGGCGGCTCACCCGCGAGGAGGGAATCCTCGTCGGCGGGTCGTCGGGGACAGCGTTATTCGCCGCTCTCCAGGTCGCGAAGGACCTGGACGAGAGCGCGTTGGTCCTCGTCCTCTTCGCGGATACGGGACGCAACTACCTCTCAAAGATCTTCAACGATGAATGGATGCGCCAGAACGGATTCCTCGGGGGCCTCATACCGGCAAACGTCGGCGACGTCATGAAGGATCGCGGGGGCACCCCGGAGCTCATCGTGGTCTCGAAGACGGAGACGGTCCGCCGCGCGATCGACACGATGCAGCGCTACGGTATCTCGCAGATCCCGGTGACGGCCGACGGTGCGGCGGGGGCGGTGTCCGACATCGTGGGAAGCGTCTCGGAAAAGACGATGCTCGACCGCGTCTTCCGCGAGCCCGCCCTTGTCGACGAACGCGTCGAGCGGGTGATGGATCCGCCCTTCCCGGTGGTGCAGGCCACCGATGACATCGAGCGCCTCTATCAGGAGCTCTCCGGCGGCGCCCCTGCGCTGCTCGCCGCGCGAGAGAACCGCCCGGTCTCGGTCATCACGAAAGCCGACCTGTTGGAATTCGTGGCTCACCAGCGAAAGGTCGCGCCCCGCTAGCGTCCTTTCGGGCGTCGTTCCCGGCGGCCACCCGCGCGCGCATGTCCTTCACCCGATCGCGCGACAGTCTCGGCATACTGGCGACGACGTGAAGGAGACTCCCCACAAGCCGGGCTTCGAGACGCTCGCCATCCATGCCGGGCAGGACCCCGAAGCCGCGACCGGTGCCGTCGTCGTCCCTATCTTCCAGACCTCGACGTTCGCGCAGGAAGCGGTCGGGAAGAACAAGGGATACGAGTACGCGCGCACCGGCAACCCCACCCGTACGGCCCTCGAAACCTGCCTCGCCGCGCTCGAGGGCGGCCGCTGGGGTCTCGCGTTCGCGTCGGGAATGGCCGCGACCGATGCGGTCGCGCACCTTCTTTCGAAGGGCGACCACGTGGTCATGACCGACGACGTCTACGGAGGCACGTACCGGCTGTTCGCGAAGCTATTCGAACGGCTTGGCGTTTCGTTGACGGCGGTCGACATGCGCAAGCCGGAGGCCGCGCGGCGTGCGATGCGGCCGCGAACCAGGCTCGTGTGGATCGAGACTCCATCGAATCCCCTTCTGAAGGTGCTCGACATTGGCGCCCTCGCGGAGATCGCCCATCGCGGCAAGGCCGTCGCCGTGGTGGACAACACCTTCGCGAGCCCATATCTGCAACAGCCGCTCCGCCTTGGCGCCGACCTCGTGCTGCATTCGACGACCAAATATCTCGGCGGGCATTCCGATGTGATCGGCGGAGGCCTCGCCGGCACGGACGAGGATCTGCGCGCCCGTATCGCGTTCATCCAAAACGCGGCGGGCGGCGTGCCCGGCCCGTTCGACGCGTGGCTCGTCCTCCGCGGAGCCAAGACCCTCGCGGTGCGCATGGAGCGGCACTCGGCGAACGCCCAGGCCATCGCGGAATGGCTCACCGAGAATCCGAAAGTCACGAGCGTCAACTATCCGGGCCTCGTCACCCATCCGCAGCACGCCCTGGCGCGGCGTCAGATGCGTGCCTTCGGCGGGATGCTGTCGTTTGAGCTCCGCGGGGGTGAGGTCGCCGCGAAACGGATGGCGGCGCGCACCAAGATCTTCGCGCTCGCTGAGTCACTGGGCGGGGTCGAATCGCTCATCGAGATCCCGCTCGCCATGACCCACGGATCGGTCCGCGGAACCAAGCTCGCGCCCCCGGCCGGGCTCGTGCGCCTTTCCGTGGGCATCGAGTCGGTCGACGATCTCATCGGAGATCTCGGGCAAGCGATCGGCTAGTGCCGCTGCCGCTGGCGACGGAACGGCTCGTTATCCGTCCGTACCGCGACGAGGACGCCGCTGCTCTCCACGAAGTGTTCGGTTCGCCCGAGGTGATGAAGTGGACGCCGAGCCCGCCGTCGAAGGATGTCGCCGAGACCCGAGAGCGCCTCGCGCGGACCATGGCCTTCACGGCGCGTCAACCTCCCGGCTTCGGGCTCTGGGCGCTCGAGCTCAAAGAGTCGGCGGAATTCCTGGGCCAGGTCGGACTCTTTCCGGTCGAAGGAAAGGGGCCCGAGGTCGAAGTCGCGTACGAGCTCGCGCCGCGGGTCTGGGGGCACGGTTACGCCACAGAGGCGGCTCGCGCGCTCCTCGAATACGGGTTCGGCGAGATGGCTCTTCGGCGCGTGGTGGCCCTCATCCTTCCGGCCAATACGCGTTCGCGGACCGTGGCTTCCAAGTGCGGGATGACCCTCGAGGGGCCCGGCCGCTTCTACGGCCTCGACCTCCTCATGTACGCGCGGGAGGCACCCTAGGCTAGTTCTTCGTGAACGTCGCGATCGCGTTCGGCGCCGGGATCCTCTCGTTCCTCTCACCCTGCGTGTTGCCGCTCGTCCCGGCATTCCTCGTCGACATGGCCGGTGAAGCCGCGCTCGCCGGCGCCCAACGAGCGCGGACCCTGGCGCACGGGCTCGCGTTCGTGCTCGGGTTCTCGACGGTGTTCACCCTCCTTTGGATCGCCGTCGCTCTCGTCGGTTCGATCGCCGGCGAGATGGTGTCGTGGCTTCAGAAGATCGGCGGCCTCTTGCTGGTCGTGCTCGGCATGCAGATGCTTGGGCTTATACGGATCCCGTTCCTCGCGCGCGAGCTCGACCTCAGACTCGAGGGCAGGACAACCGGGCTGCCACGGAGCTTCTTGATCGGTCTCGCCTTCGGCGTCGGCTTCACCCCCTGCGTCGGCCCGTACCTCGGCGCCATCCTCACGCTCCTCCTCGGCGAGGACCTCGCGTCGGGGGCGGTTCTGCTTGTTGCCTACACGCTCGGGCTCGGCGTTCCGTTCCTGCTGCTCGCCGGTGGGCTCGGCGGCGCGCAACGCGTGGCCCGCTGGCTCGCCTCACACATCCGGGTCGTGAATTTGGCTGGCGGTACGCTCGTGATAGCGATGGGTCTGGTCCTTGTGTCGGGGCAGTTCGCGCGATTGCCTCAGCTTTTCAATTTCCTGCCGCTCGTCGGATGAGCGTGGCGACCGCTCCCGGAACCGATCGCGAGCCGACCGCGCTCCCCCGATGGATCGCCGCGATCATCATCGGCGCGATCGCGCTGGCCTCGCTCGCCGCGCTCCTCTGGCCGCTTCTGAACAAGCCCGGAACCGTGACCGACGCGGGCGTTATTCACGCTCAGATCGAAGCCGATGGCGCGGCCGGCCGGATCGGAGCGCTCGCACCCGACTTCGAGTGGACCGACGTCGATGGGAAGACGCTCCGACTCTCCACATACCGGGGCAAGGTCGTCGTCGTGAATTTCTGGGCGACCTGGTGCCTTCCCTGCCGGGAGGAGATGCCGGCGTTGCAGCGCGTCGCCGCCAGCGAGCCCGACGTCGTCGTGCTTGAGGTCGACCTGATGGAGCCTGGCGACAAGGCGCGCTCCTTCCTCGACTCGCTCGGGCTCGATCGCCTGCAGCCGGTCCTCGACAGCGACGGGGCGACCACGCGGCGTTTCGGCGTGCTGACCCTCCCGAGCACCTTCTTCGTAGGTAAGGACGGCGTCATCCGCCATCTCGAGCTTCGGCAGATGACCGAGGCGATGATCCGGACGGGGACTCAGAAGGCGCGCTGAGTGTCTCCAGGGGCACAGACCGTTCATGTCGTGGGTGATCGTCCCGCCCAGCGCTGAGGAGCACGCTCCGCCCAATGACCTGGGAGGAGGACACATTCATGGAGCGTCTTCGTCGGCTCTTCCGCTTGCGAAATAACGCGCAGACAAACAGCGAAGCGCAGCGCCGGCGGAGCAATCGGATGCGGTACTTCCTGACCGTGTTCGGCTCGCAGCACTGGGCCGAGCGTGTCGAGGGCCGTCGGGTCCCGGCTCGTCACGGCAATATCGCGCTCTAGAGCGGACACCTAGAATCGCCCTCGCCGAAAACCATCGGGGAGGGACGTCATGTCGGTGGAGCTCACGATCAAGCTGCCCAACCGCGCGGGCCAACTCGGAGCGCTAGCGGGCGCGCTCGGCGACGCTGGGATCAGCATGCGCAGCATCGCGGCGACGACCGGCGGCGGAGCGGGGACGGTCTACATCGTCGTCGATGACAAGGACGCGGCGAAGGCTCGCCGCGCGATCAAGGCGAAGAAGTACCGCATCTCGGGCGACCGCAAGATCGTCGAAGTAAGGCTCGCGAACAAACCGGGGACGCTCGCCCGGGCCGCGAACCGCCTCGGCAAGAACAAGGTCAACATCGAGTCCGCGTACATGCTCGGTTCGTCGAAGAAGAGCACGACGCTCGGGCTCGGCGTGAAGGACGCACGCGCCGCGAAGAAGGCACTCGGCCGCCGCTGATTCTCGCGACCGGTACTCCGGTACCGGCCGAACGGACCATCGCCAAGAGGAAGCACCGAAGCGAGCCTCGCCCCATCCACGAGGGAGGTTCATATCGGTGCTTCGTCGTTTCTACTCCGCGAGCGAGGGCCTCGCCACGATCGAGTACATCATCGGGGCCGCGGTCGTCCTGGGAACTCTCGTCATCGGCGTGACCGCGTGGAACAACGGACTGGTTGCCCGTCTCCAGGCCCTCGTCAGCCAGATGCAGGCCGTGCGTTGACGCGGTCCCTTCATAACGACCGAGGCCTCGCGACGCTCGAGACGACCTTCGCCATCACGATGCTCGTGCCGCTCCTCTTCTCGATCCTCGAGTTTGGATCGGCCCTTGAGCGATGGCTGGCGCAGGACGCTGCGACCGTTCAGGCCGCGCGATACGCGGGTGAGCTTGGCGGAGACACTCCCGCGCTCCGCCAGTTCCTCGCCGAACAGCTGCGCGGTGCCGGAATCGATCCGGATCGCGTGAGCGTCGAGGTCGTCCCATCGCGAGTCGGGTGGCGCGAGCCTGTTCGAGTGTCGGTCTCGTCGGCCCATCCGGTAACCATCCCGTTCCTCTTCTCGACGACCGTGCCGCTTCGTTCGAGCGCGATCTCGCGCGGAGAAGTGAACCGATGAGCTGGGCTCAGGACGATCGTGGAACAGCGCTTGTCCTTACCCTCGTGCTCGCGCCACTACTGCTCGTCGCGCTCGCGGGCGTCCTGCAGCTGGGCGCGTTGCGCGTGGCCGCTGCCCGCGTCCGAGCAGCGGCGGACCTCGCGACCCTCGTGGCCGTGAACGACCAGGACGACGCTGAGCTCGCTCGATCCGGCGCGTTGCGTCTGGCCGCGGACGCAGCCGACGTCGCGCGTGAGTACTTTGCCCGCGAGCTCGAGCTCTCCGCGCCGCTCCTGGACGGAGCGGCCGAGGACATCGCCGCGGCAGCGGACGTGGCGGCATATCCGTCTGCTCCGGCGTACGACGCACGAACGGGCGCGCGATACGACCGCCCGACTGTGCGCATCGCGGCGGACGTTCCGGTGCGGTCGCCGATCTTCGGCGCGCTCGTGCTGCGTCCGGTTACGGTGCTCCACGTCATCGCCGTGAGCTCGCCGCGATGAAGCGCCAGAGCGCGGCGGCCACACTCGCGCTTCTTCTCCTCATGTCTTCCCCGGCCCTTGCCTGGAATCCCTTCCGCGAGCGACCGCAGCCGCCAGTAGCCGCGCGAGAGCCGGATCCGGCGCCATTCGTCGCGCCACCACCGGGCATCTACTACGTGACCGATACCTACGTGGCGGACGTGGTGACATCGAGCGGACCTCTGACGACGTACTCCACGACCACAGTCCACGAATCGACGGGAAGCTATGCGCGCGTGCTGGACACCGTCGGCACGGGTGCGTCGAGCGCCTTCGACGGCAGCGCGTTCAACGGTCGGCGCACGCTCGGCGACGGCCGATCAGTGGCCGGCACGTATTACGAGAACTACGTACTGATCGATGGCGGATTTGTGCCGATCAGCGTCGTGTTCTTTCAGGACGATGCCGAGCTGGCGCGTCTCGTGGCCGTCGCGACACGTTCACCGGCTGTGACGGCCTCACCGCCGTCACTGCCTTCGCAGGCCGCACGGTCGGCAGCGCCAGCGTGCTGTCCCGCCACGCGCCCGGTCCCAATGCCGGCATCCACACCGCCGCCGGCCAGGCCGATCCGGGCGGGTGTGTCGCTCCTTCCGGTGAGCGCGCCGCTCTCGAGTGTCGAGGTGCTGCGCGGACGTGCCGTCGCGTTGTGGCCACGCGCGTTCGTGGACGACCGCGAGGTTCCGGTGCTGACCTGGGCCCTCGTAGCCGGCGACCCGGGCGAAGCCCTCGTCCTCGCGGGCTCAGGCGGCGCACCGTTCCGGACGTCATGGCGTCGCCTCGCTCCGCCCGGCGCGGCCTACGACCTCGTGTTCCGGATGGAGGTCGATCTGCCCGATACCGGGCGCCGCACGGCCGACGCGAGGATCACCCTGATCGTCCGCTCGCCTGCCCTCGAGAATTGATCGGCCAGCGCGCGCTCATCGCGGTTGCCCTCGTTGCGGGGGCACTCTCCGGGATCCTCTATTACGTAAGCGCGCAACGGAGCCCGGTCGTCGTTGCCGCGCGCGACGTCGACGCCACTCATCCGCTCGTGGCCGATGACCTTGCGGTTGTGTCGATGCCCGCGGACTCGATACCCCAAGGCGCGCTCGGCGAGACAACCGGTGCGGTGGGGAAGCTTCCGCGAGCACCACTCTGGCGCGGCCAGATCCTCTTTGGTGCGGCGCTCTCCGACGAGGCCGCGTCGTTTCACACGGGTCTCGCGTTACCGATCGGCATGCGCGCCGTCGCGCTGCCGGTCGCGAACGCGGCGCAGGTGGTGGGCGGCGCGATCGTCCCGGGTGCACGCGTCGACGTGATGGCGGTACCCGTCGCGGGGCGCGCTCCCGGAGGGCGGACCACCGAGCTGCTATTGCAAGCCGCGATGGTGCTCGACGTGCGCTCGGAAACGGGGGCACCGTTGGGTCCCGGGGTATCGAAGGGATCGACGACGAGCCTCGGCGACCGGATCGGCAGCGTGGTCGTCGCGATCGACGCGCTCGACGAGGTGCGCTTCGCCGATCGCATCGCGACGAGCACGTTCGTGCTGGCGCTCGCTGGATCGCGCTGAGCGTGACGGTACTGCGCTGCGAGCGCCTCGTGCCGGGAGAGGTTGATGCCGCCGTCGCATCACTCGGAGCGGTCACTCTCGCGCGGACTCCGGTGGGCGCGTTCGTCGAGGTGGACGACCACGTTGTCGATCGCGCACGCCGGCTTCTTGCGTTTGCCGGCGTGCGTGCCGCCGTGTGCCTCGAGACGCTCGCACCGCTTTCGGGCACTCGCGCCGCGATCGGCAGAGACCTCACGCCCTTACCCCTTCCGTCGCTTGCGCTCGATCTGGTTCACGTCCGGTCGCTCCCCATCGGCCCGGAGACGGCTCGCCTCTTAGCCGGGGGATTCCTGCGCCGGCCGAATGCCGCCCGCCGTGCACTCGTGCGCGATCTGCTGTCCGGTGTCGAGGCATCGTTCGGCTGGCGGCGCCGCGCGTGGGCGACGCGCGACGTGCTGCGTGCCGGGGAGGTGCGTCGGGTCCTCCGACCGGTCGTGTTCGATATCGCGGCGATCGGCGCGCCTCCTGAAAGACGAGCGCTCGCACGTCAGGGAAGCATCGCGCGCTGGCTCTTCGGATGAGCAGGTTGCGTGCGTTCCTCGACGCATCACCGATCTCGCAGATCGCCCTCGCCTTCATGCGCGAGGCCACCGGTCGGACGGAGCCGCTCGCCGCCATCGCACCGACCCGTCCCGCGGCACTCCGGCGAGGCCGACGGGTCGGGTTCTGGTCGCTGTCGGCGGGAGCCGGTTCGAGCACCGTTGCCGCATTGCTAGCCCATCGCTCCGCCGCGGGTGGCGAGCCGCCGCTCCTCGTCGATCTCGATCGATGGGTTCCGTCGCTCGCGCTCCGGGCAGGCCTGACCGCGGCGAACGTCGCCGACGCACTGCTGCAACCGGGGCGCGAGGCCGAGCTCGTCTCGCGGTGGTCGGCGATTCCGTTTCTCCCGGGCGCACCTACGTTGCACGCGACATTCGACGGCGAGCGGATCGTCGGACTGATCGATTCGTGCGCGGCCGGCCGCGCGGCCGTCCTCGATCTGGGTTGCGGCGCCGAGTCGCTCGATCCGGCGATCCTGTCGTCCCTCGACCGGCTGTGTCTCGTGGCCGGAACGAGGTCCGCACAACTGCAGGCGCTCTTCTGCGCTGCGCCCCTTCTTGGGCGCATCCCCTGCGCGGTCGGGTTGGTCGTTGTCGGCGCGGCGGAAGACGACGGCACGCGCGTCGCGGAGCGCGTCGGCTTTCCACTCCTCGCCGCTATACCGCACGACGCTTACCTCGCGGATGACGCCTTCGCGGCGCGCGCTCCGACCCTGCGCGCGGTCGACACCCTTCTTCGCGCGCTGGCATGATCGATCCGGCGCTCGTTGCTCGGGTGCGTGCCGAGGTCGCCGCAGGGATCGATCCCGCGGGACTCCTGGCGGTCTATGCCGAGCCCGCGCGGCGAGTCCTTCTCCGCGAGCGCGTCCGGGCCGCGGCGCGCGCGCCCCTCACCGAGGCGGAGCTCGATGCGATGTGTGCGGAGCTGTTCGGTTTCGGACCGCTCCAGCAGCTACTCGACGATCCCCTTGTGACCGACGTCCTCGTCAACGGGCCTCGGGACGTTTTCTGCGAGCGCTCGGGCCGGCTGGAGCGCGCCGCTGTCGCGTTTCGCGGAGCCGACGAGGTCGCCGAGCTCGCGCACCGAATCGCCGGAAGCGTCGGACGCGAGCTGACGCTCGAGCGGCCATTCGTCGACGCGCGTATGCGCGACGGAAGCCGGGCGAATGCGGTCATCGCGCCGATAGGCGGGCCCAGCCTTTCGATACGGAAGTTCAACCGGCTCTCGGTGCCGCTGCGCGGGGCGGCGCCGTCCTGGGTCGCAGGCGGTCTGCTCGACGATGCGGCGGCTCTGCTTGAAGCCTGCGTGCGCGAGCGCGCGAGCATCCTCGTGAGCGGTGCCACCGGATCGGGCAAGAGCACGTTGCTCCGCTCCCTGGCCGCGGCGATACCGGACGACGAGCGACTCGTCGTGATCGAAGACACGAACGAGCTCGTTCTCCCGCATCCGCATGTCGTGCATCTCGAGTGCGTGCCGGTGCGTGATGGGTCCGGCATAGGGATCGCCGATCTCGTCGCGAACGCCCTGCGCATGCGTCCCGATCGCATCCTCGTTGGCGAAGTCCGCACACCGCGCGAGGCGTCGGCGCTGATCGAGGCGCTCAGCACCGGGCATGAAGGCTCCCTCACGACCATACATGCGGGTTCGGCGGCGGGGGCCATCGACCGCCTCGCGCTGCTGCTCGCACGCGCCGGAGAGCTCGGAGAAGCGGCGATAGCGCGTCAGGTCGCCCAGGGCATCGACATCCTGGTCCACGTCGTTCGCGATCGCGCGGGCAGCCGATCCGTGCGCGAGATCGCCGCGATCGAGGACGGTGGTGTCACACATCTCTGGCGCGCCGGCGAGCTTTCCGTCCGGATGCCGGCGCGCCTGCGACAGCGCCTCGTATGACGGTTGAGGCAGCCGGAGCGCTCGCCGCCGCTCTCGCGATGAGCAGCGCGATCTTCGCCCCGTTCGCGCGTGGACGATCCTGGCCCCCTCTGTCCCTCGCGCATCCCGATCTCCGCCATCTCGATGACGCCGGCTGGCGCTGGCCACTCACAAGATGGGAGGCGCTGCGCACTGGCTGCATCCTCGCCGGCGCGGTTCTTTCGATCGCGACGGCACTCCCAGTGGCGGTCTCTGTCGCTGTGTCCGCAGTTGGTCCGTCGATCCTCGTGCGTTCGCGAGCGGGGGCCGCTCGCGAACGGGCACGACGTGCAACCACACGTCTACTCCGCGCCACCGAAGCTGCTTTGCGATCCGGCGCGTCACTTCCCGAGGCACTCCGGCGGGCGACAGAGGGGACGGAAGACCGGCTGGCGCGACGCCCCTTCGTCGACGCGCTCCGCGCATTCGACCTTGGCGCCCCACTCGATCGGGCCCTCCGGACGGCAGCGCATCGTTCGAAGAGCGACGCGCGGTCCCAGCTGGCGTTCGAAACGCTCGCGATCGGAATCGAGTCACGGCTCCCATACGAGCGCGCCGCGATCCTCGTCGCTGCCGTGGCCGACCGTTTGGCCTTCGAGGAGCGGCTCGATGAGGAGGTGAGAGCGCGCACCGGTGGCCTCCGGGCACAGGTCATCTTGCTTGCGCTCGTCGTGCCGGCGATCGCGGCGTATATCGCCCTCACGGTTCCGTCGCTCGCGGCCACACTTGGCCAGCCGATCGGACGATTCGTGCTTATTCCCGCGGCGGCGGTGCTCGAAGTGGTCGGCGTGATCGCGAGCCGCCGGGCGACAGTCGCGGTGCGACGCTGATCGCTGTCGGAGCGGCCCTCGCCGCGACCGCGGTGCTGGCGGCCGTCCTTGCGAGCCGGCCTCGATCGCCGGTCGGAAAACGACTGGCGCGACTCGCGCCGCGAGCGCAGCTTCCGAACCGTGTGCGGTCCGTGCTCGTCACGCCGGCTCTCGTGCAAAGCGGGCTCGGTTGGACCGAGGCCGAGCTTGTGCGCGCGAAGATCGTCCTCGCGCTCGTCGGCGCCGCGGCCGCCGCGGTCGTCGGTCTCTTCGCGCCGGTCGGCCCTGTCGTGGTCGCCGGTGCCGGTTACGCGGGGTTCATCGCGCCGACTTTGCGGGCGGAGCGCGCCGCGGCGTCTCAGCGGTCCGACGCGGACCGCGCCCTCGTCGCGCTCGTTGAGTGGGCCGAGGCCCTCGTCGCGAGCGGCCGTCCGATCGAGACCGCGTTCGTCGCGATAGCCGAGAGAGGTCCGGGCGGCGGTTTGACCGATCGCGCGATGGCCGCCGCCGCACGGTCCTATGCCCTCGGAGCGCCGCTCTTTCCAGCGCTTGCACGTGAGGCGGCCGGAGTTGGATTGTCCACGCTTGCGTCGATCGCGGGCGATCTCGAGCGATCCCGCGACCTAGGCAGAGGTGCGCTCGTCGTCCTGCGGGATCATCGAGACCGGCTCCGCGCGTCGGAGCGCGCCAAGAGCCTCGACGCCGCCGGTCGAGTCGAAGGACGGCTCATGCTCGTCCTGGTCCTTTGCTACCTGCCCGCGCTGATGCTCCTCGTCGTCATCCCGCTCTTCCTCGGTCTGCTGGACGGTCTGTTCGTCTAGAAAACCTGTCTACACTGACGAGATCGAGGCCGATCGAGCGCCTCGCGAGGGAGTGAACGATGCCGAATATCGGTGGCCCAGAGCTCATCCTCGTCCTCGCGGTCGTGCTGATCGTTTTCGGGGCGGGGAAGCTACCCGACGTCCTCGGCCAGCTTGGCAAGGGTGTGCGGAGCTTCCGAGACGAATCGACGAACGACAAGACCGCATCTGTCGCGGCCGGTTCGACGACGACCGCCGCGCCTGCGGCGCCCGGCACGACGGTCTACTGCCGCAACTGCGGGCGGCCCAACGCCAGCGACTCCAAGTTCTGCACCAACTGCGGGCAAGCGCTCTAGCTCACGGGCTTCGGCCAGGACGCCTACGACTTCGTCCACGGGCGCTACGCGCTCGATCCCGTCACGGCATCGATCGCGGGGATCCACGCTCACGACGATCGCCTCGGTGACTTCAGCGCCGACGGATTCGCGGCGCGCGACCGCTTCAACGATGAGTCGCTCGCGCGCTTCGAGGCCTTCACCGAGAACGAGCTCTTTCCTGCGGAGCGTATCGACCGCGCGCTGATCGTCGCGGACCTGCGCGGCGAGCGTGCCGTTCGCACGTTCGCGCGGTGGCGGAGGCAGCCAACCATCTACTCCGACCCGATCATCCGCGGCGCGTACTACGCGTTCCTGCGCGAGCACGCGCCGCTCGCCGAGCGCGTCGCGACGCTCGCCGAGCGACTCGCGCACGCTCCGGCCGCGCTCGAAGCGGCGAAGGCGAATCTCGATCCGGCGCTCGTGCCGCCCGAGTTCGTCGAGATCGCTCTTCGCTCCGTGCCCGCGGGGGCGACCTTCCTGCGCGTCGGCACGCAGGCGATGGTGCCGACAGCAAGCGCGCTTGAGCGCGCCGCGGAGCGCGCGTTCCGGCCCGCCGCCGAAGCCGCGGCGAGTGCGCTCGAGGCATACGCGCTCTGGCTCGAGAAGGAGCTCTTGCCGAAGGCGCGCGGGACGTTCGCGATCGGACGCGACGCCGTCGACGAGTGGCTGAAACAGAAGGAGCTGCTCGATCACGATGCGGCGTCGCTTCGCGAGTGGGGTGACGAGTTCTACGGCGAGACCGAAGCCGCGCTCAACGCCGCGGCGATGGAGATCGGCCATCAGGACTGGCGCGCCGCGGTCGAGGCCCTGCGCCAAGACCACCCCACCGAGGACACGCTTGTCGAGACGTACCGCGCCGAGATGGAGCGGTCGCGTCTGGCGGTCGCGACGTCGGGCCTCGCCACGGTCCCGTACGGTGAGGATCTCGTTGTCGAGGCGATGCCCGAGTTCCAGCGTCCGACCTATCCCTACGCGGCATACGTCGGTGCCGGCCCGTTCGAGCCGTCGCGCCGCGGGCGCTTCTGGGTGACGCTCCCCGACGCGCACGACGACGAAAAGACCCGCCGCGAGAGGCTCGAGGGTCACCCGCGCGCGGGCATCGCGGTCATCGCGTGCCACGAGGGCTATCCCGGGCACCATCTCCAGCTCACCGTCGCGGCGGATCAACCGTCACTCGCGCGCAAGGCGATCCGATCGAATTTGATGGTCGAAGGGTGGGGTCTCTACGTGGAAGAGCTCATGACCGAGCTCGGCTACCTCGATTCCCCCGAGACGAGGCTGCTCCGTCTCAAGGATCTTCTGTGGCGCGCGTCCCGCGTCACGGTCGACGTCGGCCTCGCGACGGGGGAGATGAGCTTCGATCACGCGGTCCGGTTCATGGTCGAGCGCGCGCGCCTCGAGACGCCGAACGCGGTCGCCGAGGTCCGCCGCTACGCGCAGAGTCCGCTCCAGCCATCGAGCTACGCGCTCGGTCGAGAGGCGATCCTCGCGCTACGCGACAAAGCGCGCGCCGCGGGCTGGGGGATGAGGCTCTTTCACGATCGCCTGCTCGGAGCGGGATCGCTTCCGCCGAAGCTCTTGGCGACGGAGCTCGGCCTCTAAGAGGCGGCACCGCCGAACGCGTTAGCCGCCGTCGGAGTCGCTCCGCGGTTGGCCCCACACGCCGCCGTCGTGCATGTCGATCTCGAAGGTGTCGACCTGGACGCTTTGGACGCGCAGCACTTCGGTGGTTTCGGTCGCGCCTCGCGTTACCGGACGAGGTGCGTCGCCCCGGGCGCTCAGTGTGTGCGCCGCACCCATCCAGAGCATCGCGAGGAGTGCGAGCGATGTGACGACGACGAGAGCCTTCTTCACGCTGCCGACGCTATCGCGCTGCCGGCCGCTCTGGATCACCTGGAAGGGGGAAAAGAAGAAGGCCCGCCTTTCGGCGGGCCTTCCGCTAAGACCGAGGTTGGGGTCTACTCGGCGAGACGCGGGAGGATCGGCTGTGCGGTGGTGTGCGGGTCGTAGTTGATCGTGATGTTGCCCTGCTGGATCGCGACCTGCCGCGCGACGAGCTGGCTACCGCTGAGCGTGGCGTTGTTGCCGTCGAGCATGAACAGAGCCGATGGCAGATAGAGCGAGCCCGTTCCACTAAAGGTCCCATTTCCGCCGATCTCGAAGGGGTTCGTGCACAGCGGATCCTGGAAGAAGAGCAGGTTCTGCCAAACTCCCGTGGTCATGGCCGACAGCACAATGTTGCCGTTACCGGTGAGGGAGACGTCGCTGCAGGTGGGACTCAACCCTGGGCTCCCCGGGTAGTTGCTGTACGTGTTGAAGATGAAGACGTTTGAGCCACTTACGAGACCGTTGCCGGACGTGTCGAAGCCCTGCTCAACGATGTAGATGCCGGGATTCATATTGAAGACATCGTTACCTGATCCCTTGATTTTCACCTTGTAGATCCCGGGATCGAGAGTCACCACACCTCCGACCGCGCCAGGCAACGATGTGTACACGGGGGTCACTGCGCAAGGCGCCGAAGCACAAACCGGTGGCGGAGGAAAAAGCGCGAACGGGTCCGGGACCTGGCTGTGCCCGGCATTGACCGGCACTGGCGGGGTGAGGTCGGTCCAGTGCCCGGTCGCCTGGCCGGTCACATCGAGGCCCCAAGGCGTTTCGATGCTGAAGTTCGAGGATTGATTTTGGTCGTTCTCGGAGGCATTGGAGCTTGTCGAGTTCACGAGGATGCCGCCGCCGTTCAGGTCTACGTGGCCGTTGCTGCCGGTCCAAAACCCTCGGTCAATGCCGCCGCGGTCGAGCGCCATGATGGCGTAGCCGTTGTTGAGAGGCTCCGACCCCGCCACGCCGCGAGCGCGCACCGGGTTGAACGCTGCCTCGGCGGGCACAAGAGAGGTCTTCACCTGTCGCGTGATCTCGACCTCGATGTGCTTGACGTTTCCGAGAAACGAGCCCGAGATGGGGGGCCAGTAGACGGTGACCGTTGTCTGGCTCGCCGCGTCCGTGCACGGGCCGGGCGTTGAAAGCAGGCACGCACCGCCGCTCGAGAAGCCGTTGGTGAGGGCGTCAGTGCGAGCGGCCGCGATGGCCTCCGCGCCCGAGCCCTGCTGGTAGAGCACGACTGCGCCTGCGAACGCTGCCGCGTCAGCGGCCTCCTGTTGCGCGCGCTTGGACGAGTAGAGCTGGCCGGCGTCGATCGCCAGGCCAACGGCGAACAGCAGGGCCAGCATCATGATCGCGAAGAGAACGACGGCCTGGCCACTTTCGCCGTCATCGCGTCCGAAGAATCGACGGAACGAGTTCATCTCTGAATCACCAGCTGCGAACCCCCCTTCAGGGTTATCTGGAATGCGCCGTTCAGCAGGTACTGCGACGGCAGCGGAACAAAGGGCGCGGAGACCGTGACGGAAACGGGGCACCCGCGATCGGCGCATTTGACGACGTTCGCGGGCTGGTACTTGGTCGGGTAATCGACGACCACAGTGATGTTGGGCACCCCGATCGCTGCCTGCCGGACGACGTTCGGGATGTTCACGCAGATCACCTGATCACAACCCACATCGGTCGTGTCTGCGGCCGGACTGCCATACGATCCGTGCACGATCGCGTAGCGCGTCCCCTCGCGCGCGGCGTAGGCGAGGGTGTTCTCTTCCCAAACCGCACGGGCGACGTCGAAGAGGCCGGTGATGATCAGGAGCATGAGCGGGAGGAGCAATGCAAACTCGACGAGCGATTGGCCCCTCTGCTCCTCGCTGTTCTGATCGCGGAAGAAACGAAGGAGACCGCTCAATAGAAGGTCCTCATGGTCGTGCTGCGGTTGAAGTTCGCAGTATTGGGAATGAACGGCCAAGGGACGATGGTCTTAAAGGTGTACTCGACGGTGACGGTGTAGAAACAGGGATCCGCGACCGTCGGGGTGGTCGCGCAGTCTGTTCCGTCTGCGTGCTGTGGATGTACCGGCGTGCTGACAATCAGGAGATTGAGGTCAATGCCGGGAGTGCGCGACGTTTCATCCCTGACGGTCTGAGCCGCGAGGGCTGTGGTTGGCTTCGAAGCGATGACATACGCTTCTGCTCCTGCTCGCGCGCCGTTTTGGATGGCCAGCTGGATCGCAAACGCCCGGGCGAGGTCGGCGGCGCCGATCAGGCCGAAAACGAGAATAGGCAGAAGGAGCGCGAGCTCGACCATCGACTGGCCGAATTCCTCGCGTATCGCATGTTGAAAGTGTCCAAAAACCCTGCCCACTGGTCGTCAGTCTAGGTAACGAGCAGGCGGTGCCAACCCTTATGCGCTCCCCCGTTAGTACCAGTTCGGGGGCAGCACGCGTACTCCGCCGTATTGACTAGCTAGTCAGCTGCAGCGACGGGTGCACGCGCTTGTGACAGGACCGACGCGACGACCGCAAGAGCGTCCTCGACGTCTTTTGCCTCGAACCCGTAGTGCGTGACCGCGCGAAGGCGAGGCGAATTCCCGAGATACCGCGAGATGCGAAGCCCCTGCTCGGCGCACGCTTTCACGAACGCGGCCGGCTCCATCCAGGTAGGGTCCACTTCGAACGAAACGATGTTCGTGACGACCCGGTCGGGGTCGATTCGGATCCCGCGGATTCCGGCGAGGCCTTTCGCGAACGCTTTTGCGTTTCGATGGTCCTCTCCGAGGCGGTCGCGCATCTCCTCGAGCCCGACGAGGGCGGCGCCGGCGATCACGCCGGCCTGTCGCATCGCGCCGCCGAGTAGCTTCCGGACGCGGCGCGCCTTCGCGACAGTCTCCGCGGTGCCGCACAGAATCGAGCCGACGGGCGCGGCGAGCCCCTTCGAGAAGCAGAACTGGACGGTGTCGACCGGTGCGCAAAGCTCGCGCGCGTCCACACCGAGCGCCGTCGCGGCGTTGAAGATCCTCGCTCCATCGAGATGTACGCGCATCCCGCGGCGATGGGCGAGTTCGGCTGCAGCTCTGGTTTCCTCGACCGTGATCACCGAACCGCCGCAGTTGTTGTGCGAGTTCTCGAGGCAGAGGAGCGAGGTGCGCGGGTACATCCCCGCCGGCCGGATGGCGCCGTCGATGTCCTCCAGAGAGGGCAGCCCCGAGCGATTCGGGACGAGGCGCGGCTGGATCGAGCCGAGGACAAACGAAGCTCCCATCTCGTTCTGATAGATGTGAGCGAGGTCACCCAGGATCACCTCGTCCCCGCGCTCGGTCTGCGAGAGCACGCCGCATAGGTTCCCGAGCATCCCGCTCGCGACGTACACGGCCGCTTCCTTGCCGACGATCTCCGCGGAGCGCCGCTCCAGGCGGTTGACGGTCGGGTCCTCGCCGTACTGGTCGTCCCCGACCTCGGCGTCCGCCATCGCGCGGCGCATCGCCGGCGTGGGGAGCGTGAACGTGTCGCTCCGAAGCTCGATCGTCCTTCGTGCGGTCACTTACCCACGGCCTCCAACAGTCTTCCGAATCCCGCGACGACGAGCGGCGACACGATGATCGCCGGCAGGAAGTCCGCGACCTTGACGTCCCGGATCACCAGAAGTTTGAGACCGACGCCGATGATGAGCAAGCCGCCGACCGCGCTCATCTCCCGCAGCTGGAGATCGCTGAGAAGTCCCACGAACAAGGAAGCGCCGAGCGCAAGGCCGCCCTGATAGAGAAGGATCAGCGGGATGGTGAGGAGCACGCCCCACCCGAGCGTCGCCGCGAGCGCGATCGCGGTGAAACCGTCGAGCACGCTCTTGACCGTGAGGAGGCTCGGATCGCCGGTGAGTCCGTTCTGGATCGATCCAAGGAAGGTGAGCGGTCCGACGCAGAAAATGATCGCTGCGGTGACGAATCCTTCGGCCACGGTGTTCGTCGCGCCGCGTGCGAAGCGACGCTGCAGCCACTCGCCGAGCCGGTTCAGCCGCGTGTCGACGCCCGCAAGCGAGCCGACGATGCCGCCGGCAACCATCGCGCCGAGGACGTAAAGGAGGTTCGTCGTGTCGATGGCGAACTTCACACCCATCGCGAGTGTGAAAAGACCGACTCCGCGCACCACGTTCTCGCGCAGCGTCGCGGGTAGGCGATCGCCGAGAGCCGTGCCGAGAAGACCACCGATAAGGACCGTCGCCGCGTTGAGGAGCGTCCCAGAGAGGGCGGCCACGAGGGTCCGTAGTATGCGGAGCCGATGACGAACATCGTCGTCTGGTCCGCTTTCTCCACCTCGCCCGAGACGGTGGCGGCGCGATTTCCCGACGATCGCGTCCTCGCGATCGGCGACGAGAAGGGCCTCGCCGCCGCGGCCGACGCGGAAGTCGCGTTCAGCGGCAACAACCCTCGCCGAGTACGGCAGCTGCTCGACGCGACGCCGAAGCTCCGCTGGTACCACACGGTCTCGGCGGGCGTCGAGAACATGCCGCTGCCCGAGCTTGCGCAGCGCGGAATCGTGCTCACCAACAACAGCGGCTCCTACGACATCCAGATCGCCGAACACTTGATGGCCTTCGTGTTCGCGGCCTCGCGTCAGCTTCACCGCTATCGGGACAGCCAGCGCGCGCGCGAGTGGAAGGAACAGCCGCACCAGGAGCTGCGCGACGCGACGATGGTCGTCTACGGCATGGGCAGTATCGGCGGCGAGATCGCCCGTCTCGCGAGCGCCATCGGGATGCGCGTGATTGGTGTCCGCCGCAAAGGCGGTTCACGCGCATCCGGCGTGGATCGCGTCGTCGCAGCCGAACAGCTCGCCGAGGTTGTCGGCGAGGCCGACTACCTGGCCATCGCGGCGCCGCTCACTCCGGCGACGCGAGGCGCCGTCTCGCGCGAGGTCATCTCCCGCATGAGGCCGACCGCCTGGATCATGAATATCGCTCGCGGCGGGATCGTGGACGAGCCCGCGATGATCGAAGCGCTGCAGGCAAAGCGAATCGGCGGTGCCGCGCTCGACGTGTTCACGACGGAACCCTTGCCCAAGGACAGCCCGCTCTGGATGCTCGATAACGTCATCGTGACGCCGCACCACTCCGGATCGTCGCCGCGCGCCGGCGAGCGCACGCTCGCGCTCTTCGCCGAGAATCTCCGCCGGTACAAAGCGGGCGAGCCGCTCATCAACCGCGTCGACTTCGAGGCCGGGTACTAGTGCGTCTCGCGCGACAGCGCGTTGCGCGGCGGACGGTCGGTTTCACCGAATCGGTCATCCGCGAGATGACGCGGCTCTCCGCGATGCACGGCGGGATCAACCTGGCGCAGGGCTTCCCGAACTTTCCCGCGCCGCCGCAGGTGAAGGACGCCGCAAAACGAGCCATCGACGCGGACATCAACCAGTACGCGATCACGTGGGGTTCGAAGAGCCTTCGCGACGCGCTCGCGCGCACGTACCGCGAGCTCTATGCGATGCGGGTCGACCCAGAGACGATGCTGACAGTGACCTGCGGATCGACGGAGGCGATGATCTCCACGCTCCTCGCTATCTGCGACCCGGGCGACGAGGTGATCGTGCTCGAGCCGTTCTACGAGAACTACGGGCCGGACGCCGCGATCTCGGGCGCGACGCCGATCTTCGTGCCGCTTCGGCCTCCCTCCTTCGAATTCGACGCGGACGAGCTCGCCCGCGCGTTCGGCTCGCGCACGAAGGCCATCATCGTCAACACACCGAACAATCCGACAGGCCGTGTGTTCACCCGGGCCGAGCTCGAAACGATCGCGCGGCTCTGCCGCGAGCACGACGTCATCGCGGTCACCGACGAGATCTACGAGCACATCCGCTACGAAGGCGAGCACATCCCGATCGCGACGCTGGAGGGGATGGCCGAGCGGACCGTGACGATCTCGGGCGCGAGCAAGACGTTCTCGGTGACCGGATGGCGGGTCGGCTGGATCGTGGCCTCCCCGGAGCTCACCGCCGCGATACGGAAGGTGCATGACTTTGTGACCGTCGGCGCACCCGCGCCGCTGCAGGAGGCGATCGCCGCCGCACTGGACATGGGCCGGCCGTACTACGATCGGCTCGCGACCGAGTACGGCGTGCGCCGCGACCATCTCGTGGGGCTCCTGGATGCGGCCGGCTTCGCCCCGAACACCCCGCAGGGCGCGTATTACGTGGTGTGCGATATCCGCCCCTTCGGATTCGATGACGACGTCGCATTCGCCAACTGGCTGGTGCGCGAGGTGGGCGTCGCGGGGGTGCCGGGCTCGTCCTTCTTCTCTCGCCGCGATCTGGGACGGCACCTCATCCGCTTCACCTTCTGCAAGACCGCGGATCTGCTGGACGAGGCGGGTGCACGTCTGCTTCACGCCGGGGCGAAAGCGAGGGCGCGCGCGAATGGCTGACTTGTGGACACGCGTCGCGGCCGGCAGCCCAAAAACCGCGGAATAAGCCAAACGTACTAGGCGCGTCTCGCAGGCTGCTGATACGAAGGTCCCACATCTTGCTGACCCACCGCTCGTTAGCCTCGTCCGATGAAATTCGGCCGCTCGGAGATTGGGCAGGCCATCGTCGAATTTGCGCTCCTGCTGCCCGCTCTTGTCCTTCTTCTGGTCGGACTCATGGAGTTCTCGCTCGTGTGGAACTCGCGGAACACGGTCCTGTTCGCTAGCCGCGACGGCTCGATGCTCGCGGCCGAGGGCGGGAACATCGACGGAACCGACTGCCTGGTTCTTCGTCGCATCGAAAGCGACATCGTGTCGCCGTCGACGACTCTTCGGGTCCAGCAGGTGGCCATCTACTGGTCCGATCAGAACGGTGATCAGATCGGCTCGAATCAAAACATCTACACCCGAAGTGGATCGACATCCTGCGATTATCCGGACGGGTCCACGGTAACCGTCCCCTACACCCTGACGACGGCCGGCTATGTCGAGAGCACGCGCTGCAGCACCCTGGCGGGGTGCGGTGGAAGCCACACGACCGTCGACACGATCGGCGTGCGTGTCACCTACCAGCACTTCTGGGCGACGAGCTTCGTGCGATTCGCCGGAAACAGCGTCACTTTCACCGAGACGACGATCCTCCGCGCGGAGCCGCAGCTGTGATCCGGTTCTTTAAGGGCGAGGACGCCCAGGGGTTGGTTGAGTTCGCCCTGGTGCTTCCACCGGTGCTCTTGATCCTCGTCTTCGGTTTGGTCGAGCTCGGCTCGGTGCTGAGCGTTGCAATGACGATGTCCTCCGCGACGCGCGAAGGCGCGCGCGTGGCCAGCGCTATCGTGAACGGTGGCGGTGCGCTCGGTTGCAGCGCCGGCCAGTCCCCCAACGCCGCGAGCGTCGACCCGAACGTCATCGCCGCCGTGGAGCGCGTGCTCACCGGGACCGGTACCCGTCTCACTCTCGCGGACTTGAGTCAGATACGAATCGCCAAAGCGACGGCGAGCGGCGGTGAGACTGCCGGGCTGATCAACACCTGGGACTACCAGTTGAACGGCGGCCCCGTCGTTGATGGTCAGCAGCTGGACTTCGTCGCGACGAGCCAACCGTGGCAAGCCTGCGCGCGCAACAACGGCTCCCCAGCCGATTCCGCCGTCATCACGATCACCTACACGTACCGCGGCCGGACCCCGCTGCGGCTCCTTGTCCCGATGTTCAACCAATTCACGATGACGGACCACACCGTCATGGCGATGAATGCGAACCGCTAAGTTCCGCCGCGAACAGCGTGGCCAAGTCCTCGTGATCGTCGCGATCATGATCGTCGCGCTGCTCGGGTTCACCGGGCTCGTGACCGACGTGGCGTGGTACGAGGTGAACCTCATGCGAATCCAGCGCGCAGCGGACGCCGCCGCGCTCGCCGGCGTGGTCTACCTGCCGGGCAACGTCGCCGGCGCGCAGAACGCGGCGCTGGCGGAGTCCTCGAAGAACGGATTCGCGAACGGACTGAACGGCGTCACCGTCACCGCCACACCCGAGGCCTTGAACAACCTGATCCTCGGCGTGACGGTCACCGCGCCGGTGCGCTCATGGTTCGCGCGTCTGTTTGGCGTGACGCAGTTCAACGCGCGGCGCAATGCCCGCGCGGAGTTCGTCTTGCCGGTGCCGATGGGAAGCCCGCAGAACTACTACGGCATCAACGTCGTTTGCCGGAACACGGACATCTCTCCGAACTGCCCGCTGGTCGCATCAGCCGACGGCAGCGGAAACCTCGCGGCGCTCGGCTTCTTCGGCGGCGTCGAGGCACGGGGCACCGAGCGCCAAAACGGCGACGCCTACTCGACGTACTACAACGGCAATCCGACCCTCAACACCGGATTCGACCCCAACGGTTACCAGTACATCGTCGAGTTCGGTCCTGGCACGGTGAACGGCAGCGTGTGGCTGTACGACCCGATGTTCTGCGCGACCGGAGGCGCCACCTCCGGCGGACGGCGGCTCGGGGTCGGCGACCTTTGGTTCGGCAACGGCGGCACGGGGATCTCGACCGTTTACAACCTGATGGATATGAACGGAACGCCCTACACCCTTTCCGACGACATGCTCATCGCGTCGAGTGGCGGGCTCTTCGTCAACTCGAACGCGGTGGACAAGGGCGCGCTGTACCGAGGCGATGGGAACTACGGAGGCGGCTCGAACGGCTCAGGGTCCGCCGACTGTCAGGGCAGCGCGTACCACAACAACTGGTATCGCCTCGCGACCGGCCTCGACGAAGGCCAGTACCGGCTGCAGGTCGTGACGAGTAGCGGCTCGAATGCGGAGAACGCCATCAACGGCTTCGGCGTCGAGGCGACCTCGTTGGGCGGGCCGACGCCCCGCGTGTACGGCCAGAGCCGCATGGAAGCCTTCATCGTCATCAACAACACCTCGGTGTTCTACCTCGCGCAGATCGCGGCGGCGCACGCGGGCAAGACGCTCGATATCAGGCTCTTCGACCCGGGCGATATCTCGAGCACCAACTTCAAGATCCGGATCCCGACATCAACCGGTTTCCAGTACGCAACCTTCACCTGGACGACGACGGGCATCAGCGGGTGCGCCCCGGGGAGCGCGGCGAGCGGGGGGCCGACGCAGACCCTCGTCACTTCGACGAGCTTGTGCAACTACTACAACAACCAATGGGTCACGATCTCAGTACCGATCCCGGTGACGTACACCGCGCCGGTGTCGCCCGGCGATCCGCCCGGCGCAGGCGGCGGGTGGTGGAAGATCGAGTACGGCACGCTCGGAACAGGCCAGGACATCACGACCTGGGAAGTCAACATCCGCGGCAACCCCGTTCACTTGATCACGCCCTAGTCGACTCATCGCGGTGTCGCGGGCTGAGCGTGCGAGCAGCGCCGGGGTCCTCTTCGCTCGGCCCCGGTGGGATCGTGATGGACCGCCGCGCAGGGGCCGCTCGCTCAGAAGACCCCGACGTTGCTCAACTTCTCCCTCGTGCTACCCGCAATGCCGCTCGTGGTGGCTCGCCCGGCGTGATCTAAGGCACTAGTTGCGCCTCGTCACCTGTGTGTTCGCGTGCGAACGCTAAGTAGAGGGCGAACGGGTCGGGTGCCGATGCCACAGTGGGTGACGTCGCCGATGTCGAAAGACGCTTTTGCATCGCGTCGGCATCCGTCTGGCGGCCGAGCGCGCGCAGCGCCTGCGGGTAGCTCGAGCGAAGAGTGAAGACGCCCTGCACCGAACCAAGGGCCATACCGCGCTCGAACGCGCTCACCGCTTCGCCGAAGAGCCCGTACCCGTACGCGGCCTCGCCGTACGCCAGCCACGCGGCGGAGGAGTCCTGCGCATACGCGTCGGCCTTCGTCCGCTCGTAGAAGTTCTTTCGCATGTGGGTGTCGTTCCAGTCATCTCCGATGATCGCCTTGAGGAGCGCCTCGTCCTTCGGGTCGTAAATGACCATGTAGCGGTAACTGAAGGATTGCCAGTTGTTCTGGAACCACTCGTAGGAGAGCGGAACCATGTTGCCCAGCATCGGGTCGTTCACGTAAAAGACGCTCGCGGCATCGTCGTACCCGCGGACGACGCGCCAGTGCGCGATTCGCGAGATCGACGGATCCTGCATCCACTGGGTGACCATTGGCGCGAATCCGTTCGCGACCAGGCGCCGAAGCAGGTCGTTGGTCCCGTTGTTGCGCCACATGGACCGCAGACCGAAGTTCGCGTTCACCCAGCCATCGACCTTCTGCGGGCCCATCCCCGAAAGGATGTTGGTCCCGCGAAGTGGCACTCGGGCGAACTCCTGAGAGACGTCGATCCCGAATGTTGAGAGAGCCATGACCACGGATGCCGGCCCACAGTTGTTCAGCGATTGCCACACGTGCTTCATCTCGCTGAACGCAGCCGTCGCGGGAGCGGCCTTCGGCTCGGGCGCGGGTATGGCCACGGCGACGACGTCGGCCGCAGGCGCCGTCACGGCGATCGGAGCAGCCAGTGACGCGCCGTCATCTACGTTTGGTATGGCAACGGCCCCGATAGGAGTCGAGAAAGACGGAGCGGCCGCGAACGCGGCGCCGCTCAGGCCGAGGACCAACACGGCGCCGAGCGTGAGAAGGGCCGCTGGGCGTCGCCTCATCGGACGAAATGGTAGCCCTTGGCCACCGCTTGCTCGGCGCTGATGCGTAACATCCGGTCATGCGACAAGCGACGCTTGCGCGAGGGAGGCTCGCAGAGCATCCGGTCTGGTCGCGTGCGCTCGCCAATCCGGACCTGGCCGGGCGCCTCATCCTCCCCGTCATCGTGGGCAGCGCGATCGAGGACCGTGAGAAAGTCGAGGCCGCGCCGTGGCTGGAGCGTCTCTCGGTCACTGAAGTGGTGCGCGAGGCGCGATCCGCGGCGTCTGCGGGGCTCGCCGGTCTCCTCCTCTTCGGCATCAGTGACCGCAAGGACGAACACGCGATGCTCGCCAGCGAGCCTGACCACGTCGTGCCTCGCGCGATCCGCGCCGTGAAGGAAGCCGTACCCGAGCTTGGTGTCGCGACCGATGTCTGCGTTTGCGCATACACCGCCCACGGCCAGTGCGTGCTCTTCGGCGATCACGGCGCCGACATTGCTGCCACACTCGAGCGCCTGGCGGCGATCGCTGAGGTGCACGCCGATGCGGGCGCCGATCTGCTCATCCCATCAGGCATGCTCGAAGGCGCGGTGCGCTCGCTCCGCGCGGCGCTCGGCCAGCGCCGCTCCGAGACCCCGATCGCCGCGATGGTCAAGCTCGAAAGCTCGCTTTACGTGACACACCGGTCCGCGGTCAACGCGATTCCCATCGCGGAGCGCGCGGTGCCGCTGATCCCCGCCGACGATGCCGCTGCGGCCGTCGCCCGCGCGCGCAGCGACATGGCCGACGGAGCGGACGCCATCATCGTCAAACCCGGCGCACCGGGCCTCGACATCGTCGCGCGGCTCGCGGCTTTCGCCGACCGGCCACTCGTTTCGTACTTCACAGCCGACGAGCACGCTCCCTTCGTGACGACGACGGAGGGTGCCCTGGATCCGACGGCCGCCGAGCGCGAACATCTCGCCGCCGCGCGACGCGCGGGCGCGAGCCTCGTTATCTCCTCAGGTGCGTGGAGCGTCACGGAATCGTGAGCAGGACGCGGCGCTGAGCTTCGCCGCGCGCCTGGGCCTGTATGCGATGCTCGCCAGCCTCGTTCTGGCGAGCTTCACTCTGACTCCCGAACGGCGCGCACCCGCGTCTGCCGCGCCCGCGAGCGACGACGCGCGCGAGGCGCGCATCGTACCCGTGTCGCGCGGAGTCGTCCGCGGTCTCCGCGACTACGACGAGCCGGAGCCGACGCCTTCGCCGTTACCGGCGCCGGAGACCAGCCCTCCCGCGGCCGTCGAAGCGGTGCCGGATGGTCAGCCCGCAGAGGGGGTCGATCCGGAACCGGAGGCGACTTCTGATCCCGCGCCCGATCCGACGCCGGCGCCGACACCCGAACCGACACCGCGTCCGGTCACGCGGCCGATCCCGGCGGTGACGAATCCGACGACGGCATGGGCCGAGGTGCACATGCTCGAGCTGATCAACGCGTCGCGGGCGCTCGGCGGCCTCGTGCCTCTCTCCGTGGATATCGCGGTTGCGGATACAGCGCGAACCCACAGCGCCGCCGAAGCACAGGTGCGATACGTCTACCACGACGGTCCCGATGGGACCGCGCGCTCGCGTGACCTGCCGGCCTGCGGCACCGGTTGGTACGGCGAGAACACGGGGAAGATCTGGAATGACAACGTGGACGCGCTGCATCGCGAGTTCATGGCTGAGCCGTGGGATCCGATCAACCACCGCACGAACATCATGGATCCGGCATTCCGGCGCGTCGGCGTGGGCGCGGTGATGGGCCAGGACGCGATGTACATGACCATGGTGTTCTGCCGCTAGCACAGCGACGCTCTCTGGTAGCGTTCGCTGTCGATGGAATATCGCAGGGTCACTCTGCCCAACGGGCTGCGAATCCTCGTGAGCGAGATGCCGGAGACACGTTCGGTCTCGCTTGCCGTGTACGTCGGGGTCGGTTCGCGCATCGAGACGAAGGACGATGCCGGCACGAGCCACTTCCTCGAGCACATGGTCTTCAAAGGGAGCGCCAAGCGTCCGACTGCCGCCGACATCAGCCAGGTGATCGAGAGCAAGGGCGGTGTGGTGAATGCGTCGACGGACAAAGAGGTCACGGTCTTCTGGTCACGAGTTCCGGCGCGCCACTATCTCGTCGCGCTGGACGTCATCGCCGATCTGATCCGCGCACCGATGCTGCGACCGACCGATGTCGAATCGGAACGTAACGTCATCGTCGAAGAGCTCCGCATGTACCGCGACCAGCCGCAGGATCGCGTGCACACCCTCGTCGACGAGCTTTTGTACCCGCGGCACCCCCTCGGGTGGGAGGTGGCCGGGCGCGAAGAGGTCGTGCTTGGGATGACGGCCGATCGGCTGCGCGAGTTCATGCAGCGGGGCTACGCGCCCTCACGCACGGTGGTTGCCCTCGCGGGTCCGGTTCGTGCCGACGAGGCCATCGCCGCGGTCGATGAGGCTCTGGGCGCGCTCGCGCCGGTCGATGTCGTTCGTTCCAAGCCTGCGCCACGGGCGGGAAAGGTCCATGCGAAGCTCCTCGGTAAGCGCGCCGAGCAGACGAATCTCTGCGTCGGATGGCGGTCCGTCCACACGACTCATGCCGACAAGTTCAGCATCGACATGATGAACGCGGTCCTTGGCGAAGGGATGTCGAGCCGGTTGTTCCTCGAGCTCCGCGAAAAGCGCGGTCTCGCGTACGACGTCCACAGTTATGACTCGAACTACGCCGACGCGGGCCACCTCGTCATCTACGCCGGCTTCGCGCCGCAGAACGGCGCCGAGGTGCTGAAGGCGATCATGCGAGAGGTGGCCCGACTCCGCGACGAGATCGTGCCCGACGCGGAGATCGAGCGCGTGCGCGATTTCGCGAAGGGCCGTCTCGAGCTGCGACTTGAGGACACGCGCGGTGTATCCGGCTGGCTCGCAGGGCAGGAGCTCTTCCTCGGTCGCGTGCGATCTGTCGAGGAAGTCGAGGCGATCATCGACGGCGTCACTCCTGCCGACATCCAGCGTGTCGCGCGCGAGTATCTCCGTCCGGAGCTCGCGTACCTCGCCGCGATCGGACCGCGTGCGTCGCTGGCTGCCATCACGCCACCGGTCGCCGACGAGCGCCCGGCGGTGATGGCGTCATGAGCGCAGAGCGCACCCTCGTTGTCCTGAAACCCGACGCGCTCCAGCGCGGCATCGCCTTCGAGATCCTGTCGCGCTTCGAGAAGCGGGGCCTGCGCTTCGCGGCATTGCGTCTTCTCAAGGTGGACCGTGCCATGGCCGAGAGGCACTACGCCGTGCACAAAGGGAAGTTCTTTTACGACGATCTTGTCGGGGTGATCACCGCGTCACCGGTCGTGGCCGCCGTTCTCGAGGGCCCGAACGCGATCGCCGTTGTTCGCGCGATGGTCGGCTCGACTCGGCCACATGAGGCGAGCGAGGGCTCGATCCGCGGCGATTACGCGCTCGTCGGTCTCCGGAATCTCGTGCACGCGAGCGATGCGCCGGACACGGCGGCGGCGGAAATCAAGCTCTGGTTCCCGGACGGCATCCTCGAATACACGCGCGACATCGATCGCTGGATGACAGAGGACAAGGCGCCCTCCTAGCTCGATGCGCGGGCCTGACCCGGGCGCGCGAGCGTGAGCAGCGCCGGGGTCCTCTTCGCTCGGCCCCGGTGGGATCGCTCTGGACCGCCGGTTAGGGGCCGCTCGCTCAGAAGACCCGACGCGCTCCCGTGCCCACCCGCTCGCGCACTGAGCTACAGCGGACGCAGTGCTCTCAGGAATTCGTCCGCGAACGACGCGATCGGGCGCAGGAATCCGTCGGGCTGTATTCCGCCGATCAGCAGCGCCACGAAGATCACCGACCCGATGATTCCGGCGACCGGGCGTGGCTCGAGAGTCCAGCGCTCAACTCCGCTCCCGAAGAGCGCCAGCACCGCGCGCAGCTGGCCGACGATGAGAAGCAGCGTGGCGAACACCAGCGCGGCTCCGGTCAGCGGAGCGAACTGATAGGCGATGAGCTCCATGAAGAAGCGCCCCGGAAATCCTAGGAGCGGTGGCGCGCCGATCATCGCGAAGCCGCCGACCACGAACGCGAGCGCGGCGAGTGGCGCCTTGCGCGCGGTCGGGCGCTCTGGCGCGCTCCGGCGCTCGAGCGTGCCTGCAGCGAGGAGCTGACCCGAGGCGGACGCGCCGGTGACGATCACGCTCGCAAGCGCGCCGATGATGCCCGGTCCGGACAGCGTCGCGATGCCGACGAGCGCGGCACCGAGGTTCGAGATGACGGAATACACCACGAGCCTGCGCTGGTCGGGCGCGCCGCTCGCGAGGAACGCCCCGCCGACGGCGGACGTCAAGCCGATGCCGTGCAGGAGATCCTGCACCTTCACGACCTGCACGATCGCTGGGAGTAGCCCGGATAACGTGAGGATCTCGACGAACGCGATGAAAGTGGTGGGGACGAGAACACCAAAATACAAAGCCAGCGCCGCGGGCGGGACCTCGCCCGCGAGGAGCGCGGCATGGGTGTGGAACGGGATCGCCGCGAGCAGGAGCGCAAAGGCAACGACCAGCACGACGACGAGCAGCACGAAGGTGTTCGCGGGCTGGTCGTGCGGAAGGCTCGCGGCGAGCGCGAGCGAGGCGATACCCAGGCATCCTCCCAGCGCGACGAAACCGAAGTGGCGGGTCGCGGCCTCGACCGAGCGGTTGCGATGGACCTGGAAAGTGAACGATCCGACCGGCACGAGAAGGCCGAGCACGAGAAGGCCGAAGATCGCGAGAGGCGCCGTGAGTACCAGCACGCCGAGGGATGTCGCGCCAACCGCAAGCGCGGTGGGGAAGAAGTTATAGGCGGGCTCGTCGAGCCAGACATCGAGAACCAGAAGGAACAGCGTTGCGAGGATGACGCCCGATGCGAGCCGGCCCAGCCCGCTGGAGCGAAGCTGGAGATCGAGGATCGTTCCCGCCGTGTCGAGCGGGCTGAGCAGGACGAGCACGAAGGCAGCCGCTATGGCGATGAGCGCGAACGGACCGACGAGGTTCAGACGCTTTCTGAGCGCGAACGCCCCGCATGCCGCGACCGCGAGCACGAGAGGCGCCGCCGCGATCGTCAATTCTCGCGCACCACGCGCTCGTTCACGATCAGGAATCCGCCCGCGAGCGCGATGACGACCTCGACCCAGCCGAGCAAGAGTGATAGCCCGAGCTGTGGCACGGTGAGAAGCCGAACGAGGAGCTCGACTCCCGTGATCATGAGGATCGCCCCGAGGGACCCGCGGACCGGAGTTTGAGCGGTGACCAGGATCGCGACGCCGGAGGAGATGAGCCAGAACGCGGCGACCTGGGCCGTCACGCCGCTCGGGTCTTCGCCGATGAGCGGGACGCTCACCGTCTCGCTCGAAGCAGTGCGGAGCGTCGCGAAGCAGGCGGCCGTGGCCGCGGCCGCGACGATCGTCGCGAGCCAGAGGCGCCAGCCGGGATCCTCGCCGTAGGTCCGGTCGCGCGCCGCGACATAGAGGATGCCGCATGCCACGAGCGCCCCGCAGCCTTCGACGGCAAGCTGAGTGACGGTGAGCTGCCCCGCCGTCATGGCGTTCGCGGCGAGCGACACGCCGAGCAGCGCGACCGCGGAGTAGCGCAGCTGTCGCGATCCATTCGCGGCGAGCGTCGCGAGCGCGACGATGCCGAGGGCGATCACTAGCGCGTGGACCAGACGAGGAGCGCGACGATGAGGACCGCCGCGAGCCACACACCGGCGCGCTGCTCGAAGACCGCGAATCCTGCAGAAGCGGCCGTAACGGCCCGCTCGAGCGCGCGGAAAGTGGCGACCCCGACCGGTACGGGGTCCGCGGCCCACACGAACCGCTGCAGTCGCACCGCGAGGGTGTCGAGGTCTGGCAGAAGAGGCCGCAGCATTCGGGCGGATATGACGAGGATCGTCGCCGCGACGACCGTGCCGATCGCCACGACTGGGTCAATCGGTTCGAGCGGCCGGCCGAGGACGACGAGGGCATCTGGGATCGGGAGCGAGAGCAGGCTCGCGACGAGCGCCGTGCTGAAGAGCGCCGCGACCGCCGCGGCCATGTCGAGGTCCGGCGGCGCTTCCCCTTGCGCAAGCCGGCGGCCGGCGTGCGCGAGCTCGAGAAAGAGCACCACCACGATCACGAAGACCGCCGCCACCGCGGTCGGCGGATCTGCGGCAGCTGCCGCGCCGGTCGCGAGACCGATGACCCCGGTGACTGTCCACACGCTCGTCGCCATGATCGCGATGTAGGCGCGATGTGGGGGCATCCACACGCTTTCGAGAAGAGCGGCGAACGCCGCGCTCACGAGGATGAAGAGCCCGGCCGCGAGCGCGATCGGAGTTCCGACTGCGAACGCGATCCAGAGGGTCGCAAGTGTGACGTCGTGGCGCGCCACCTCCCACTGCTCGGGCAGAGCAAGCGAGACGGCGGCGGCGTACAGGACGGTGAGTGCCGCGGCCGCCAACACGACGTAGCTCCAGTGGAGCTCGTCCCATCCCGCGAGGACCGCCGCGGCGACGATGGTGGTGACGATCCCGCGACGTGATGGCCGCCCGCGAGCGCGAGCACGAAAGGCGAATGCGACGAGCACCAACGCGAGAAGCGCGAGCCGCGACCCGAGCGCGACCAGCGGAAGACCGAGGTTCGATAGATCGATGCTCGTCACGCCGAGCACGCGGAGCAGGACGACGGACGCCGCGACGCCGGCCGGCATCGCGAGGAGGCCGCGTAACGGTTCGCGCTCCGCGGCCGCGAGCGCCTGGGCCGGTTGGTAGCGCCACGGCACGAAGGGGTAGAGCCCCGCGAAGAGAGCGGCGCCGGCGGTCGCCGCGAGCACCGCACCAGGGCTTATGGCCGACGGTGAGATCGTGTCGAACGCGAGCGACGGGCCTCCCTGGCGGGCGATAAGCAGGGCGGCCACGACGAAACCCTGGATGCCGACCGCGAAGTACGCAGCGATCCGCATCGCGGAGGGCGCTGGCGCGACCAGAAGCATCGCGAACGCGGTCACCGCTGCGAGGACTGCGATCGCCACGGCCGCGGCGACGAGATCGACCGTCACGACGACGGCGATGAATACGAACCCGATGGCAAGCGCGAGCG
>VBDV01000088.1 GCA_005882765.1 Chloroflexota bacterium | reverse complement strand
GGCGTTCGGAACGGAAGTGCGCTTCAGCTCGCGATGCGGCGCGGCCATCGCGCCGAGTATCAGCCGAGCCGGCCCTTGAGGAGCGCGCGTTCCGCAGGGTTCTCCGTGAGCTCGAGGGCCCGCTCATCCGCCGCGCGCGCGTCCTCGGTGCGGCCGAGCGCGCGGAGGAGCTCGCCGCGTGTCGCGTGATAGAGGTGGTACCGGTCGAGGTCTTCAGCCAGCGGGAAGAGCTCGACGTACGCCTGCTCCGCGCCGTGGACGTGCCACACGGCGATGGCTCGATTCAGTCGCACGACCGGCGAATCGTTGATCGCCAGGAGCGCGTCATACGACCGAAGGATGTCCGGCCATCGCGTCGCCTCCCAGCTCTTCGCATCGGCATGGGCGCCGGCGATCAGCGCCTGGAGCTGGTACGGGCCCGGCCGGCGCATGGTGAGAAATCGGCCGACGACCGAGAACGTCTCGTCGATGCGGCGCCGATCCCACTTCGCGCGGTCCTGATCCTGGAGCAGGATCATGCGGCCGCTCGGATCGAACCGCGCCTCGGCTCGTGCGAGATGGAACCGCATCAGCGCGACGAGCCCGAGCACCTCCGCTTCGTCGGGGATAAGGCCGGCGAGAAGCGAGGTCAGCCATTCGGCTTCCTTCGCCAGGTCACGATCGCTCGCGCCCCGCTGTCCGGTAGCGAGATACCCCTCGTTGAACATGAGGTAGAGGACGGCGAGGACCTCCTCCAACCGATCGGGAAGCTCCTCGCGGTCGGGCACGCGAAACGGGATCTTCGCGTCGACGATCTTCCGCTTCGCCCGGACGAGGCGCTGCGCGATCGTGGCCTCGGGCACGAGGAAAGCTCGCGCGATTTCCGGAGTCGTGAGGCCGGCCACCGAGCGCAGCGTCAGCGCGACCTGCGCCTCGCGCGCGAGCGCGGGATGGCAGCACGTGAAGATCAGCTCGAGGCGCTCGTCGGGCAGGGCCGCGCTCGGCGTACTCATCGATGGCTCCTCCAGCTCCGCGAGCTTCTCCTGGTAGCGCTTCTCGCGCCGCAGCCGGTCGATGCCTTTGCGGCGCGCCGTGGTCATGAGCCACGCCCCCGGGTTGTCCGGGATACCTTCGCGCGGCCAGTGCTCCAGCGCGGAGACGAGCGCGTCCTGCACGCATTCCTCGGCGAGGTCGAAGTCGCCGAGCCGCTTGGTGAGCGCCGCGGTGAGCCGGCCGGCCTCCTCATGGAAGACCGCGGCCACCGCGTCGCTCGTGATGTCGGCGCTCAGTGCACGACGATCGGGCGCACCTCGACGTCGCCGCCCGGCCAGCTCTTTGCAATCGCGATCGCCGCGTCGAGATCGGTCGCTTCGATCATCGCGAAGCCACCGACCTGCTCTTTTGACTCGATGAAGGGACCGTCGAAGACCTTCATTTGCCCGTTGACGCGACGGACCGTCGTCGCCGTCCCCGGACCCTTCGCGAGCTCCTCGCCGCCTTTGAGCACGCCCTTCTTCGAGAGCTCGTCCCACCATTTGCCAACGGCGGCATACCCGCGCTGGATCTCCTCTTTCGAGCTCGTCTCGCGCCACTCATCGGACCCGACGAACATCAAAACGTACTGGGCCATCTTTTTCCTCCTAGCGCCGCGCCAGATCGGCGGGCACGTTCTGGTCGTCGCGCTGCTCGACGAGGCTGCGGACCTCGACGGCATGCCCGGGCCAGGTCTTCGCGAGGGCGATCGCGGCTTCGCGGTCCGGCAGCTCGAAGATCGTGTATCCGCCCACCGACTCCTTCGCCTCAATGAACGGTCCGTCCATCACCGTCGCTTTCCCGTTCGGGTGGCGGATCGTGGTCGCCGTCCGTGTCGGCTGCAGCTCCGCGCCGCCGTCGACGATGCGACCGCCGTTCGTCTCGAACCACTTGAAGATGTCGGCGTAGACCTTCTGCTGCTCGGGTGTCGGTGAGCCCTGGTAGTCCACTCCGTCGTCGATGAATAGGAATGCGTATTTCGCCATCGCGTGCTCCTCCTCGCTGGTTTGTCTCTACGACGAACGGTCCCCGCCCAAATCGACAGGAAAAGGCTAGCGCCGCGAAGGCGGCCAGCCGCCGGCTGGCACCTCCGCCTTGCCTCGTTCCAGAGCGAGGAGGCGCCGCTTGGCTGGGAGTCCACCGGCGTATCCGCCGAGGCTGCCGTCGGTAGCCACGATGCGGTGGCAGGGAACCACGATCGGGATCGGGTTCGCGCCGAGTGCCGCTCCGGCCGCGCGAGACGCCTGCTCGTTCCCGGCCTCACGCGCGACGACCTTGTAGGTCGTCAGCTCGCCGTACGGAACGCGTGCCGTCGCGGTGAGGATGCGCTGCTGGAACGGCGTGAGCGTTGCCAGGTCGACCTGCACGTCGAACGAGCGGCGCCGCCCGGCGAAGTACTGGTCGAGCTCCGTGAGCACGCGGTCGCAGGCCCGCCGATCCGGAAGGACGCCAGGTCCGTACGCGCGCGTGATCCGCGCGAGCTCCCGCGCATCGGGCGTCGCGCCGTAGTGAATGTTCACGACGCCGCGCGGGCCGACCGCGATCCAGAGCGGACCGAGCGGCGAATCCATGACGTCGTACCCGACCGTGACCAATCCTTCGCGCTTTGCGCGCGCGAGCAGATGCTCGCGAGCCTCGTCGACAAGTGGTGCGAGCGCGTTCATCGGACGGCCTCCTTCAATTTCTTCATCGCTTCCGCGACGCGCGAGCGCGCCGCGTCTTGGGTGCACCCGAGCGTGTCCGCGACCTCCGCATACGAGCGGCCCTCCACCTTGCGCAGAACGAACGCGGCGCGCTGTCCCGTCGGCAGCGCCCGCACCGCAGTCGCGAGGTCCGAGAGCGTCACTCCGTCGCGTTCGGGTGCCGCGAGCCGCAGGTCGTCAAGCGGGACGACGCGCCGCGCGCGCCGCACCTGATCGATCGCCTTGTTCGTAGCGATCTTGTAGAGCCACGCCCGCTCGTTGCCCGCACGTGGCGGCGGCCATCCCCGGAACGCCGCGAGAAATGTCTCCTGGTAGAGATCGTCGGCGTCCGCCCGGCTTCCGGTCAGACGCAGCGCGTACGCAAAGATCTCGCGCTCGTGGCGCTCCAGAAGCTCGCCAAATGTCACGGCTCCGATCTCATGACGATAGAACGGTCAAGCGCAGGTGGATGTGAGATGCCTCTGTGTCGGAGGACACGTCGAGGCGGTGGCTCAAGCGACGGACGATTTGTGGGCTGGGCGCAAAGGCTTGTGCCGGTGAGGATGATGTGTACGCGCGTCGTTGAGGGGAAGGGACGGTCCGAGTCGTGACGTCCGTTCATTGCTATTTCTGCGGAGCACCGCAACCCGGCCCCACTAGGTCGTCATGTGCGGTGTGCGGCCGCACCCTTCAGATGCCGCCGCCGCTCCTGACGCTGGGTCGCGCGTACCTGCTCAACCGTCTCGATGACCTGATCGGCGCGGGCGCGCTGGACGAGACCTCGGCCGACCGCATCCGGGTGATCGTCACCAAAGAGCTCGAAGCCGGGGCGGTTCGACCAGCTACCGCCCCCGCGATGCCGGTCGCGCGTCCGAGCTCGGCGGCCGGGGCGCCTGCCGTTGCGGTGCACGCAGCGCCTCCGCGAATCGCTGCGCCACTGACTCCGGCTGCGCCGTCGTTCGTCGAGACCTTCTTCACTCCAGAGCGCGCGCCGAGCCTGCTCCTTTATCTCGGGGCGTTCCTCGTCGTCGTTGCCGCCCTGATCTTCGTGAACGTCTCGGGACAGCAGATCTCCGACTCGGTGCGGCTCGCTCTCATGATCGTCGGTACGCTTGGCTTCCTCGGCGGTGGCCTCGTCTGCCACCGCATCCCGCGAGTCGAGGAAGCCGGACGGACCTTCCTCATCGTCGGGGCACTGCTCGTTCCCCTGGACTTCGGCGCGTACTACGCGCTCGTCGCCCACGTCTCGCCGTTCACGTCGCCGGCGATGTGGGTGCTCGGCTCGCTGGTCGCGGCCGGTCTCTATGCGGCCCTCGCGGTCACCGAGTACGGCCGTGTGTACTCGTACTTCTTCTTCATCGCTTCGCTCAGCGCACTCGCTGGCATCGCGGCGCTCTTGAAGGTTCCATCGACGTGGCTCTTCGTTCTGCTGGCCGCGTACCCGCTTGCGATCCAGGTCGCGGCCCGTACCGCCGAGAGCCGAGCGGTTCGTCTGGTCGGCCCGCTCGATCTCGCTGGACGTTTCCTTCTTCCCGCGATGATCGTGTTGGGCGCGGCGCCGGCGCTGATCGTCAGCGTGGTCAACCCGCTCTCTGTCGCCGAGCGGCTTGCGATCCCAGCGCTCGCGATGCTCGGCACGGCGTACTACGCCGCGCGTACCGACCGCGATCACCCGCGCGAACGCTGGCTCGTCGTGGCTGGCCCGGCCGCCACGGTGTTCGGGCTGCTGTTCTCGGCCGACGCCCCCGCGCAGACGTACGGATTCGTCTCCGGCGTGCTCGCCCTCGCCTACAGCCTCGTCCGCGAAGTGAGCGATCTCGCCGCTGCAGCATCGCCCTTCCCGATGTGGGTACGAAATCGCGCGCGGAACATCGGTTACCTCTTGATCGCCGGCGCCGCGCTGCCGCTCGTTGCGTATTGGCGGGCTCCATTCGTCGGGGCCACGACCTACCTCGGCATCGCGGCGCTCCTGGGCGTCCTAGCCGTGTGGCGCGCCTGGCTGGCTCGCGATGACAAAGAGGCCCCAGAGCTGAACGCCCTCGTCATCGTCGGTGTGGGTGCGCTGCACGTGGGAGT
>VBDV01000087.1 GCA_005882765.1 Chloroflexota bacterium | reverse complement strand
AGGAGATTCGGACGCGGCTCGGGTTCTTGATGGACGTCGGGCTCGATTACCTCACGGTGGACCGATCCGCCACGACGCTCTCAGGTGGCGAGGCGCAACGCATCCGGCTCGCGACCCAGATCGGATCGGGTCTGATGGGCGTCCTGTACATCCTTGACGAGCCGTCGATCGGGCTTCATCAGCGCGACAACGCCCGGCTGATCCGCACGCTCCTCGGGATGCGCGACCTCGGCAACACGATCCTTGTCGTCGAGCACGACGAAGAGACGATCCGCACCGCCGATTGGATCGTCGACATCGGCCCCGGCGCCGGCGAGCACGGCGGCGAGGTCGTCGCGGAGGGCACGATCGACGACATCCTGAAGTCGCCGCGCTCGCTCACCGGCGCCTACCTCTCAGGCCGGCGGCGTATCCCAGTGCCCAACCGGCGTCGCAAGCCGCGGCCGGAGGCGATCGTCGTACGTGGTGCGCGGGAGCACAACCTCAAGGACATCGACGTGCGGATCCCGCTCGGGCAGTTCGTCGCCGTCACCGGCGTGTCCGGCTCCGGGAAGAGCACCCTCGTGAACGAGATCCTGTACCGCCGCCTCGCGCAGATCATCTCGCGGGCCAAGGAACGGCCGGGCGCGCACGACCGGATCGAAGGGGTCGATCTCATCGACAAAGTGATCGACATCGATCAGTCGCCGATCGGCCGGACGCCGCGCTCCAACCCGGCGACCTACACGGGTCTCTTCACGCCGATCCGCGAGCTGTTCGCGGCGGTCCCCGAAGCGCGGCTCCGCGGCTACACCGCGGGTCGTTTCTCGTTCAACGTGAAGGGTGGGCGGTGCGAAGCCTGCGCCGGCGACGGGATCATCAAGATCGAGATGCAGTTCCTCCCGGACGTCTACGTCCCGTGCGAGGTGTGCGGCGGGAAGCGTTACAACCGCGAGGCGCTCGAGATCCACTACAAGGGGAAGTCCATCGCCGACGTCCTCGAGATGACCGTCGAGGAAGCGCTGGAGTTCTTCAAGAACGTACCCATCGCGGAGTCCAAGCTGCGCACGCTGAATGACGTCGGCCTCGGGTACATCCATCTCGGTCAGCCGGCGACGACCCTCTCCGGGGGCGAAGCGCAGCGCATCAAGCTTGCGACCGAGCTCAGCCGCCGAGCGACGGGCCGGACGCTCTACATCCTCGACGAACCGACGACCGGACTCCACTTCGCAGACGTCGAGCGTCTGCTCGAGGTCCTGCACCGCCTCGTTGATGCGGGCAACACGGTCGTCGTCATCGAGCACAACCTCGACGTCGTGAAGACAGCCGACCACGTGATCGATCTCGGTCCCGAAGGTGGGAAGGCCGGCGGCGAGGTCATCGCCGAAGGCACCCCTGAGGCTGTGGCGCGCGTCCGGCGGTCGTTCACCGGGCGCTACCTTCGGGACCTTCTCGCGACCGGCGAGGTCCGCGGTATCGCTTGAGCACGCGATTTAGCGAGCCTTTTTTCGCCAGCTCTCTACTTCGCCAACCGTTCAGTAGCAGCACGGTGCGGCGACTGGACAGTCTGACGGCCGGAAATATGCTCTGACGAAGTCGCCAGAGTTTGGTGGGTTTGGTGGGTTCGGTGGGCTGGCGGTACCCGACCAGAGGGGTAGCTCGTGCGACACAAGATTCTGCTCGTTGATGACGATCCGGACATCGTCGAGCTGCTCGCCTTCCTTGTCGGGCGACTCGGGATGGTTGCGCTGCCGGCGCAAGACCCTTCGGGCGCTCTAGCGCTCTTTGATGCGGAGCGACCCGATCTCGGAATCATTGACCTTGGATTGGGCGCGTGGTCCGGATTTGACCTCGTGCGCGATCTACGCGCGCGCAGCGATATGCCGATCATCGTGCTGACGGCTCGTAACTCCGATGACGACAAGGTTCGCTGTCTCGAGTCCGGAGCGGATGACTACATCGCAAAGCCGTTCAGCCACCGTGAGCTCGTCGCTCGAATCCGAGCGCATCTCCGACGTAATCGTTCGATCTACCACGACCCTGCGGATCAAGCGATCCTCCGCGCGGGTCCGCTCCTCATGAACGTCGCGCAGCACAGCGCGGAGAAGGAGGGGCGCTCACTTGACCTGACCGCGACGGAGTTCCGGCTGCTCCATTACCTGATGAACCGCGCGAGCACCGTCGTGCCCACGGCGGCGATCCTCAAAGAGGTCTGGGGACATGACGATGCTGCAGGGCGCGAAGTCTTGCGGGTCACGGTCTACCGGCTACGACGCAAACTCGAAGAGGACCCGACTTCCCCGCAATTGCTCCACACGGTTCCAGGCGTCGGCGTCATGTTGAGATCTGAGGTCGCTTAGCCCAAACAGTTTGAGCGACGCCTCTCGTAACGCTTTTGTACGTGATCGGACACTCTTTTTGACGAAATGTTTCCCGACCGTTAACGGACACGTACGCGAGGCTCATCGTACAAACGGGCCGTGGGCGGGCTGTGTTGTTATTCGCGCAACCGTGGATCCGGACGCAGTAATGGCACGTCCGAGCGACGACGATGATCAAGAACTCCGCACTCGGACTCCGACGAGTCGTGCGCTACGGCGCCATCGTCATGGTCGCGCTCACACTAGCAACGGGCGGTGTTGTGGTCGCGTCGGTCGGGTTGATCCCGGATCCCTCCGGCCTCATTCACGGCTGCTACGACAACGCCACGGGCGCGATGCGGGTTGTCACCTCCGCTACGAGCTGCGCGGCGACAGAAACGCCCATCTCGTGGAACCAAGCTGGGGTCCCAGGCCCAACAGGCCCGATCGGGCTTCCGGGAATCCCCGGGCCGGTCGGCGCGGCGGGACCTCAGGGCGCGCAGGGGTCGCAGGGTAACCAAGGACCTCAGGGCAACCAAGGGAACCAAGGCGACAAGGGCGACAAGGGCGACAAGGGCGATCAGGGCGGTACCGGGCCGACCGGCCCGGTCGGGCCAACAGGTCCTGCCGGCCCGACCGGTCCAACTGGCGCGACCGGTCCAACGGGTCCGACCGGAGCAACAGGCGTAGGCCTTCTCGGTTCGACGGGACCAATGGGCCCCGCCGGTCCGACTGGCGCTACTGGAGCGACCGGTGCGACCGGCCCAACGGGTGCGACTGGCGCGACCGGTCCAACGGGTGCGACTGGTGCGACTGGTGCGACTGGCCCAACGGGCGCAACGGGCGCGACCGGTCCAACGGGCCCGACCGGAGCAACGGGCATAGGCCTTCTCGGCTCAACGGGACCAACGGGTCCCACGGGTCCGACCGGTGCTACGGGAGAGACTGGTGCCACAGGCCCGACCGGGCCAACCGGCGCTGAGGGACCCATCGGACCTACCGGACCCATTGGGCCGACCGGGCCAACGGGCCCAACCGGCCCGACGGGTGCGACAGGCGAGACGGGGGCGACCGGACCCACAGGACCGATAGGTATCAGTATCACCGGAGAAATCGGAGCGACTGGCCCCACCGGTGCAACTGGAGCGACCGGCGCCACAGGCCCGACCGGACCGACCGGTGCGACTGGCGCCACCGGACCTACCGGTCCGATCGGTGAGACCGGACCTATTGGACCTACCGGCCCGACTGGACCGACCGGACCCATCGGACCGACGGGACCCGTTGGACCCACTGGACCCACGGGACCGACCGGACCCACTGGCGCGACCGGCGCGACCGGACCGGGTTCCCTCACGGGGATGCTGACGATTGCGAGCTCGCCGGCGTCGGGGACCACCGCGACGCAGACCTGTCCAGCCGCGAATCCGAACGTCGTCAGTGGTGGATACACCGGAATCGGCGCCGGCGGCAACGGTCAGTACACGATCGAGAGCTACCCGAACGCGTCGAACCAGTGGACGGTGAGCCTGAACGTCACCGACGCGAGCTGGACCATCTACGCAATCTGTTCCAAATAGCGTGCTGGGTGGCAAGACCACCTGGTAGGTCGAGCCGCTGCCCGCGTACTGCGGAGCGGCGGCTCCTGTCGGATCAGTCCAAACGTATTAGCGGGTAAAGCGTCAGCCGCTCGCCGCTAGCATCGCGGTGAGTGAGCGACCCGGGCCTCAACCCCATCGACCCGCCGTCCTCATCCTCATCGTCGTGGCGACTTGCTTTCGGGTTCAAGACGGGGTTCGTCGCGACCACGAACAGCCTCGCGTCGTGGATCCTCGCGGTCGCTGCCGCGCTCGCATTCGAGGGACCGGCGACCACCATCGTCGAGACCATCGCGCGGCTGCCCACGCCACTCGCCGCGACGAGGCGGCGGGAATTACGTACTCGAGAGCGGGCGAGAATCTCGCGTAGGCGCAGTCGATAACCGTCGCCCATCGAGCTCTCATGGATTCGCCAGGACCCAGAGAGAACATCCGCAGACCCGAGTTGACAGGAATCGGGATCGGCGTGATCAACGCCGGCACCTATGGCCGAATGTTCACGCAACTTTTCATCAGGCCATAGAGCGGCGGCACGCGATGCCGCCGCGGATGGCGCGGGGAGCGGGTTGAGCAGCGTCGGGGTCTTCTGAGCGAGCGGCCCCTACACGGCGGTCCATCGCGATCCCACCGGGGCCGAGCGAAGAAGACCTCGACGCTGCTCTGCTCGAGCCGCGCCAGGACCCGCGGCGGTAGTCGCGATCGCTCACGTAGTCTTCGGTCGTGGCTGACAGAAAAGTTGACGCATTAGAGGTCGAACCA
>VBDV01000085.1 GCA_005882765.1 Chloroflexota bacterium | reverse complement strand
CTCACCCGCGCACAAATCCTCGCATTCCGCCGTAAGGTCGGCGCGCTCGACGAGCGGCTCCCACGCGGACGGCGCTCTCTCCGGCGTGCGGCGTGGGCGGGCTTGCAGGACAGCATGCCCCGCGCTGCGCTCCTCTCGATCCATGCGCGGGTCGAGGGGACCGAGCCCTCGACCTGGGAAGACTCGTCGCTCGTCCAGATCTGGGGGCCGCGTCACCACGCGTACGTCGTCCCGGCACGGGACCTCGCGGTCTTCTCGCTCGGGAGGCTGCCGGACGAAGGTGGCGCGCTGCGCGTCGCGGAGGACCTCGCCGCTCGCGTGCGCGGCCTCCTCGGCGGCGCGAGGATGGCGTTCGGCAAGGCGGGCAGGGCCCTCGGCGAACACAACGCCAATCGCCTCAGGTACGCCGCGCCGACCGGCACGATCCTGATTCGGTGGGACGGTGCGAGACAGCCAACCATCTGGACCGTGCCGCGACCGGAGGTCGACCCCCGCGACGCACGCCTCGAGCTCGCGCGTCGATATCTGCACGTCTTCGGTCCGACCTCGGCCGGAGGATTCGCTCAATGGGCGGGGATTGGCCCGCGTGGAGGCGTCGCGGCGTTCGACGGGCTTCGTCGTTCGCTGACCCCGGTTCGAACGCCGGTCGGCGACTCGTGGATCCTGTCGAGCGACGAGCCCACATTCCGCGCCGCAGCAGGGCCCGCGGCTTCCGCGCGGCTCCTCCCGAGCGGGGACACGTATTTCCTTCTCCAGGGAGGCGATCGTGAACTCCTGGTCCCTGATGCCTCTCGTCGCCGCGCACTCTGGACGCCTCGCGTATGGCCGGGCGGCGTCCTCGTCAGTGGCGAGATCGTCGGGACATGGCGACGTTCGCTGGGGACAGTAACGATCCAGACCTGGCGCCGTCTCTCGCGCGCCGCACGCGATGCGGTCGACGCGGAGGCGGCGTCCTTGCCGCTGCGGGATATCCAAGGGAGAGTTGTCGTCCGCTGGGACGACTGACGGACAAATGGAGGGTTTGGAGGGGCGGACCTTGGACGAAGCCGCGATCATCGACTACATCCGCATGAGATACCCCGGCGCCGACATCTTGACGGCCGGGAGCGGGACGTTCTTCTCGCTCGATCCCGAGAAGCATTGGCCGAACTTCGCGACACTCGTCACAAGCGACGAGTACGACTCGGCCTCGAACCTCAGCCGATCCGGAATCTACCGGCTCAACATCGGGGTGAGCAGGTCGACGTTCGAGCGGCTCGCCGGCTCGATACCGGACCCTGATTACACGGCCCTCGATCGGGTCCTGCCGCATCCGGTCTATGCGGCCCAGCACTGGCTGAGCATCCTGAACCCGTCCCACGCGACCTTCGAATCCACCGTGAAGCCGCTCCTGGACGAGGCGCACGAGCGTCTCGCCCGGTCGCGGCGCAGGTTGGCCACCGGGAAGCTCGAGATCTAGCGCGCTGGCGTTCCGCTGGCGGGTCGTGCGGACCTCGGCGAATCGACCAGCCGCGCGATGTGCTTCATGTGGGATCGCTCGTGGTTCGCGAGCCACCGGGGAAGTACATCGTTGACGGACCACTCGCCGCGGCGCGGGGAACCGTTCACTCGAGCTCGCGGCAGATCCGCGGTAAGGGCGCCGATCTCCTTTGGCTGCTCCGCGAGTGCGGTCAAGATCTGGTCGATCGTCAGCTCTGTGTCGTACACCGGGCACCATGTTGCGACGGAGTAGCCTGCGTCGTTTGATGACGAAAACTCCGATCACAACTGGGGAGGCTCTATGACCGACCGCATCACCCCCACTCAGTTCCGCGAGTCCGAGGGCGTCGAGGATTGGCGCGTGCTCGGCGACGGCGCGAATGCGTACTTCCGGACAGGATCGTATGCGGCAGGCGCCCGGCTCGTACAAGCGATCAGCGAGTTGCCGGGCATCGACGACCTTCTCCCGGACGTTGACGTGCGTCACGACGGTGTGACGGTGCGCATGGTCGCGTTCATCGAGGGCTACGGCGGGATGCTCCGGGGCCACGTCGAGTTGGCACGCAAGATCTCAGCAGCTGCCCGAAAGCTGGGCCTCTCTGCGGACCCATCGGCGGTCCAGAGCCTTCTCGTCATCCCCGGCGCGACCGATCGGCCCGGCGTGATGCCGTTCTGGCGCGCCGTGCTCGGATACGAGCCTCGACCCGACAGCCCCGCCGAGGATCTTGTCGATCCGCGCGGTCGGACCGTGCCATTCTGGTTCGAGCAAATGAAGGAGCCGCGCGCCGACGGCGGCGGCGCGATCCACATCGCCGTGTGGGTCCCGTACGAGCAGGCCGAGGCTCGCATCGCGGCGGCGCTCGCCGCAGGCGGCCGGATGGTGCGCGACACGTTCGCGCCGTCATGGTGGACGCTGGCCGATCCTGCGGGCAATGAGGCCGACATCGCCACAACCAAGGGCCGCGAGTGAATGGAGTACGAGATCAGGGTTGTGGATGGCAAGCATCGCCAACTTGCCGCGATGCGTGGCGCAACGTCGCGCGCGGAGCTGCCTCGGACCATCCTGAAGCTCCTGGACGCGGTCTGGCCGGTGCTGCGCGCTCAGCAGGTGCCGACGGGGCACAACGTGGTCATGTACTTCGGGGGCCTCGCGCACATTGAAGCCGGGGTGGAAGTGTTCGGCGACTTCGTCGACGTCGCCGACGTGCGCCATTCGCAAACGCCTGCTGGACCGGCGGTCAGCACCGCGCACTGGGGCGATTACTCCGAGATGGCCGGCGCGTATGCCGCGCTCGAACGGTGGTGTGTGGCGAACGGCCGCCGGCAGACCGGGACAAGCTGGGAGGTATACGGCGACTGGGCCGACGACCCCAGGCAGCGCCGAACCGATATCTACCTACTTCTGACGCGAGGCACCGAGTCTCTCTAGGGCGCCGAGAATGAGATCGAGCCCGTACGCGACTCGTTCCCGCAGTCGTAGCCTTTGCTCCAGGGGAGATGAACACCACACCGATCATCTTGGTTCCCGGTTTCTGGATCGGCGCCTGGGCGTGGGACGAGGTCGCCGAAGCCCTGCGCGCGGCCGGGCACGATGTCACCGCGCTGACGCTTCCCGGACTCGAGTCGGTTGACGCAGACCGCTCCGCCATCACATTCGCCGACCACGTCGATGCGATCTGCGATGCGGTGACGGCGGCAGGGCGTCCTGTCGTGCTTGCCGTGCACAGCGGTGCCGGGGCCCCCGGCTACGCGGTCACGGACCGCATCCCCGAGCGAATCGCGGCGATGGTCTACGTCGACACAGGACCAGCGAAGGGCGCGCTCGATCCAGACTTCTCCGCCGTCGAGAAGCCGATGCCCTCGCTCGAGAAGCTCGCGGCGGAGGAGAACCTCGACGGGCTTACCAAGGAGCAGCTCGAGACGTTCCGGCGGCGGGCCGTTTCCGAGCCGGGCGCGGCACTGCGCGGGAGCGCTGAGCTGACCAACGACGCGCGCCTCGACGTGCCGAGCACGGTCATCTGCACGGGGTACACGTCCGCGCAGTACAAGGACGCGGTGAAGGAGGGCCAGACCTGGCTCGGCGGCCTGAACGAGCTCCGCAACGTGACGTACGTGGACCTGCCGACGAGCCACTGGCCGATGTGGTCGCGCCCGAAGGAGCTCGCCCGAATCATCGGCGAGGTCGCTGAGCGCGCGTCCGAGGGTGACGAGGTGACTTCTCGCCGCGCGAACCAGCCGTGACTCAAGCGGCGGCTCAGTCCCTTCTCGCCGATGCGTCGATGCGGAGCATCCAGTCGGAGATCGAGAAGCGCCACGACGAGAGCGTCGGACGCCTTCAGGAGTGGGTGAAGCACCCGGCCCTCGCCGCGGAAGATCGTGGCATGGACGAGGGCTGCGATCTGATGATGCGGCTCGCGCGCGACGCGGGCTTCCAGAAAACCACGCGTATCGAAACCGACGGTCACCCCGGTGTCTTCGCGACGCTCGACGCGGGGGCCGCGACCACCGTCGCGGTTTACTTCATGTATGACGTGAAGCAGGCCGATCCCGCGGAGTGGTCGTCGCCGCCATTTGATGCCGCGATCGTCGACAAGCCCGGCTTCGGAAAGGTCCTCGTCGGTCGCGGTGCGGTGAATCAGAAGGGCCCGGAGGCCGCATTCCTCGCCGCGCTCCACGCGATCCAAGGGGCGGGGAAGAAGATGCCGGTCAACCTCGTGCTCGTCGCGGAAGGCGAGGAAGAGATCGGATCGCCGCACTTCCGGCAGGTCGTAGCGCATCCCGACGTCCGAGCCGCGCTGAAGCGAACGGTCGGCGTGTTCATGCCATCCGCTTTTCAGGACCCCGACGGCAGCGTCTCGATCTTTCTGGGGGCGAAGGGCGTGGTCGAGTGCGAGCTCGTCGCGAGCGGCGAGAAGTGGGGACGCGGGCCGACCATCGACGTGCACTCGTCGAATCGCGCACGTCTCGACAGTCCCGCGTTCCACCTCGTCCAAGCGTTGGCGACGCTCGTCAACGCCGATGGCGATCCGGCGATCGATGGCTTCGGCCGCGAGGCGAAGGGAGCCACGGCGGCGGAACGCGAGATGCTCGACGATGCCGCGACGAAGATGAGTGAGAGGACCGCGAAATCACTGACGGGGGCTGCGCGATGGTCCCACGACCTTCCGTGGCGCGCGACGCTCGAGCGCTTCATGTTCACGCCAACCGTGAACATCGAGGGCCTCGTC
>VBDV01000049.1 GCA_005882765.1 Chloroflexota bacterium | reverse complement strand
GCACAGTGCGAGGTTTCCTAGTCATTCAAGAAAACCCGGCTCCGCGCAAGTCGGCATCGAACACCGTCAAACCGTTGTGCTACCGGCAGACGGGAATCGGGATTGGTGGCAGGTCATCGGTGCGTTGCGGACGACGTGGCCACGATCTCACCCGGCGCGGCCACCAATTCGAATGCGATGAATGGCTTCGCGAGTGACCTGCGCGCGGTGAGCGCGAGTCGTCCATTGTTCCTTCACGGGTTCTTCACAACGAGTCCGTATGGTCAACGCGCTCGTAGCACTCGGTAGCGATCGCCGGAAGGGACGATGGGATCTTTGAGATTGCCACGGATTGCCGGACTGCTGTACCTCGTCGTCGTGGTAGCCGGCCTCGTAGTTTTGAAGGTCGTGCCCGACCAGATCATCGTGGCCGGAGACGCCGCCGCGACGGCAAACAACTTGCGTGCCTCCGAGACGCTCTTCCGCGTTGCCACCCTCGTCGACCTTCTTGCTGAAGTCCTCTTCCTGATCGTCGTTCTCGCCCTGTACCGCATCTTCAAGGGCGTGCACGAGAGCCTCGCGGCAGTCATGGTGGTCCTCGTGGTGATCTCGCTCCCCATCATTCTTATTGCCGTGTCATTCGAGATCGCCGCTGTGTCACTCGTCGGTAGCACCGATCTCGGCCCCGCATTCGGCAGGCCCCAGGTTGATGCTCTTGCCTCGCTGCTGTTGGCCCTTCACAACAAGGCGCTGCTCGTCGACGAGATGCTGTGGGGGCTGTGGCTGTTCCCGCTCGGTGCGCTTCAACTGCGGTCGGGCTTTGTGCCGCGGGTCGTCGGGGTCCTGGCGATCGTGGCAGGCGCTGGCTACGTCCTCGACTTCGCGATCTCGTTGGTCGTCCCTGATGCAGCGAACTCGCTAGCCAGCGTTGTGTCCCTCGCTCAGGCGGGCGAGTTGGCGACTGTGGTATGGCTCCTAGCCACCCGTGGGGACACTAGGAGAGCAGATGCGCACAGGGTGGTTGCTGTCGCGGGCTAGCGTCGCTCACGGTGTCGCATGGCCCGCCCAAGAGGAGATCTCGGCGAGTGCAAAAGATTATGGGCAGGTCGAGCGGGTCGTTTTGGCCTGGTACTGAATTCGAAAGGACGGTGAACAGTCATGGCAAGAGGTACCGAGCCCGTTAGGCGCGTGGAGCTTGACGCGGTTGCGCGCGGCATGCCCGCGGAGTTGCAGGTGCGAAGGGGCGCAGACAATGATCTCGGGCGCATCGTCGAGTTCCAGAACCGCTACTCGCGGCCCAGCCAGCACACCACCGCCGAGGTGCTTCTTCGACGCAAAACCAATCCCGAGCCGCTCGGATTGACCCTGTTCGCCGAAGACGTTGCGGGCTCGGTCGTGGCCGTAGGGACGGCGACGGACGGTGGCCTGATGCGCGCGGCGGATGGTTCTTGGCGGTTGTCCCTGCACGTCGCCGACCGTTGGCGCCACCGCGGCGTCGGCACGGCGCTCCTTGAAGCGCTCGAAGCACACGCGCGTGCTAACGCGGCCACTCGCGTTGTCGTGGCGGTCCGCGCGACCGATCCGGAGGGCACTGCCTATGCGCTCCACCGTGGGTATCGCGCGTTCCACGAGCGCATCGACGCGTATGTAGACGTGCGCGCTTTCGACGGATCGCGTTTCGAGGACCCGGCCGTCAGCATGAGCCGCCACGGAATCCGGTTGGCGACCTACAGAGACCTCCTCAGGGAGAACGCTGCGGACATTGAAGCTTTCCAGCGCGCGATGATCTCTGCGGTCTGGCCAATGTTCCGCGATGTTCCCTCGCCCGTCGCATTGCCCGAGACCCCGCCTCCTTTCGAACAGGGCCGAAAAATGCTGGAGGGCGCTGGTCTGGATCAGACCGCGACGGTTCTCGCGCTCAAGGGCCGAGACATCATCGGGATTACGGTGACAACCGTGAACGAAAACGGAAGCGCCTACACGACCTTTACCGGGGTGACGCGCGCTGAACGCGGGCTGGGCATCGCGCTGGCTCTCAAGCTCGAAGTCCTTCAAGTGCTGAAGCAGCGAGGCACTAAGTTGTTCGGAACGACCAACGACAAGAAGAACGGTGCGATGCGCCGCATCAACGAGAGGCTCGGCTACGTGCCGGATCCGCCGACAACCATGTATGCGAAGGCTCTTGCCTGAGGATCGGAACGCTCACGTCGGATGTGCTGGGTGTGCGCGATAGCCGTGTCCACACGAGCAGTTCCCACGACGTGTCCGTCGCTTACGCATTGACGGGCCGGCCCGGGCCCTGACCTGAAGAACCATGTGTCGCCAGTTCGATTCTGGCCCTCGGCACAGAGCAAGTCTCCTAGCGAATTCGAGAATCGGATGCGCCCGCGCTGACCTGCGGGAGCGTATGAACCAAGTGTCGTCTAGTCGAGGTCGTCGTTTCCCGGTGGCGTCACCGAGAAGCCCTTCGTCGGGGCAAGTTGTATTCGGAGACTCTGTTCATCTCTCGCGCAGGCTAGCAATTCGTCCGACGCGACTCCGCGTCAAGTGCCGCGCGCCGCGACGCGATAACGTCCGCCCCGTGGGCCGCCGGCACGGTCGAGACCCGATAGACGAAGGAGTGTGGCGCTGACATGACACGAGCGGGACCGGTCGATGAGTTGATTGCGAAGACGCCCGATTGGCGCGGCGCGACGCTGGCGAAGCTCCGCAAGATCGTCCACGACGCGGACCCCGAGATTGCGGAGGATGTGAAGTGGAAGCGGCCCAGCAACCCACTGGGCTCGGCGGTCTGGACGCACGACGGGCAGGTGTGTGTCGGGATCATCCTCAAGGAGCGAGTGAGGCTCGCGTTCTCCGCGGGCTCAAGCCTTCGGGACCCGAAGAAGCTCTTCAACGCGCAGCTCTTGGGCAAGTCGCGGGCGATCGATGTCTCTCAGAACGAGAAGCTCGATGAGCAGGCGCTCAAGGCGATCGTGAAGGCCGCCGTCGGGCACAATCTCGCGAAGACGCGACGATCCTAGAGTCGGATCACCGACCGGATCACAGTTCCGCTGGTCATCGCGGCGAAGGCGTCCTCCACCTCGTCAAGTCCGATCTCGCGCGTGACCATCTCATCCAGCCGCAACGTGCCGTCCAGATACCAGCTCATGAGCCGCGGGAAGAACTCGGACGGGACCATGTCGCCGCCGCTGCACGCAGTGAGGGTGACCTTCTTGTTGAAGAGACCGCCCCGCGCGAGCGGTAGCGTGACCGTCGAGTCTGTCGGTGGGACGCCGACGATCACTACCGTTCCGCCGTATCCCACCATGCCGACGGCCTGCGCGATCGTCGCCGGAAGGCCGACAACTTCGAACGCGTAATCGAGCGGCCCGCCGGCAGCCGCGCGAGCAGCTTCGACGGGATCGCCGCTGCGCGCGTCGACCGCGTCCGTCGCGCCGAATTGGCGAGCCCACTCGAGCTTCTGTGGCGCGAGGTCGACAGCGACGATCCGATCGGCACCGGCGATACGCGCGCCCTGCACGACGGACAACCCCACAGCGCCGCAGCCGATGATCGCGACGCGTGACCCTCTGCGGATCTTCGCCGTGTTCAGTGCCGCGCCCACTCCCGTCACGACGCCGCAGGCGATCAGACAGGCCTTGTCGAGCGGAATGGCGCGCGGCACCGAGATGGCCTGGGCCGAATGAACGACGGTGCGGGTAGCGAAGGTACCGGTCGAGAGGACGCGGGCGAGACGCTGGCCATCGCGCGCACGGCGGACGCGAGGCTGGGCGGCCCTTTGGGTCTGGCAGAAGACCGGATCACCGCGTCGGCAGATCGCGCACGCGCCACAGGGGACGCGCCACGAGATGACGACCCGGTCATCCGGCCGCACGGAGGTCACCGCGCGTCCGACGTGCTCGACGACGCCGGCGCCTTCGTGACCGAGGAGGATCGGGAAGGCCATGCCCCAGCCGTTCGTGATCTTGACGTGGAGATCGGTGTGGCAGACACCGCTCGCAGCCAGGCGTACGAGGATCTCGTCGTCCCCGAGATCATCGAAGGCAATCGGCTCGACAGCGACACTCTCGCCGGCCGCGTTCAGCATCGCCCCCCGATCGCTCACTGCGCGAGAGGCTACGCCCCCCGGTTTCTATCGAACGGTCGTTTGGTATATCGTCCCCGCCCGTGGCACGGCTGGTGGGGAGGCTGCGCGCGCCTACCCTCGTGCCTCGGCGGCAGCGTCGGTCCGCCGAGCGCGAGAAATCCATCCGCGCAGCCGCGCTCCGCATCTTCCGCCAGAAGGGTTACCACGCCGCCTCGATGCAGAACATCGCGGATGCCGTGGGCCTCTACAAGGGCAGCCTCTACTACTACGTTTCCTCGAAGGAGGAGCTACTCGTTCGACTGTTCGAGGGGCGAGCAGATCAGGTCCTGGGCGAGATACGAGCCATCACGTACGGGACAGGCACGTGCACCGAGCAGTTACGCGCAATGGCGCGCGCGTACGTGCTCGGCGTTCTGAGAAATCTCGATTCTGTTCGCGTGTACCTCCGTGAGGAATATGTGCTGCCATCGGCGGCGCTGCGGCAGGTGCACGCCGAGCAGCGGACAATGCGCGACCTGTTCGAACGCGTCATCGGCGATGGCATGCGCGACGGCTCGTTCGTCGGGACCGACCCCAAGCTCGCGGCCCTCGCCCTCCTCGGGATGTGCACATGGGTCCATCGCTGGTATCGGCCGAAAGGGCGGCTCACCGAGACTGCGATCGCCGACGACTTCGCCGAACGCGCCGTCCGGATGCTGTGCCCATGACGGGCGCGATTCGCCCAGCGCTTACGACGGACTGAGGAGCTAGGAGAGCTGTGCTGTCAGTCACACCGGACATCCTCACCGATCTCCCGTGGGGACAGCTGCTCGTCAACGGGCTCGCGCTCGGCAGCCTGTACGCGCTGACCGCGTTCGGCATCGTCCTGATCTTCAAGACGACCCGGGTCATCACCTTCGCTCAGGGCGAGACAGCGATGTTCAGCACGTTCGTCGCTTTCACGCTCCTGACCGCCTTTCAGCTCCCGTTCGCCGTCGCATTCGTCCTCACGATGCTCTTCGCTGGTGTGTTCGGTGCACTCATCGAGCGCGTCGTCATCCGGCGCATCAGCACGACCACGGTGTTGAACCCGGTGATCGTGACGGTCGGGCTCAGCCTCATCCTGCTGGGCGCTGCGGGTTGGATCTGGGGCTACGAGATACGGACCTTTCCCGACCCGGTGGTCGGCCCGCCCTTCCACCTCGGGACGGTGGTCGTGAGCCAGCTGAACGCACTGATCTTCCTTGTGACGCTCGTTTTGATGACGGTCCTCTTTGCGTTCTTCCGCTTCAGCCCAACGGGGATCGCCATGCGGGCCGTCGCGGAGAACCGAATGGCCGCACAGCTGATGGGCGTCAGCATCGGTCGCATGAATGCGCTTGGCTGGGGAATGGGTACCGCGATGGGCGCGGTAACCGGCATGCTGATCGCGCCGATCAACTACCTCGACCCGAGCATGATGGGAGACGTCGCGCTCAAGGCGTTTGCCGCGGCTGTGGTCGGTGGACTCACCAGCCTGCCAGGCGCCGTCGTCGGCGGACTGTTGCTCGGCATCGTCGACAGCGTCGTCGGGTTCGAAGTGCCTGAGCTTCGCAACACCATCGCGTTCGCCCTCATCGTGCTCGTGCTCGTGGTGCGGCCCGGTGGTCTGCTGGGCAGGCACGAGACCAAGAAGGTCTAGGCGCGGAGTGACGGTGCACTGGCTGCGAACTCGCGGGCGCGCCACCGCGCCCTACGGTCTGGGGCTGATCGCAGTCCTTCTCATCCCCGCTCTGCTGAACGTGATCCCAGGCATCGCCCCCGGGTACGTGCTTTATCTGGTCTCGCTTGCGCTCATCTACGCCATCGTCGCCATCGGCCTGGGAATCCTGATCGGACACACCGGCCAGATCTCACTCGGGCACGCCGGTTTCTTCGCGATCGGGGCCTACGCCTCCGCCCTTCTCACCCTCCGCTTGGGTCTCCCATTCGTCGTGGCGGTGCTCGTCGCGGGATCCGTTTCCGCGGCGATCGGGTTCCTGTTGGGTCTGCCGGCCCTGCGCCTGTCCGGTCCCTATCTCGCGGTCGCGACCCTTGGCTTCGGCCTCGCGATCCCGCAGCTCGTCGTGTGGCAGAGCTCCTGGACCGGCGGCTCATCGGGACTGCACGGTCTACCGCTCGCGTCGCTCCCGCTGGGCGCGTTCACGATCGTGTTCCGCACCGATCAGGACTACTACTACCTGGCCGCGGCCGTGCTCATCGTGTTGACGATCTTCGCGAGGAACGTCGTCACGAGCCACACCGGCCGTGCGTTCGTGGCCATACGCGACAGTGAGATCGCCGCGCGCGCGATGGGAGTGGACCTCGTGCGCTACAAGACCACTGCGTTCGCGCTGAGCGCGCTGTACGCGGGGATCGCGGGTGCCCTCTACGCACACCTCCTCCACGGCATCAGTCCCGAGGACTTCACCGTCCTCCTCTCGGTCGACTTCCTAACGATGATCGTGCTCGGCGGCCTCGGCTCCATCGGCGGCGCGCTCTCAGGGGCCCTGCTGCTGACGTTCCTGCAGAACGCCCTGACGCGACTGCCCGTGGTGCACGACTTCAAGAATCTCTACATCGTCGTTCTGGGCGTGATCCTGATCCTGACGATCGTCTTTTTCCCACAGGGTCTGGCCGGGATCGCGCGGAGCTGGCGCCTGCGCCGGGCCACACGCACGCTGGACCGCCCGGCGGGCGCGGGCCAGATCGTCGAGCTGGGTGAGCGGAGTGGCGTGCGGTGACCGGCCCTGTCCTCGAGATCACAGATCTGACGATCAGGTTCGGAGGCCTAGTCGCCGTCGACGGCCTCGACCTTCGCGTCAACGCCGGCGAGATCGTCGGCCTGATCGGACCGAACGGAGCCGGGAAGACCACCGTCTTCAACTGCATCAGCCGGTTCTACCAGCCCGATCGCGGGACGGTCCATTTCAAAGGCCGCGACATCACGCGCTCTGGCTCGCACGAGATCATCCGCTTCGGGATCGCGCGTACCTTCCAGAACGTGGAGCTCTGTCGCAGCATGACGGCGCTGGGGAACCTGCTGGTCGGGCAGCACGTCGCGATGCGCAGCGGCGTGATCCGTGATGGCTTGCGTCTGCCCGGGGTTGGCGCAGACGAAGCTCGGGCGACGCAGCGCGCGGACGAGATGCTCGAGCTCTTGGGACTCACAGGCGACCGCGACCACGTGGTCTCCACGCTGCCCTTCGGCCTGCAGAAGCTGGTCGAGCTGGGTCGGGCGCTCGTCTCAGACCCGGCGCTGCTCTTGCTCGACGAGCCCACAGCCGGCGCCGACAAGCAGGAGATCCAAGGGCTCGCCGACCTCATCCGCCGAATGCGCGACCGGTTCGATTTGAGCGTGCTCGTCGTGGAGCACGACATGTCGTTTGTCATGGGGCTCTGCGACCGGCTCTATGTGCTTGACTTCGGCCGGCGCATCGCCGAGGGGGCGCCGGCTGACGTTCGCAACGACTCTGCGGTCATCGAAGCGTACCTGGGCGAACCCGAGCTCGAGGTCACCGAGGTCTAGGTGGGTCGTCCGCTGCTGACTGTGAACGAGCTCGAGGCCTATTACGGGCGCGTGTGTGCCCTGCACAGCGTCAGTCTCGAGGTGGCCGAAGGGAGCGTCGCCGCGCTGCTTGGCGCGAACGGCGCAGGCAAGACGACGACGCTGCGCGTGATCTCCGGTCTCCTCCGCCCCACGCGCGGCTCAGTCGAGTTCGACGGCAAACGGATCGACGGATCCAACCCAGACCGATTAGTGCGTGCGGGGATCGTTCAGGTGCCCGAAGGACGACAGATCTTCGCGGATCTCACCGTGCGCGAGAACCTGATGCTGGGTGGCTACGCGCGACGGGATGGCGGCTCCGCACGCCAGGAGTCGCAGCGTGTGTTCGACTACTTCCCACGCTTGGGCGAACGGCTGCAGCAGCGCGCGGGGACGCTCAGCGGCGGCGAGCAACAGATGCTCGCCATCGGACGGGCCTTGATGGCACGGCCGCGCCTGCTTCTCCTCGACGAACCCTCACTTGGCTTAGCACCGCTCCTGGTCAAGGAGATCTTCCGCGTCATCGGCGACATCCGCGCTGCCGGGACGACCGTGCTTCTGGTCGAGCAGAACGCCCACATGGCGCTCAGGATCGCCGACCACGCGTACCTCTTGGAGACCGGACGCGTGATCTTGGGCGATCGGAGCGCGGCGCTCCGGCAGAGGGAGGAGGTGCAGCGCGCATATCTGGGGCACTAGGGGGCTCGGAAGAAAAAGGGAGGACATCTTGACAGGGCAGTTTTCGAGGATGGAGAACCGATCGGTGCCACGGGCGGCGCTCGTCGTCCCCTTGCTCGTTGCGTTCCTCTTGACGGCCTGCGGACCGGCGAGCACCGCGCCCGGTGCGACGACGACGGCAACGACGGCACCCACCACCGCGCCGGTCGTTCCCGGCGTCACCGACACCGAGGTCGTCGTTGGCAGCTGGGGACCGCAGGATGGACCGGCGGGTGCGTACGGCGCGATCGACCGCACGCTCGACGCGTATTTCAAAATGATCAATGACCAGGGCGGCATCAACGGCCGCAAGATCCGCTTTATCTACGAGAACGACAGCTACCAACCGGCCAAGACAGTGGCCGCGGTGAAGAAGCTCGTGGAAGAGGACAAGGTCTTCGCGCTCTGTGGTGGCCTTGGGACGGCCCACAACGCGGCGGTCATGGACTACCTCGTCAGCAACAACGTCCCGCACGTATGGCCGGCGACCGGGACGACCGCACTCGCGGTCCCGCTCAAGAAGAACATCTACGCCGTCCAGCTCAACTACACGACCGAAGCGACGCTCGCGACGCAATATGCGCTCGACACGATGGGCACGAAGAAGATCGCGGTCTTCTACCAGAACGATGCCTTCGGCAAGGAGGGGCTCGACGCCGTCCAGGCGGAGCTCAAGAAGCGCAACCTCCCGGCCGCGACCGGTGTGTCGTACGAAACGGCCGACACCAACTTCAGCGCGCAGGCGCTCAAGCTGCAGACCAGCGGCGCCGACACGGTGATCCTCTACGCCGTGCCCAAGCCGGGCGGCTCGATCATCGCCGAGATGGGCAAGATCGGCTACGCGCCGAAGCTGCTCTCATCCTCGGTGATCAACGATCCGTCGATCTTCCAGCTGGCCGGCACGGCGATCAACGGCATGTTGATCGAGGCATACCTCCCCGCGTTCGATGACACCAGCAACCCGAAGATCGTCGAATACCAGGCGTTCATGGCGAAGTACGCCTCGAAAGAGCAGATCGGTGGGTTCACCGAGGCCGGATACGCGTACGGTCAGGTATTCATCGAGGCGCTCAAGCGCGCGGGCAAAGAGCTGACCCGCGAGGGCTTCATGACGAACCTCGACAAGATGCAGAACTTCACGGGCTCGCTCGTGCCAAGTCTCAGCTACAGCCCCACGGATCACGCGGGTGTGAAGGCCGCCTATTTCCAGGCGGCGAAAGATGGCAAGTTCGTCACTGTCACTGGCTTCATCACACTCAAGTAGCGACGGGCAGAACGCTGTGCGTGCGCTACTCAGTGGGCGAGCGGGGTCGAGAGGTGTCGAGCTGATGTCGACACCTCTCGCCCGGACAAGATCGCGCCCGGCCCTCAGGGAAGGTCCGGGCTGATGCGTATCGGACTGCTCGACGGCGGGCAACGCGAGCGGCGACCCGCGACGCTCGATGAGCACGTCGAACGCGCCCGCCTCGCGGAGGATGTCGGACTTGCGTCCGTCTGGTTTTCCAACATCTACGGGCACGACGCGATGACCGCCGCTGCGCTCGCGGCCCGCGTGACCACGCGCATCGAGCTCGGCACGGCCATCACGCCGACATATCCGCGCCACCCGCACGCGATGGCCCAGCAGGCGGCGTCGACGGGGGCCGCGGCGCGGGGTCGCTTCACGCTCGGCGTCGGGCCCTCGCATCGCGTGGTCGTCGAAGACACGTGGGGTCTCTCGTACGAGCGCGCGTACGCTCACACACGCGAGTACCTCTCCGTCCTCGTCCCGCTCCTCAGCACCGGGAAGATCGAGCACGCCGGAACGCGGTTCACCGTCCACGCTCACCTCACCTCGATCGACGGACTGCCGGTGCCGGTACTGCTCGCCGGCCTCGGTCCGAAGATGCTCGCCCTCGCCGGCACGCTCGCGGCCGGCACCATTACCTGGATGGTGGGCGCGCGCACGCTGCGCGATCACATCGTGCCCCGCGTGCGCGAAGCGGCGGCGCAGGCAGGCCGGCCCGCCCCGCGCATCGTCGTCGAACTCCCGCTCGCGCTGACCGGCGACGTGGCCGCCGCGCGCGAGCTGGCTCGCCGCATGTTCAAGACCTACGCATCGCTGCCGGCCTATCGCGCGATGCTCGACCGGGAGGGCGCCGCCGGCCCGGCGGAGGTCGCCGTCGTCGGTGATCACGACGCGATCGGAGAACAGTTGCTGCGGCTCGCCGAGGCGGGCGCGACCGACTTCAACGCCGCGCCATTTTCGCTCGGTGAGCACGATGCCGGGCTCGACGCATGTCTTCGTTCGCTGGCGCGCATCGGTGCCGAGATCGGCGGGGAGGTGTCGCGCGCGCGATGAGCACCTGCATGACCCTTCGCGGCGAGTCGAGCGAGGGCCGCTGATGGATCTCCGAGATGGACCCGAGGAGGGCGCGTTCCGCGCGACGCTGCGCGCCTGGCTGGAGGCGAACGTGCCGGCCGGGCTGCGCGGTTTCCGTGGCTGGAGCAGCCCCGCAGCGGTCGCGCTCGGACGCGACTGGAGCAAGCGCCTCGCAGAGGCCGGGTACGCCGGGCTCACCTGGCCGAAGGAGTACGGCGGTGCGGGTCGGCCGTGGCGCTACCAGGCCGTCTATCTGGAAGAGCTCGCGCGCGCCGAAGCGCCGCAGCACCTGGGTGTGATCGGGCTGGGCATGGCCGGTCCGACGATCATCGCGCACGGCAGGCCGGATCAGAAGACGCGCTATCTCGCGAAGATCCTGTCGGCCGAGGAGATCTGGTGTCAGGGCTTCTCCGAGCCGGGCTCAGGCTCGGATCTCGCGTCGGTGCGCACGCGCGTGGAGCCGGTGGGCGCTGGGTTCGTGGTGAACGGCCAGAAGGTGTGGTCGTCATACGCGCATATCGCCGATCGGTGCATCCTCCTCGGCCGAAGCACCACGGCGAGCGAGAAGCACGAGGGCCTCACGTATCTCATCGTCGACATGAAGAGTCCCGGCGTCGAGGTGCGGCCGCTGCGCCAGATCACCGGCGAGGCGGAGTTCAACGAGATCTTCTTCACCGACGTCGCTGTGCCCAAGGAGAACCTGCTCGGTGATGTCGGTGGCGGGTGGCGCGTGGCGATGACGACCCTGTCGCACGAACGAGGCACCTTCGGCTTTGCCCTCGCCGGCGCGCTCGACGTCGCGGTCCGGAAGCTCGTGGGTCTGGCCCGCGAGCGCGCAGGCACCGACGCGCTGGTGCGCGACCGTGTCGCACGCGAGTGGATCGATCTGCAGGCGCTCCGCTACACCAACTATCGCGCCCTGGCCCGCCTCGAGCGCACCGGCGTACCCGGCCCCGAGGGGTCGGTCGCAAAGCTCCGGTGGTCCGAGGCGAACCAGCGCCTCACCAAGCTCGCCATCGAGATCATCGGACGGGAGGCGCAGGTGGCAGATGGCGACGGGGCGCCTGCGTACTGGCGCCATCAGCAGCTGCGCAGCCGCGGCAACACCATCGAGGCCGGCACGTCGGAGATCCTGCGGAACATCATCGCCGAGCGTGTCCTCGGCCTGCCCCGGAGCCGCTGATGGACTTCAGCTTCTCACCGGAACAGGACCAGCTCCGCGCGCAGGCCCGCTCGTTTCTCGAGAAGAGTTACCCCCTTGCGCGCCTCGCGGAGATCGCGACGTCGGAGGATGGCTGGGACCGCGCGTCCTGGGCAGAGCTGGCCCGTCTTGGATGGACCGGCGCGTCGATCCCCGAGGCGCAGGGTGGTGCAGGCCTGAGCTTCGTCGAGGAGGCGATCGTGTTCGAGGAACTTGGTCGCGCGCTCTATGCGGGTCCGTTCTTCTCGACCGTCGCGCTCGCGCTGCCGGCGCTCGCGTGCGCGCCCGACCTCTTGGCGAAGGTCGCCTCCGGCGCGTTCACCGCGACGCTCGCGTCCGGGACGGCGGTGCAAGCACTCGGGGCGGGCGATCGCTGGCGGTTGCGCGGTGAGACGGACCTCGTTGCCGACGCGGGCAGTGTCGACGCGTTCGTGGTCCAGGCGCGTGGGCCAGACGGCATCGGGTTGTACCTCGCAGAGCGCCATGGCACCCGGCCGCAGGTCTGCGTCCTCGACACGGTCGACGTATCGCGGCGGCTCGGCCGCGTCACCTTCGCTGACGACGACGCCCGCCTCCTCGCGGCACCGCCCGCCGCCGCGAAGATCATCGCCGCCACTCGGCGGCGCGCGCTCACGGCGCTCGCCCTCGAGGCGGTCGGCGTCGCCAGCCAAGCGCTCGCCCTCGGTGTCGAGCACGCCAAAAGCCGCGAGCAGTTCGGCCGGCCGATCGGCGCGTACCAGGCGGTCTCGCACAAGCTCGCGGACACCTACGTGGAGACCGAGCTCGCGCGCTCGCTCGCGTACTGGGCCGCGTGGTGCATCGCCGAGGATGACGGTCAGGCCGAGCTTGCCGCGGTCGCGGCGAAGGCGTACGCGGCGGAGGCCGCGGTCGCGGCATGCGAGCGCGCGATCCAGGTGCACGGCGGCATGGGCTTCACCTGGGACCATCCGCTGCATCGCTATTACAAGCGGGCGCTCTGGATCGAGTCGTTCGACCGCTCCGGAGCGGCCCACCGCGCAGACATCGCACAGGTGCTTCTCGGTGGCTGATCACGGAACGAGAGGGGTGGCATCGACGTGGACGGTCTGATGATGGATTACCCGCTGACGATCGCGTTCATCCTCCGACGGGCGGAGACTCTCTTTGGGCATAAGGCGATCATCACGCGTCGACCGGACAAGACCCTCCACCGGTACACGTACGCGGACTTCGTACCCCGCGCGAAGAAGCTCGCAGTCGCGCTCCGGCAGCTCGGCCTGCGGCGTGGTGACCGCGTCGCGACGCTGTGCTGGAACCAGTACGAGCACCTCGAGGCGTACTTCGGCGTACCGCTCGCGGGCAACGTCCTGCACACCATTAACCCGCGTCTTCATCCGAGTGACCTCGCCTACATCGTGAACGACGCCGAGGACCGAGTGCTCATCATCGACGACACGCTCCTGCCGGTGCTCGAGAAGTTCCGCGCCGACGTGCGGATCGAGCACATCGTTGTGATCGAGCACGCCGCGCAGGCGCCCGCGGGCACGATCGGCTACGAAAAGCTCCTCGCCAGTGCGGACGCGAACGCGTTCGCCTATCCGCAGCTCGACGAGGGTGAGGCCGCCGCGATGTGCTACACGTCCGGGACGACCGGCCGGCCGAAGGGCGTCGTGTATTCGCACCGCGCTCTCGTCCTGCACAGTCTGGGGCAGGCATCCGGGGCCGTTGGCGTTCTGGAGTCCGACGTCGTCCTGCCCGTCGTGCCCATGTTCCACGTCAACGCCTGGGGCCTGCCGTTCACCTGCACGATGATCGGAGCAACGCAGGTCCATCCCGGGCCGCACCTGGATGCGGAGAGCCTGTGCGATCTGTTCGTCGGACAGCACGTCACGTACACCGCGGGCGTGCCGACGATCTGGCTCGGGCTCCTGCGCAGGCTCGACGAACGACCGAAGGAGTACGACCTGTCGCGGCTTCGCCTGCTCGTGGTCGGCGGCTCGGCCGCGCCGAAGTCGATGATCCGCGGCTTCGACGAGCGACACGGGCTGCGCGTCCTCCACGCCTGGGGCATGACCGAGACGACGCCGCTCGGTGTGGTGTCGAGCCTCATGAGCGATCTCGAGCAGGCGGACGCCGAGACGCGCTTCGCTTATCGCGCGAAGCAGGGCTATCCGGTACCGCTCGTTGAGATCCGCGCGCAGGACGACGCGGGGCACGACGTGCCCTGGAACGGGAAGACGATGGGCGAGCTCCAGGTGCGCGGTCCCTGGGTCGCTCGCGCGTACTACCGGAGCCCGGAGTCCGCGGACCGATTCACAGCGGATGGCTGGTTCCGCACCGGCGATATCGTCACCATCGATGCGCGCGGCTACGTCGAGATCCAGGATCGCTCAAAGGACCTCATCAAATCCGGCGGCGAGTGGATCAGCTCGGTCGCGCTCGAGAACGCGCTCATGGGCCACCCCGCGGTCGCGGAGGCTGCGGTCATCGCGGTTCCGCATGCCCGCTGGCAGGAGCGTCCTCTCGCGTGCGTGGTGTTCAAGCCCGGGTGCACGGCGACCGCGGAGGAGCTCCGTGCGTTCCTCGCACCCAGCTTCGCGAAGTGGTGGCTGCCCGACGCGTTCGAGTTCGTGACCGAGATACCAAAGACCGCGGCGGGCAAGTTCCGCAAGACGGCGCTCCGCGAGCGCTTCGCGACGGCGCGGGAACCCTCACCTGCCTCCTGAGTTCGTCCACCTCGAGCGGTCGGGCGGCGTGACGACGATCACGATCGATCGTCCGCCGGTGAACGCCCTGAGCCGGGCGGTCGTCGGCGCGCTCGAGTCGGCGCTGGATACGCTCGCGACCGACACGACGACGCGGGTCGCGCTCCTGCGCGGCGCGGGGCCGCGCGGCTTCAGCGCCGGGGCCGACATCTCGGAGTTCCCGGCGCTCCTCGAGCCGAACGCCGACACGCGCGGGGAGGGCATCCAGCGCCTCGCCGACCGCGTCGAAGCCTTCCCGAAGCCGCTCATCGTCGCGATCCACGGCTTCTGCATGGGTGGCGGGCTCGAGATCGCGCTCGCGTGCGACATCCGCATCGCGGCCGAGGATGCGCGCATCGGCTTGCCCGAGGTCCGCATCGGCATCCTGCCGGGCGGCGGGGGCACGCAGCGACTGCCGCGAGCCGTCGGACCCGGGCGTGCGCGGCTCATGATCTTCAGCGGCGAGCCCATCTCCGGACGCCGCGCCGCGGAGTGGGGACTGGTCGAGGAGGCGGTCGGACCCGCCGAGGTTTTCAACACGGCCGCGGCGATCGCGCGCACGCTCGGGGCGCAGTCGCCGCATTCTCTCGCGGTCATCAAAGCGCTCCTGCGTGAGACGAGTGGCGCTTCACTCCGCGATGGGCTGCGGACCGAGACCGCCGCGTTCGCGCGTTTGCTCGCGCATCCGGACGCGCGCGAGGGCATCGCCGCGTTCCTCGAGAAACGCCAGGCGCGCTGGACGACGCGGGCCGATGGACACGCCGATGCGTGAGGCGGTGATCGTCGCGAGCGTGCGGAGCGGCCTCGCCAAGTCGTTCCGCGGCTCGTTCAACCTCGCTCGGCCCGACGACATCGCGGCGCAGTGCGTTCGGGAGCTGCTGCGTCGCGTACCCACGGTCGACCCCGCCGAGGTCGACGACGTCATCCTCGGCGCGGGCTTCCCTGAAGGGCCGCAAGGGCAGAATGTAGGGAGGACCGTCGCGATCATGTCCGGCCTCCCGTCGTCGGTGCCGGGATCGACCGTGAGCCGCTTCTGCGCGTCGGGCCTCAACGCGATCGCGATCGCCGCGCGGATGATCGAGGGCGGAAGC
>VBDV01000084.1 GCA_005882765.1 Chloroflexota bacterium | reverse complement strand
AACTGCTTCACTGTTGCGCGAGCCAGACACGACGATCGAGTATTGGCGAAGGACAGGTATCGTTCACGAGTACGTTCTGGCTGGCAGCCAGGGTTTTTGCGCCCTTCAGCCCGCTGCGATCCGAAGCTGCCCGGTGGCGAATCGATCCATGTACCCGTCGTTGCGATGTGCCGGCCGAGCACGCCGGTCTTCTTCTGGCGTAGACGAAAGCTCTCGCCTTGAATCAACGGCGTGCGCGATGACGCGCCGGTAGCGCTCAATGATCATCTTTGGACGGTTTGTCGGAAGGAAGCAGCTGATTAGCGACGAGGTAATCGAACAGCGCCTGCGCGTTGATTGAGTGCGCGAGCGTGTTTGGGTGACCATCGACTGCCGACACCGCGAACACCGGCCGCGAGCTTGCGTCCGGATGTTGCTTCAAGTAATTCATGAAGTAGGGATAGGTATTCAAGAAGTAAAATCCCAGGCGCCGGCTCTCTCGCTCGAGGAGCTCGCGTTGGCCATCACGCAATTCGTCGCGCACATACTGTGGGTCAAAGCCAGGCTGGGGCTTCACATCAAACACGACAAATGGAATGGCGCGCTCGCGCGCCGCGGCAGCCAGCCGCTTGAGAGCACGCACAACGCCCTTGGCGCCAACCATATACCGATATTCGTCTGGGAGTGCCGGATCTTCATCCAGGCGCGCGGCCTGACGTTGTGCAATGGTACGATGCCTGAAGTCGAACAGGCCGAGTGGCTCCCGTTTAACGGCCATGACGCCCTCATAAACGGAGTACGCCAAATCGAACAGATAGGACCTGCGTAACGTTGCCAGCTCGTTCGGGCGCCGCATGAACTCCGGCACGTCGTAATCATTGGTGTTGAAGTTGAGAAGAACGAGATCGGGCGCGTACTCGAGGCACCTCTGCACAAACGTTTCGCTCTCCATGGCGGTGTTGTAGCCCGGCACTGCGAAGTTGACGACCTCGAATTTCCGCGCGCGGAATTCCTCATTAAGGCGCCGTTCCAGCACTTTCAAGCCGCTATCCTCGATTGGCACACCCCACCCGAACAGCGACGAGTCACCCACTCCAACGATCCGGAATGTGCCGGGCTCTTTGCGACGCGTGTACTCGTAATCGCGAAGCCCCTGAGAGTTGATGAGGAGCGGCTGGCCCATGAATCGTCCACGGACGTTCGGCTTCAGTTCGTAAACGATGCCCGCGTACCGGCTCGGCTGAACAATCTCGCCGAGTCTCAGACTCTGCATCGACAACGGCGCCTGAGCGCGAGCGCCGCGCAGCTGCACTTCGAGCGGCCGCCGATCCTCGCGGACGTAGTGCGCCAGCCGAACGATCCCTTCCGCGACGAGTAATGCCACGATGGTCGATGCAAGCGCCAGCGTCAGGCGCCGTGCGAATCGGCGCCTCCCGGTGCTGGCGATCTCGCGCGCGCTTTTCGCAATCCGGGCCGCAATCACCAACGCGAGTGCGAACCAGCACAGCGCCCATAGCAAAGAGACGTGGCGGGTTAGAAATACGATGACGGCAGGTTGTTGCTGGACGAACAATTGCTCCGTCGGGAACGCCGCTAGTTCTGCTTCGCCCGGCGGCGTCCAGTACGCATAAAACTCGTAGGCGCCATCCGTCTGCACGAAGCGCAGGCGAATCTGATGCAGTCCGCGGATCATCGCAATGGTGGCAGCTCGAGTCGTTGGAAAAGCAACACCGCCGGCGTCGACGACGATGTGCCCGTCAAGCTCGAGGGTCGAGCCATCGTCGCTCCGCAGGTTGAAAGCGTACTGCCCATCGCGATCGGTCCGCAGCCAGCCGCTCCATTCGACACTGAACTCCTGCTGCGGCAACGACGCCGAAGCCGCGGTCATGAAGTCGAGATTGATCCGCCGCTCGACGCGCACAACAACCGGCCTGAGCCAGTTCCTGTTAGGGGAGAACTTCACCGTAATCCCCCGTTGTGGCCAGACCCAAAGGATCGGTACGAGGAGGATCGGCACGAGAAGAATACGTGTCAGGTACCGCATGTTCGCGCCACGTCCACACCTCAGTCGCGAAGAAGTCGGCTCCCGAGATGGCTCCCCACGTGGGCCCGGATGGCCAGTCGCCGGCGGTCGTCGTTTGTCAACCGCAGGCGCCGCCCGCCGCTCTGCCGCCGGAGGAGGCGATTCTCTTCGATCAGATAGGCGAGCGCCTCCCGCTCCCGATGATCGAGCCAACCGATGAGGGTCAGGAGCAGCAACCGAAGGACCGACACGTCGATCACGAGCGGGAGCTTATCCCACGGACGCGGCAAGAATCTCCGTAATGCTGTCGATCCTGAGCTGGGACATTACGCGTATACTTTCGACTTCGGGAAAGCGATTTCCTCTTAGGCTCATCTGCGAAGGAGAGACCGATGGGTTCGAAACGCTTTAATCGGCGGGAACTCCTGAAGAGCGGCGCCACGTTAGCCGGTGGCTTCACCCTGGGAGCCGCGGCACCCGCGCTCGGCCAGGAACCAATGACACATGCATCCCCGCCCATGATCAAGGGCGACAACGATGGTCAAATCGCCTACGGCGATCGCTCTAAGCATGTGAAGTCGGTCCGCATCCCCCACGGCGGCCGGCCGTCGCCTGATAACTTCGGGCTTACGTTTCATGTGGCATCGCCGCTTCAGGACTCCGTCGGGGTGATCACGCCATCCTCGCTCCACTACTTCGCGACGACTCGTGGATCCTTCCTCCCGGACATCGATCCGCGGGAGCATCGCTTCATGATCCACGGCCTGGTCGACCGTCCGCTGACCTTCACCATGGAGGACTTGAAGCGCCTCCCGTCCGTCACCCGCCTTCATTTCATCGAGTGCGCAGGGAATCGATCGTCGCGGAGAGCGAAAACCGTTCAAGAAACGCACGGCATGACGAGTTGCGCCGAGTGGACCGGCGTGCTCCTCTCGACGCTGCTCAAGGAGTGCGGACTGAAAGGCGGGGCATCCTGGTTCGTCGCAGAAGGGGTGGAGGAAGTGAAGGGCGCGTCGAGCATGCCGATCGCCAAGGCGATGGACGACTGCATCGTGGCCTACGGCATGAACGGCGAGGCCGTGCGGCCTCAGAACGGATTTCCGCTGCGGCTGATGGTCCCCGGCTTCGAGGGAATTTTTCACACCAAGTGGCTGCGACGAATCAAGATCGTCGATCGGTACTACATGAACTACAACGACTATGGGCATCTTCATGAGGACGCGAAAGAGAAAGATGCGGCATTGAGTTACCAGATCGGGCCCAAGTCGGTCATCACGTTCCCTTCGGGCGGACAACAGCTGCCCGGCAAGGGTTTCTACGAGATCAGCGGCCTGGCCTGGTCCGGTGGCGGCGCTATCAAGCTGGTGGAAGTGTCTACCGACGGCGGCAAGAAATGGAACAAGGCTGAGTTCAAGGGAACGCCACAGCGTATGGCCCATGCCCGTTTTGCCTATCAGTGGAATTGGGACGGAAACGAAACGGAGCTCCAGTCGCGCTGCACGGACGAGATCGGTCAGGTTCAACCGTCGCGCGCACAGATCGCCAAGTACTGGAACAAGCCCTTCGATGAAACATTCAGCGTGCCGGGGTTGGACAACAGCATTCAGCCCTGGAGGATCGCCAAGGACGGGAGCGTGACCAATGGGAACGCGTAGGGTTTTCCTCATTGCGTTCGCGTTCGCCTTGCTGATCGGCGTCTCCGCGCTGGCGCAGGGGCCTACCTATGGAGTGGGACGCACGCCGACCGCTGAGGAAATTCGCGCGTTGGATATCTCCATCGGCCCGACCGGAGAAGAACTCCCGCCGGGAAAAGGCACTGCCAAGGAGGGCGCGCAGGTCTATCGCGCGAAGGGATGCGCGGGATGCCACGGCGCGGCGGGAATAGGCGGTACGGCGCCCAATCTAAAAAGCAAAGATCCCAAGAATCCTGACGTCTGGGCGCGAGGGCGAATCCTGCCGCTTCGCGCGCCGTTCGCAACGACGGTCTGGGATTACATCAATCGCGGGATGCCCCTCAATAGAGAGGGGACGCTAACGGCCGATGAGGTCTACGCGTTGACGGCGTATCTGCTCTACATCAACGATGTCATCCCGGAAGACGAGACACTGGACGCCCAGAGTCTGCCGAAGGTCAAGATGCCAATTGGTGACAAATACGCTTCCCTACCTGATTGGAAGCCCAGGACGCCAAGGCTCAAAGGTTACCCCTACTAGCGTCGGGCGATAATGCACGGCGTTCTCTGACAGAGTCAAGGTCGCGCCGACGCTCACGCCGATCGTCGCGCGGCGTGGCGCGCCGAGGGCGATACGTACACGTTCTGTCCCATTGCTCAGCCGAAGTGATGAGCGGTTGGTTACGCTGCGCGCCGGTAGAAGTTTAAGCAGTCCACCGAGGCGTGACTGGCGGTGCACTCGGCCCACGCCGCTCCGGGGTAAACCATCTATCGGAGCATTTTCCAGACCTTGGTGATTCCTCTCGCGATGGTAATGTGCAACGAACTCCGACACCGCTCGTCGGAAGAGACCCTCTCCGATTGGAATGATCCGGTCGAGACATTCTTCCTTCATCGATCTCACGAAGCGCTCCGCGTACGCATTCGCGTTCGGTGCCTCATACGGTGTCTGCACCACACGTATCCCGGCCTCCTCCAGCCGTTCGCGCACGGCCGCGCTCCATTTCGCATCCCGGTCGCAGATCAACACGCGGCACACGTCACCATCTGCCATCGAGAGCGTCCGCACGACCTGGCGCATAAACGCTTCGTCCGGATGTGGTGTGATTCCAACCACGCGCACGCGAC
>VBDV01000083.1 GCA_005882765.1 Chloroflexota bacterium | reverse complement strand
CTTCAACTCGTTCCTCGTGCTGTTCGCACACGACGTCCTCCACGTCGACGATCTTGGGTACTCGTTCCTCCTCGTCGGCAGCGGTGTCGGCGCCGTGGCGGCCGCCTTCTACCTCGCGTACGCCCGCGACCGGCGTCACACCGGCCGGTTCATCGTCGGCGCTGCGATGGCTGAGATGCTCGCGATCCTCGTCTTCGCGTTCTCGACAAGCTACGCGGCGTCATTCCTGCTGCTGATCGTCGTCGGCGGCTCCGCGGTACTCACGCAGTCGCTCACCAACACGAAGATCCAGCTGTCTGCGCCGAACGAGATCCGGGGCCGAGTGATGGGCGCGTACACCTTCGGGACGCAGGGCATGCGGGTGCTGAATGGCCCGCTCCTCGGTGGAGCGGCGATCCTGTTCGGAGCGCCGCTCGCAGTTGCCGGCGCCGCCGCGGTGGTGTTTGCCGGACTCGCCGCGATCATGGCCCGCGTGCCGCAGCTGCGCCGGGACCGGTAGACTTCTTCCGATGGCGATCGACGGAAGCGCGACCACGATCGAGGTGACCCCGGAGGCGGCGACCAAGCTGCAGGAGCTTCGCGCCGACGACCCGAAGCGCGCGTTCCTGCGCCTGTATGTCTCCGGCCGCTCCTGCTGCTCGTTCATGTACGGGCTGGCATTCGACGAGAACGCGGACGAGACCGACGCGGTGACAAACGCGGCGGGACTGAAGGTCGCGATCGACGCGCAGAGCCTTCCGTACTGCGACGGCGCCAAGGTCGAGTGGGTCGATGGGCCTGAGGGCACCGGATTCCTCGTGCGCAACGCGTCGCTCGGCGGCAGCTGCGCCTGCGGCGGTTAGTCAGCTCGCGCTCGAGAGCGACTCCCACAGCACTTCCGCGATATGCCGAACCCGCGTGGTCTTTTCGCGCGCGTCCATCGCACCACGCAGATGCGTGAGGCATCCGGGGTTGTCGGAGATGACAAGGTCGACGCCGGTAGCATCGATGTTCGCGAGCTTGCGCTCGAGCACGCGGTTCGCGACCTCCGGATACTCGAAGCTGAACGATCCGCCGAATCCACAGCAGACGGCCGACTCGGTCATCTCCACGATCTCGACGCCGGCCACCTCCCGTAGCAGCGTCCGCGGATCCTGATGGATACCCAGAACGTTCGCCGACTGGCACGCGTCGTGGTACGTCGCCCGTAGCCCGAGTTTTCGGCCACGAAGCGGACGTTCGCGAAGGATCGAGGCGACGAACGGCGTGAACGCGGTGACCCGCTTCGCGAGCTTGCCGGCGCGCTCTGACCAGGCAGGATCCTCCGACAGGATCCTCGCGTAGTCCTGCGCGATCGTGATCGCACATGACGACGATGGAATCACGATGCGATCAGCCGCGATGCGCTCGAGTGACTCGATCGCCGCCTTCGCCATCGCGATCGCCGTCTGCCGATCGCCGCTGTTGAGCTGCGGGAGGCCGCAGCAGCGGCGGCCCTCGACGATGTGCACCTCCGCGCCCATCGATTGGAGGACGCGCGCCGCGGCGTATCCGGCGCCGGGTAGGAAGTGGTCGATGATGCATGAGGGGAACATCGCGACGCGCAGCGACGGTGAGGAGGGATTGGTCTGCGTGATCTCACGAGCCCGGTAATGAAGCGGGTTGTCCGCCACCGCGGGCAGGCTCTTCTCCTGCGCGAGCGAGCCGAACGGAAGGCGCACGCTCCCGTTGCGCCGGAGCGGGTTCTGGAAGGTCGCGAGCCACCCGGTGATGCGATCGATGCGGTCGGGCGTGGACCACTGACGCATGAAGAGCCGCTTCGCCCAGGACATCCCGGTCCGCTCGACCGCCTGTGCGCGGACGTCGGTGATGAGCGATGCGAGCGGGATGCTCACCGGGCAGACCGTGTCGCATGCGTTGCACCCCATGCACAGGGCCTGCTCGTGGGCGACGCTCTCGATTCCGTGATGCCACGGCGAGACAACAAGGCCGATCGGGCCGGTGTAGATGTGACCGAAGACGTGGCCGCCGACCTCCTGATAGCTCGGACATACGTTGCTGCACGCGCCGCAACGGATGCAGCGCAGCGCGTCCCGGGCGAACGGGTCGTCGCGCATCGCGGTCCGACCGTTGTCGAGGAGCACGAAGTGCAGCTCCTTTGGTCCGTGGACCCCGATCTGCGCCTTGAGCTCGATGTCGGCTGATCGCGATGGTCCGGTGATGAACTGCGTGTACGACGTGATCTTCTGCCCCGTCCCGCTACGTGCCAAGAGCTTCACGATCGCGATCGCGTCGTCGATCGTGGGGACGATCTTCTCGATCCCCACGACGGCGATGTGCACCGCCGGCAACGTCGTGGCCAGATCGGCGTTGCCCTCGTTGGTCACGAGCATGAGGGTGCCGGTGTCGGCGATGAGGGCGTTCCCGCCGGTGATGCCGATGTCAGCGTCGATGAAGGTCTGCCGCAGCTCCTTCCGGGCGACCGCGACGAGGGAGGCGATGTCGTCGGCGACCGGATGCCCGACGACCTTACTGAAAAGCTGCGCGACCTCTTCTCGCGTCTTGTGGATCGCAGGCGCGATCAGATGCGACGGGCGCTCGCCCGCGAGCTGGATGATCCATTCGCCGAGATCGGTCTCCACCGCGTGAATGCCCTGTGACTCGAGGTGATCGGTCAGGCCGATCTCCTCCGTCGCCATCGACTTCGACTTCACGACGAGCTTTGCCTTCTTGGCGCGGCAGATCGCGGTGACGATCCGGCGCGCCTCGTCGGCATCGACGGCGCGGTAGACCTTGGCGCCGACCGCCTCGGCCTCGCGGGTAAATCGCTCGACGAGCTCGGGCATGTCGTCGACCGCTTTGGCCTTGCGCAGCGTGAGGTCCGCGCGCAGGCCGTCCCAGTCGATCTCGCGCATGCGTGCGTCGCGGCGCTCCTTCAGCTCAGGGAGCGCGCGACGGAGCGCGGTGCGCAGTCGATCGGACCCGAGCGCGCGATCAAGGCGCCGTTTGAACTCGGTCTTGGATGCGGTCAGAGCGGGCCTCAGCCTCCCCCGCTAGACCGTAGCGCAGTCGAGCCGTCGCCGCCGCGCAACGCTCGCCGGACCACCAGAGCGGCGCCCGTCCCCTGGGCGAGAAGGGTCACCAGGACGATCCCGAAGCTGACGTCTTGAAGGAGCTCCCGCTGGGGAAAGTCCGCGGGAAGAGAAAGCGCCGCGGCGAGTGCGATCGCGCCGCGCAGCCCGGACCAGAAGATCACGTGAACCCAGCCGCGGGGGAGGAACGTCGTCCGTGACCAGAGCCGAACCGCGGCCGCGGGAAGGTAGACGATGAGCGCCCGTCCCACGACCACCGCGGCGGTGCCGACCACAATCGCGGCACCAGACCCGAGTAACGACGGGAGGCGGACGGCGAACCCGATGAGCAGGAACACGAGCGAGGTGAGGACGAACCCGACGACGTCCCACAGATCTTCGATCTCGCGGACCAGCGCGTCTGAGCCGACGCTCCGCCGCATGCGGCTCCCGAGAGCGATCCCCGCGATCACCGTCGCGAGAATCCCGGAGAGACCGATCGCGTCTGCGAGCTGGTAGGTGCCGTACGCGATGACGAGCGAGATGCCGAGCTGGATGGTTCGCTCGTTCGTCGCCTGGATCAGGCGCGCCCCGATGAGTCCACCCGCGACACCGACGGCGGCGCTGACCGCGATGGTTCCGACGAACAGGGCCACGCCTTCCTCAGCGCTGACCCCTGCCTGCACCGCGCGCACCGCGAGAGCGAATAGCACGAGGCCGGTCCCGTCGTTCAAAAGGCTCTCGCCTTCGACAAGGGTCCGTAGGCCGCGCGGCACGTCGAGCCGCCGCATCGTTGCGACGACCGCGACCGGATCGGTCGCGGCGGTGATGGCGCCCACGACGAAGGCGAGCTCGAGCGGGACTCCGACCCCGAGGTGCAGGGCGAACGCGACCACGACGGCGGACGCGAGCACGCCGGGGATCGCGAGCGCGACGATTGGAGCGAGGACCGGGCGCAGCTCGGCCCAATCGATCGAGTACGCCGCCGCGAAGACCAAGCCCGGGACGAACACGCCGAGGACCAGACCGGGTGTAACAGCCAGCCCAATCTCGGGAAAAAGGGTCGCGCCCAATAATCCGGCGAGGACGAGGACGACGGAGTCCGGCAGCGCGGCCCGGCGCGCGAGCGCCGCGACGACGGTGGCCGTCGCGATCAGTGCAACCGCCGCACGGATCAGCAGGAGCGGATCGGTCAAGGCGATCTCCCTGCCGACCAGCCTTCCCGGCACTCCAGACCCGAGCGAAGTCTAAGAGCCGCGCTCGTCAGACCGCGCGGTATGCCTCGTCCAAGAGATCGAGCAGATGCACGACGCGCACGTCGGACCCTGCGTCGCGCAGGCCGCTTTGGATCTGCATGAGGCAGCCGGGGTTCGCGGTGACGACGGTGTCCGCGCCGGAACGCACGATGTTCGCGACCTTTCGCTC
>VBDV01000014.1 GCA_005882765.1 Chloroflexota bacterium | reverse complement strand
CGCGGTGATCCCTGGCGCGACCTGAACCTCAGTCCCGTAGTCGATCCCACGGAAGAGCGCGAGCGCGGCGTTGGTGTCGTCGACCGTGTACAGCGGCTCGCGCAGCGCAGTGACAGCCGCGGGCGCCGCCTCCCGTGTCGCGGCCGCGGGATCCTCCTTGCTCGCGGCCGCGAGCTCGGCCATGGTCTCCTCGTCCTCGACCGCGGCGCGATCCGGATTCCGCTTGGCGAAGCGCTGGTGGCTCTGCGAGAACTCCTCCTGGAGCTTCGCGGAATCGAGGAGCACCAGTCGGGTGAGGTCGACGCTTCCTTTGGTCGCGTAGATCGGGCCTTTGAAGCCTGATGCCGACAGATGCGGGATGAGCCCGCAGTGATCCAGATGCGCGTGCGTGAGCAGGAGCGCGTCGACCTCGCTCGGCGCGTAGGCGAACGGCACGCGGTTGCGGATCACATCGTTCGGGCTGCCCTGGAACATCCCGCAGTCGACAAGCACGCGCGCCCGGTCGGTCTCGAGCAAATACTGCGAGCCTGTCACCGTCCTCGTCGCGCCGAGAAAGTGCAGGCGCATCTCGGCCATCATGGCAGCGTCATGCCGCCGCTGCCGCGACCGGAGCCCTTCGACCCATTACGGCAGGGCCTCTACACCGCCGACGAGCTCATGCAGGGCTACACGCCCGCGCATCCAGATGGCGCCCTCGATCGCAGGATCGCACGCCACTTCGTGGCCGCGGGCGGACGCAACCCGCCGTCTGCGGCGGAAGCCATCGCCCAGCGCCTGCACGACTTCGGCATCGACCGGGCCCTGACCGCGTGGCTCAGCGGCGAAGGCGGTACCGCGCCGAAGGTCGTGGGCGTGATGGGCAGCCATTCCACACCCCGCGATGACCCGCAGTACGCGCTCGTCGCGGAGCTCGGTTGGCGACTCGCGCGCGCCGGTTTTCTCGTGGCGACGGGAGGCGGACCCGGGCTCATGGAGGCAGCGAACCTCGGGGCCTATCTCTCGAACCACTCGGACAGCGGCGCTCTCGATCGCGCGATCGCGACCTTGAAGAGGGCGCCGGTATACGAGTCCGATCCCGCGCGGTACATCGAGGAGACGCGACGCGTGCGCGCCGAAGAGTCGAATGGAGCGACGAGCCTCGGCGTGCCGACCTGGGTCTATCCGGACGAGCCGGTGAACCTATTCAGCTCGCACATCGCGAAGTACTTTTCCAACAGCATGCGCGAAGAGGGGTTGATCGCGATCGGCAGCCACGGCGTCGTCATCGCAAGCGATACGCCGGGCACCGTGCGGGAGGTCTTCCAGGCCGCGGAGCAGAACAGCTACTGGGTAAGCGACCGGCGCAGTCCGATGGTTCTGCTCGGTCCGCGGAGCCTGTCGGGCTTCGATCTCCTGACGGCATACGCGCGACGCGACGGTTACGCCGATCTAGTCAGGTCATTCGCGGATCCGCGCGAGGCCGTCGATTTCATCGTACGCACGCCGCCGATCACGCGGCCCGCGCCCGCCCCGACGACGTTAGGCGCTGGAGTGCGACGCATGCGCTATCGGCATCCCGGCTGATCGCAGACGCGCTGTTCTACTCAACATCAACATGTTCTGGTCACTGGCTCAGGCGCGGGTGGTGAGCTACAACCACCGCTGGCGGCAGCTATGGCACATGCTTCAGGTCGCGGTGGCGGTTACATACTGCGGGCGCCCGGTGGGCCGGTAGACCTGGATCGTCACCCCGCTGGAGGTGGCCCGCGATTCGACCAGTTCGAGCGCCCTGTCCCGGCCGGTGTCGGGGAAGAGCCGCATGCCCTGGCCGATGATCACGGGATAGGTGAGCAGGGTGATCTCGTCGACAAGCTTTTTGTCGAGCAGCCACCGGATCAGGGCGCCGCTGCCATGCACCTGCAGCTCGCGTTCCGGCTTGGCTTTCAGCTCGCCGATGGCCGCGGCGACGTCACCGGAGAGGACGGTCGTATTCGCCCAGCGCGGTTCGGTGAGCGTGGTCGATGCCACGTACTTGGGCTGCGTATTCAAAGCCTTCCAGATCGGGCTGTTACCGGGATCTGGCCACACTCCCCAGGAGCCGGCAAAGATCTCATAGGTCCGCCGGCCCAACAGGAAGGCGTCGGCGCGCTGGAAGACCCCATTGAGGAACGTCGTGGCCTCGTCGACGAACAGCGGTGGGGCCCATCCGCCTCGCTCGAATCCGCCCCTGCGATCCTCACCCGGGCCGCCGAGACCCTGCATCACTCCATCGACGGAGACGTGCGTGACGGTCGTCAGTTTCATGGTCGCGGTTCCCTCCTAGCTGAGTTTGTCGGTGGTTGGCTGGTTGACGTGGCCACGACGGCTCTCCTCTTGGATCTAGCGCTGGACGGTTTCTTCGGCGAGGATGGCATCGATCTGGCTGACCGCCTGGCTTTGTCCCTCTTCCGTGCCCATGGCCAGGACCTGCTCCATGGCCTCGATGCTGGGGAACACGCTCTCGATCGACATGCGCGTGCGTCCTTGGGCGACCTCCTGGATGTCGACGCGGATGGTGCTTATCGGCATGTCCGTGTTGGGCGTGCCGTCCTCGTTGGCACAGCCGCCGCGCAAGACAATGCGACGGGGCGGCTCGACCTCGAGGACGTCCCAGTAGCCGTGCGGCTGGTCGCCCGCGGGACCGGTCATGTGGTACTCGATGCGACTGCCCGGCGTTAGATCATGTTTGGTGAAGGTGGCAGGGTAGGTCGGCGGCCCCCACCAGCGCTCGAGCTTGCGCGGATCCGCCCACAGCTGCCAAATGCGCTCGACCGATGCATCGAATTCGGCCTCAACCGTGAGGGTCAACCTCTGGGGATCCTTGCGGACAGCGGTGACGGTCATCGTTTGCTCTCCTTTGTCTCCACCGTGTCGATGGCGCCAGCCGTCTCGGCGATGAGCTCATTCATGCGGTCGATCCGAGCCCGCCACAGCCGCTCGTACTGGTCGAGCAGGCGGCGCGCGACGAGCAGCGCCTCGGGGTTGGTGCGGACGACCCTGCGGCGGCCGACGCGCTGCTTCGTGATCAGGCCTGCGTGCTCGAGAACTGCGACGTGCTTCTGGACCGCCGCGAAGCTCATCGGGTAATGGCTGGCCAGCTCGAGGACGCCCTCCTTGCCGCTGATCGCGCGCCGGACGATGTCGCGCCGGGTGTGATCCCCGAGGGCGGCGAACACGCGGTCGAAGTCGGGCGGCGCGACATGCACTGATACAACCATACGGTTGTATCAGTGTCGTGGCAAGCCTCGAGCCGGCGGCCATATCGAATGAGCTCGCGGCCCTCGAGCTCGTCGGCGTCGCGCCGCGCGTGCATCGCCGCGGGTGGTGATCGGCACCGCGGTCAGCGGATGGGCGAGGACCATTCCACGACCGCCGCGCCCCAGGTCATCCCCCCGCCAAACGCGGCGAACACGAGCGTGTCACCCTGGCGCACGCGCCCTTGGCCCACGGCATCACACAGGGCGATGGGTATTGAGGCCGCAGACGTATTACCGAAGCGGTCGATGTCGATGAAGACCTTCGAACGATCGAGTCCGAGGCGCTTGGCGACAGCTTCGATGATGCGCGCGTTCGCCTGGTGCGGGACGAAGAGGTCGACGTCCTCGAGGCGCAGCCCCGCCTGAGCCAGCGCCTCCTTCGCCGCGTCGGCCATCGCTGGTACCGCGAGCTTGAACACCTCGGGCCCGTTCATCTGGATGAAGTCAGAGGCGAGGTCGTCGCGGCGCGACGCGGGATGCAACGCGCCACCGCCCTCGAGGCGCAGGTGTTTCTTCTGGCGTCCATCTCCGTGGAGCGCCGTGCTCTGGATCCCCGCGCCAGCTGCCGACGCTTCGATGACCACGGCGCCCGCTCCGTCGCCGAAGATCACGCACGTCGCGCGATCGGTCCAGTCGATGAAGCGCGAGATCGTCTCGGCGCCGACGAGCAGGATCTTGCGCGCCGCCCCCGACGCCACGAGGCCTCGCGCGACGGCGAGCCCGTAGACAAAGCCGGCGCACGCGGCGCCGAGATCGAAGACCGCCGCTTTGCGCGCGCCGAGGCTTTCCTGCACGAGGCAGGCCGCCGTCGGCAAGAAGTAATCGGGCGACGTGGTCGCGATGATGATCGCGTCGAGGTCTTCGGCGCGCACCTTCGCCCGCGCGAGGGCCTGCTTCGCCGCCTTCGCGGCCATCCCCGATGTGACCTCGTCCCCCTCGACGATGTGCCGCTCGCGGATCCCGGTGCGCTCGAAGATCCAGGCGTCGCTCGTGTCGACCATGCGCTCGAGATCCGCGTTCGTGAGCACCTTCG
>VBDV01000013.1 GCA_005882765.1 Chloroflexota bacterium | reverse complement strand
CGCGATGCGGTTGTAGCGAGGCCATCCCGTCGCGGGCGAGCCCGCTGCGCCGTCACCGCCGAGTGGCGTGACGCGATCCTGACCCGGCTCAGGCCCCCACGTGCCCAGGTAGGCGACCTCGCCCATGCGCCCACGTACCCAGCCCAGCGAGCCGGAGTTGTAGTACGCGACGGTCGCGGTCGAGCGTTCGCCCGGGCAAAGCGTGGGATATCCGCTCTGTCCGTACCACTGCGCGTGGAACCCCGATACGCCCGCGGGAAGACCCGCGGGGTGCGGTATCCCGGGACCGACGCTGCTCACGCAGGTCGCCGCGGCAGGCGCACTCGAAGTCGGCGCCGCGAATGCGCGTGTCGCCGGCCAAACGGCCAGCGAGCTGAACACGATCGCCGCGACGACGAGCGGCGAGAAAATGCGCGATCCCACTCGTCGAAGCTAACGGCGCGAATGGCTCCGGCAATACCGCCGCACGGGGGACGACACATTTCGGTACCGAGCGGTACGCCAAGTTGATACCCCGAGGTCGCCAATCGGGCTAGGTACGCCGGCGGGTCTTACCCCTTTGGTCCCGTTGCGACGATATCGATGGCGGCGCGGATCTCATCGGTCACGCTGAGCACGCGGAACGGGACGGACGGCGCTGTCATTCCGAAGTCACCGAACTTCCAGCTCGGATCCGCCGTCGCGGTCGCGGTGAGATCGCTGCCGTCACGCTTAGCGGTCACGTCGAAGGTGACCTCTTTCGTCTTGCCTTTGATCGTCATGTTCCCGGTCAGCGTGAACGTGAACGTTCCGCTCGTCGCGAGCGGCACTGTGAGTCCGCTCGTCTTCGTGGGAACGAACTCCGCGGTGGGGAACTGACGTACCTGAAGCGTGTCGTTCTTGATGAAGTTGTCGCGGTCTCGCTCGTCGCTCGCGAGGGTCACAAGATCGAAGGTGATCTTGGATCCTGACGCGAACGTTCCGTCCGCGTTCAGCGTGAACGAGCCCTTCGCTCCGGTCGCGGTCAGGACCGCGTCCGACGGCAGGCTCACGCCCACGAGCTGCTCGCGGACGCGGATCGTCGCCTTTGACTTGTCGGTGACCGTCCACGCCGCACCCGATGCGGCCGCGGCCGTCGCCGAATCGGTGGGGGTCGCGGTCGGCGTCGCACTGGCGACAGAGACGGTCGCCGAGCCACCGCACGCGGCGACCATCAGGGCGCCGATAACGGCCACGATGTAACGAGCACGTGCGGGCATAGTCACAATGTCTGCTCCTCCGGGTTTGTCCGTCGACTCTAGAAGGGACACCTGAGCCTGCGGCAAGCGTCCGCTAACAGTTCGCTAAGAACTTCGGGCCCGCCCTATCGTTCGGGCGTGGCGCGCGCCGCTGTGGCGCTCTTCCGCTTCGAGCTGCAGGAGGCGTACGACGCTCTCCGCCAGCGCATCGACGGTCTTTCAGACGCCGAGTTTTTCTGGGAGCCGGTTCCGGGCTGCTGGACCGTACGCCGCCGCGATGATGGCCGGTGGGCGGTCGACTACCCCGAGCCTCCGCATCCGGACCCCGCGCCGCTTACGACGATCGGGTGGCGTCTCGTGCACGTGGCTGAGTGCAAGGTCATGTATCACGAGTACGCGTTCGGCGACGCAAAGCTCACCTTCCCGGAGATCGACTCGGCGCACACCGCAGCGACGGCGATCGCTCAGCTCGAGTCGGGCCACCAGATGCTCATGCGCGACCTCGACGGCCTCGACGACACGGGCCTCGGCCGAGAGGTCCTGACCAATTGGGGCGAGCGCTGGCCAACGCAGCAGATCTTCTGGACGATGATCAGCCACGATCTCCATCACGGCGGCGAGATCGGAGCGCTCCGCGATCTCTACCGCGAGCAAGTCCTAGTTAGCGGACGGTCACGACCGTGAACATCCCAAGATCGTCCATCCACGCGCCACCGTCGACGACTCCGCGGAGTGGCACCACGAAGGTGCCGGGCAGCGTTCCCTTCACTCGGAACGAGAACGTGGCGGTCCCGCCGGGCGGGACGATGTCCTCCTCCTGAACGGCCGGGCGCTCCGGCGCGGGCCAGCCGTCGGCGAGGAACGCGAGAGCCCGCGAGTTATCAGGGATCCCAAGGCGCGCCTCTTGATCGGTGCCCTTGCGCCAGGCGGTGGACCCGGTGTTGCGAAGGACTACCGACACGAGCGCCTTGTCGTCAGTGCTGATCTCCGGATAGGGCGACTCCGAGACAAAGCTCGCGTGGACCGTCGCGTCCGTCGGCGGCGCGCAGAGGCTCGCCAGCCACATGAAGTGCGGCCAATCCCAGGTGGGCCCAGGATCGGTGTGGGTGGTGCCGGGTACCTCGTTGTGCCCGATGACGTGCTCGCGATCGAGCGGTATGCCCTGGCGGCCGGAGATCGCGCACGCCAGCGCGGCTCCGGCGTAGTACTGCTCGGTGGTGAAGGCCGGGTTGGTCACGTGGTCCAGTTCGAACTCGATCCCGATCGAGTGCCGGTTGTACCAGGCATTGCCGGAATGCCATGCCGTGTCACCCTCGGCGACGATCTGCGCGATGTGCCCATCGCCGCGGATGACGTAGTGCGCGCTCACATTGGACGCGAGGGTGTCGAAGGCGTGCAGCGTGCGCGCATAGCTGATGTCGGTGTAATGGATGACGATGTACTCGATCGACGCACCGTCGCGGCCGGCCCAGTAGTTCGTCGCACTCGTGATGTATTCAGGCTGGGGATCGAATGGAAACCGCATCGTCGTCCCCGAGCGCGATGTCACCGCCGCTCGGGCCACCGGGATCGCAGATTCGGGCATCGCGGCTAGGTCGAGGAGAGGCACGACCGTCGCGTCGGCCGGCGGGGTGTCTTGGGGCGCGAGGTCACTCTGTCCGGTCGCGCTGATGAGAAAAATCACGAGTACGAGAACCGAGCGACGAAGCAACCGCTGCATCTTCCCATCGCGGAACGTGAGTAAGCAATAGGCGTTGCGTCATCTTGCTAGCTCACCAGACAAGCGTGCTACTGCTCCGGGCTCTGGCGCGGCTAGCGTTCCGCTCGACTGAGACGGGGATCGAACGCATCGCGAAGACCGTCACCGAGAAGGTTGAACGATCCCACCGCGAGCAGGATCGCCAGCCCTGGAAAAAGCGAGAGCCAGGGCTGCGTGTTGATGTAGTTCCGTCCCTCGCTGATCATCACGCCCCACTCCGGGGTCGGCGGCTGCGCGCCAAAGCCGATGAAGCTGAGTCCGGCCGCCGCGATGATCGCCGAGCCCAGGTCGAAGCTTGCCTGGATCATCAGCGGAGCGAGGACGTTCGGAAGGAGGTGGTGCCAGAGGATTCGCACCCACGACGCGCCGATTGCCCTCGCGGCCTCCACGAACTCCCGGCGCCGAAGCGACAGGATCTGCCCACGCGTCAGGCGTGCATAGACCGCCCAGGTCACGGCGGCGATCGCGATGATGGCGTTTGAGAGGCTTGGCCCGAGCGCCCCGGCGATCGCCATGGCCAGGATGAGGGCCGGGAACGCCAGAAAGACTTCGGTCAGACGCATGAGCGCTTCGTCGACGAGGCCACCGGCGTATCCCGCGACCATGCCGACGACCGTGCCGAAGACCCCGGCCGATGCCACGACGACCACTCCGATGATCAGCGAAATGCGCGCCCCGTAAAGGATCCGACTCGCGATGTCGCGGCCGAGCGAGTCGGTCCCGAGCCAATGCGCCGCCGAGGGCGGCATCAAACGGGAGCCGAGGTCCTGCAGGAGCGGGTCGTACGGCGCGATCACCGGAGCGAAGAGCGCGCAGAACGCGAACACGGCGATCAGCGCGAGCGCCACGACGTTCAGCGGATTGGCGAGGATGGGCGCACGCGCGGCGAGCCTCAGACCGCGGACCGGGAGCGCGATCGTGCTAGCCATGCTGCGTCCGAGGGTCGAGCCAGAAGTAGGCGATGTCCACAACGAGGTTGGCGACCGGGTACACGATCGCGGCCAGCAGAGTGACACCAAGGACCGCCGGAAAATCCAGCGCGATGGCCGCCGCGGTCGCATAACGCCCAAGGCCCGGCCAGCTGAAGATGGTCTCGGTCAGCACCGCGCCCGAAAGAAGGCTGCCGAAGGTCAGACCGAGGATGGTCACAGTCGGGATGAGGGCGTTACGAAGTCCGTGGCGCAGGACAACGAGCCGCTCCTGGAGTCCTTTCGCGCGGGCGGTCCGCATGTAGTCCTGTCCGAGGACCTCCAGCATGCTCGAGCGCGTCATTCGCGCGATCACCGCCGTCGAGAAGTAGCCGAGCGTGAGCGCAGGCAGGACCAGATGGAGAACGCTGCTCCGCAGCGCCTCGAAGTCGCCGGCGAGCAGGCTGTCGAGGACGTAGAGGCCGGTTCGCGTGGGCGGCGGCGTGACAAAGTTGTCGATTCGACCGCCGCCCGGAAACCAGCCGAGCTTGTAGTAGAAGAGCCCGATCACGATGAGACCGAGCCAGAACACCGGGATGGAGCCGCCGACGAGGGAGACCAGCCTCACGAAATGGTCGGGAAGGCGGCCGCGTGAGATGGCCGACCAGACGCCGGCTGGGATCCCCACGACGATCGCGACGATGAGTGCCGCCAGTGAAAGCTCGATCGTGGCCGGGAACGAGTCGAAGAGATCGTCGGCCACCGGCCGGCGCGTTCGGATGCTCCGACCAAGGTCGCCGTGCGCCAGCCCGACGACATAGGTCAGGTACTGCTCAGGCAGCGGTCGGTCGAGGTGGTACTCCGATCGGAAGGCCTCGATCTGCTGATCGGTCGCGTGGTCGCCGAGCGCCGCGGCGATGGGATCGGCCGGGATGATGTGTGAGATCGCGAAGGTGAT
>VBDV01000048.1 GCA_005882765.1 Chloroflexota bacterium | reverse complement strand
CGCGATTGGAAGCGCGTTCCTCGCCCAGCTGGAGAGACGTCTCCCCGCGCGCCAGCCCTGATATTTGCCGTCGAGGAGCTCCCGTGCGCGCTCGTCCTCCTTAGTACCGCCACGAACGACGCGCGCCTTCCCGGTCACCGTGCGCGTTCCGACCCGAACGCGGACCCGCGATGTCTTTCTCAGGTTGCGGACCCAGTCGGCGCGATCGCCGCCGCCCGAGAGCATGTACACGCGACGGTCATCCAGGCCGAACCAGACCTCGACGGTGTGCGCTTTGCCGGTTCGCCGCCCGAACGTCGTGAGGTACGCGAAGTCCTGGTCCGCGAGTCGTTCGAACATCACCTCTGACAACCACCGAGACAGGCGACCGATTCCCGAGCGCGGCGACGCCTTCGGGAGCTAGCGGGCGCGGTGGAGGAGGCAATCCGCGCACCTGCATTGCGCCGGCGCGGGGTGCGTGTGGCGAGGACGCCATGCCGTCGACACGACGGCCATGAGAACGATCGCCAGCCACGCGAGCGCGAGCCAGAACGCGGCGTCCGAAGCCATGCTTTAGACACTTGCGCAGATCGTGCCAGCGCGCCGGCTCGGTTGGTCCCCCCTCAGGCGAGGGTTTCGCGCAGCCACTCCGCGACCGTCGCGGTCATCTTGGCGCGCGGACCGGCGGGCGCGAAATCGTGGTCGCCGCCTTCGATCGTGACGATCCTGTTCGGGACCCGCGCCTGCGAGAGGACCGCGGCATAGCGCTCCGCGTCCTCGAAGGGCACCTGGTCATCGCGCGACCCCCAAATGAGGAGCACTCGAGCGCGGGTGCGAGAGAGCTCCGCCACCGGCTTCCACTTTCCCTCGTTCGACCACGCCGAGAATTTGGGCCCGGCCACTGCAGGAGCGGCCGCCAGGACCGCGGCGCGGATCCGTGAATCGCGGCCAGCCACGAGCGCGGCGACGGTGCCGCCGAAGGAGAACCCGACCACGGCGAGCCGCTCTGGCACGTCGGGGTGCGCTTTCAGCAGGCGGACCGCACCCGCGGCGTCGGCGAGACCGGACTCGAGCGTCATCCGAGGTGGTTGGTGATCGCGGTACGCGAACCGGAGCGCTGCGACACCCGCGCGGGCGAGCGCGTCGCAGGTCGCGACGATGTGTGGCTGGTCGGGATGGCCGCCGAAGCCATGCAGCACCGCGGCCCCGCCGATCGCTTTTGTCTCCGGCAGATGCAGCACGCCGTCGAGCTCGGTGTCCTCGACGCGGATTCCGACACGCTGCGCTGGCACCGGTCACTCCGTGGTCGCGGCGGGCGCTTTCGGCGGAAGCTCCGGAAGCGCGAGCAGCTCGAAGACCTTCCGTCGGTCTTCGATCGGCGTGCGCGAGCTGATGAGCTCGAGAACCTTCTTGCGACCTTTCATCTTACCGACGAGGATCGCCCCAACTAGCTTGTCGCGAAGGAAGAAGAGCCGCTTGTAGTTGCGAGGCTCGTACTCGACCTCGACGACCGCCTCGGCCTCTGGCTCCTCCTCTGTTGTGACACCCATGACCGAGATGTTCGAGTTGAACATGCCGGAGGCGTAGGTCGGGACCTCCACGTACGGTTCCTTCGCCCCGAGCATGTTCTTCGCCACGTGCCGTCCGTGGTTGAGGGAGTTGTCCCAGGTGCCCATCCGGTGGTGGCGCTGCGAGACGACGTCGTAGAACTCGGCCACGTCGCCGGCCGCCCAGACGTCCGGGATATTCGTCTCGAGGAACTCGTTCGTTATCACGCCGACGTTCGTCTCGAGTCCGGTGCCCTCGAAGATGTCGACGTTCATGGTGAGACCGAGGCCTACGCCGACCATGTCGGCCTTCGCCGCGAACCCTTTCGTGCCGATGACCTTGAGCTGTCCGTTGGACCGCTCGAGCTTCTCGATCGCCTCGTCGTAGTGGAGATGCACGCCGGCGTCCTGGGCCAGCAGTGTGATGACTTTGCCGCCCTCCTCATCGAGCGACCGCCGCAGGAACCAGGGGCCGCGCATGAGCCAGTGCGTTTCGAGCCCGCGATGGGCGAACGCTTCGGTCAGCTCGTACCCGATGAACGATCCGCCGAGCACGACCGCGATCTTCGAGTCGGGGATTCGCGCGACCATGGCTTTGGCTTCATCGAAGTATTGGAAGTTGAAAAGGTACGGCGCCCCCTCGGCGCCGGGCGCGCGAAGGGGATTGGGGCGCCCGCCCGTCGCGATGAGCAGGCGGTCGTACGGTATTTCTCCGCCGGGCTCTGCGTGGACAGTCTTCTCGTCGAAGCTCACCTGGTCGACCTTCGTCTCGAGTCGGAGCTCGATGTTGTTCTTGGTGTGCCACTCCATGTCGCGCACGTAGACCCGCTGCTCGAGAAGCACCCCACGGAGGTACCGGGGGAGCGATACGCGGTTGTAGAGGGTGTAGGGCTCGTCGTCGATCATGACGATCTCGGCCGCCGCATCGAGCTTGCGCAGCTGTTCCGCGGCATACGTGCCGGCCGCGCCGTTTCCGATGATGACGAAGCGGGTGGGGTTATCGCTCAGCTCATTCTCCTCGTTCTGCTGGTCGGTTTAGTCTCGCCGAATGCCGCGCGCCGCGTTGTCGCCGCTCGCTCGCGTCCGCAAGATCTGTCTTGCGCTTCCCGAAACGACGGAGCGTCAGAGCCACGGTGCACCCAGCTTCTTCATCCGCGACAGAGTTTGCTTCGTGAATTACATGGACCAACACCACGACGATGGCCGCCTCGCGCTCTGGTGCGCGTGCCCACCTGGCATGCGCGACGGCCTCGTGAAGGCGCAGCCCGAGCAGTACTTCGTGCCGCCGTACGTCGGGTTCCGCGGTTGGATCGGCGTTCGTTTGGATCGCGACCCGGATTGGGACGACATCGAGCGCGTGATCCGGGAGGCGTATCTCGCCGTCGCGCCGAAGAAACTCGTCGCGGCCTTCCTAGAACGTTGATCGTTTCGTATTCTTACGGCACGCCGGAGTGGCGAAATCGGTTTACGCAGCTGACTTAAGATCAGCCTGGGCGCAAGCCCTATGAGGGTTCGAGTCCCTCCTCCGGCACCGACTCCAAAGTTCCATTGACACGATCCCGCGAACAGTTCTACGTGTGCACATGCCACGGTCTTCTCCCAAGCATCCCGGCTCGAGGGGAGTCAATCCGGGCTGGGCGAAGGGGCTGACAGCCGCGTCCGACGAGCGCGTCCGACGCATGGCGCAGTCCAAGACAGGAAAGCCCAACTGGGCCAAGGGCTTGAGCGCCGCGAGCGATCCGCGAATCGCGAAACAAGCCGCAACACGGCGAGGCAAGCGCCGAGGCTCCTACAGGCCACGCGCCGAGGCAGCGGCGCGGTTCGATCCACTCGAACACCTCGGGCCGCATCGCGCGGACTATGCGTATCTGTTGGGGCTCTACCTCGGTGACGGGGCGATTGTGACCAAGACGAATCGTCTCGAGATCTCTCTGGATTCGCGGTACCCGGCCGTAGTTCAGTCGTGCCAGCTGGCGATGCAGCGTGTGCATCCTCGACGTCGTGCAGCGGTGCGCCGAAAGGGCGATGGTTGTCGCGTCGTGTCCTCGTACGCGTGGGAATGGATCTACTTGTTTCCACAACACGGCGCCGGCCGCAAGCACCTCCGCCCAATTCGCTTGGCGGAGTGGCAGAACCAAATTGCCGCGGAGCGGCCATTCGATTTGCTACGCGGATTAATTGATTCGGATGGAAGCAGATTCGACCGAAAAGTCGGTGGCAAGGCCTACCCGGCCTACGAGTTCAGCAATGAGTCTGCTGACATCCGCGAAGTCTTCTGCCGAGTAGCGCGTGCTGTCGGACTGGAATTCACGGCGCCAAAGCCGAACGTAATTTCAGTTGCACGTCGGCAGTCTGTCGCCAGGCTCGACCTAAACGTACCGCCCAAATGCCGTCAGTTGGACATCCTCAACTGAGCTGGCCCGCCAAGGTACGGTACGAATCATCGATCGTGCCGCGCTCCGTGGCTAAGCTCCAACGTTCGTGCATTCCTCTCGTGATGCAGCAGCGGCGAACGATCGCGCGGAGCTCGCCTCCGCTGCCGACGATCTTCTCCATCTGAATCGCGGTCTCGGTCAGATGTGCGGCGATTTGATGGAGACGCATGCGCACGTCGATCTGCTGCTTTCCCCAGAGCGACGGACGTCCGAGAACGGCGTCCGGCAATCTCGCGAGGCGTGCATCGGTACTCGTGCGGGCGTTGCCGAGTAACCGCAGAAGCTCAAGCACCCCACCGCTGCGCGACAGGCCGAACTCACTCTCGGGCGGAGACAGCCGGTCGCATGGAAGAAATGCAGGCGGGATCTGGATCGGGTCGGTGTCCGCGCGCGACGCCGAGTACTCGACCTGCGCGGCGTATCTGAGCTCGACGGCTATGGCATGCCGCAGGACGTCGCGAAGGCTCCATTCGCCATCCCGTGCGCTGTCGAGAAGGCGGTCATCCCGTCCTACGAGAACGCCGACCACATCGCCGTGCGCTGCCTGAGCGAAGTCGAGGATGCGCGACACCTCTGAACGAGACGGCTGAGCCGACGCCGCAATCGCTTGCTCGCGACGGAGCAGGCCGTACAAGGTGTCTCGACGCGAGCTGTTCGTGTCCCCGACCGCGATGGCTGCGAGATGATCGAGCGGCGGTGGCACCCGAGCTCGCTTAGGCCGCCGGTCCCGCGACGTTCACGACGAGCTCGCCGCTGCCGGAGCGCACAACGACGATCTCGGACTCGTCGGTGCCGTCGTTTCCCTCGCGATGGATCTCGCCCGGCGGCAGGTAGATGCAGTCCCCTGGACGCGCATGGAATTTCGTGGTGCCGCCCGGTCCGCATTCCAGGTGCACCTGACCGGTGATCACGTAGATGACCGACTCGTGCCCGCCGTGGTGATGCCAGCTCGACGAGCGGCCCGCCTCGGTCCGGACGACCCCGACCCACAACCTTTCGGTATGGACGGCTTCCTCACGGATCATCCCCGCGGTCTGCCCCGTCTGCTGGTGGCGGTCGGAAGGCCGGATCAACCTGGGCTGCGTCTTCTCCATCGCCGTGCGGTACTCCTCCTCAGCCTCCCAGCGCTCGTGCTGGACGTGAAGCTGTGCGCCCCGCCGCATGATCCACGTTCGGACCCGCTCGCGTGCCGCGAGGTCAGAGGGTAGCGGCACGGTGTGGCGGTGGCGGTTTGCGCACTCGAGCGTGACCACGCCATCGTTTTCGGCCACCGGCATCATCGGCAAGCCGCAGCGCTCGCATTCGCGCGTACCGTCGGGAAGAAGGTCGCTCAAGTCCAGGCCGATCTCCTCGAGAACGATGCATTCCACTGCTCGGTCCCATACACTGGTCCTGACCGCCGCGTCTCCTAGGCGCGGCGCCTTTTCGCCCCGGGCCAAAGGTCCGCGGCAAGCCCATGGAAAGGAAGAATTGTCACAGAATGCGACCGTACGAGCTCATGTATCTCTGCCCTCCCACCATCGACGAAGAGCGTCTTGGCGCGGTCAGCGAACGAATCCAGCAGACCATCGCCAACCTCGGCGGCAAGGTCGAGAAGGTCGTTCCCAACCAGAAGCGCCGACTCGCCTACGAGGTCGCCCACCACCGTGACGGCCAATACGGCGTCGTCGAGTTTTCACTGCCGACGACCCAGGCGCGCGAGCTCGAGCGCACCATACGGCTCACCGAAGACATCCTCCGCCACCTCGTAGTGAGAAGGGACGAGTGACATCGTGGCCTCAGTAAGCAAGATCGTCATCATCGGCAATGTCGGACGCGACCCCGAGCTCCGGATGACCCCGAACGGCCGGCCGGTGTGCGAGTTCAGTGTCGCCGTCAACCGGGTCACCGGGAAAGCCGAAGACCGCCAGGAGCAGACCGACTGGTACCGCATCAGCTGCTGGTCGACGCTCGCCGAGCGCGCGCAGCAGATGATCACGAAAGGGCGCCTCGTCTACGTGGAGGGGCGTTTCACGCCTCGGACGTACACGGACCGTGAGGGCAAGGAGCGCCTCAGCCTCGACATCAGCGCGAGTGACTTCCAGATGCTCGACCCGCGGCGTGACCGCGAGGGCGGCACCGCCGGAGACAACGCGACGCCGGCGCGGGGGCCCGAAGGCGAAAAGACCTTCGACCCCGACGAGATTCCCTTCTAGGAGCGAACGATGAGTCAAGAGATTTCAGACAGCGGTCCTCGCTCGGGGCCTTCACGCGGCCCGCGGCGCGATGGACCATCCGGCGGCTCCGGTGGATCCGGCGGCCGGTACGGTGGACCTCCGGGCCTCCGCCGTCCGCGCCGCAAGGTCTGCACGTTCTGCGTCGATAAGGTGCAGAAGATCGACTACAAAGATGTCGGTCGCATCCGCCGCTATATCAGCGATCGCGGCAAGATCGATCCCCGCCGCAAGAGCGGAACCTGCGCCAAGCATCAGCGCATGCTGACGACCGCCCTCAAGCGGGCTCGCTTGATGGCGATGCTGCCGTACACCGCCGACCACGTCCGTGGGCTCATGTCTCCGCAGGCGCGCGCGATGGCTGGCGGCCCACCGCCGCCCAAGCCGGAGCGTCCACCCTTCCGTCCCGCGGGTGAGTTCCGCCCGGCGGGCGCCCCGTTCCCGCGGCGCGACGTACCGCCACCGGCCCAGGCACCGGCGCCAACGCCGCCACCCGTTCCGAGCGAACCCGCGAGCAGCTAGAAGCGGGGGGCCGAGAGGCCGTTCGCGACGAGGTACGGGATACCGAACACGGCCAGCAGCATGATCACGATCACGATGATCGCGATGAACGTGCGGCCGCCCTGGCGCTGCCACGCGTGCCCGCTTGCGACCCCCGCAACGACGCCGCCGGCCACGATCGTTCCGAAGCCCGAGACGAAGGCTGCGATCGCGAGGCTGACGAGATAGAGCAACCAGATGAGAATCCGGCTCTGTCCGATCCGCGACCTCAGCACCCAGTAGATCGGCGCCGCGATAACGGCCACGAAGCCAACGAATAAAGAGCCCTGGAACAGACCCCCGAGAAGGTCGTTGACGGAGATCTGGGTCCCGCCTTGGGGGAAGAAGAAGGCATCGGCCGGTCCGATCGCGCTTACGCCCAAGAGCAGCGCCAGCGTGTAAGTCGCGATCGGCACCACGCTCCGTCCCGCGTATGCGTTCGCGATCCCAGACCATCCCCAGAAGATCGCAAGGGGCACGAGCACGATGGGGGCCGCGATTGCACCGTTCCCGCTCAAGCTGATGTGCAGCGGGTCGCTCGATGGCCCGTAGTGCTCGAGCGCGACCGTCGCCGCGGCGATGAGGAGGCCCCAGACAAGTCCCGCGAGAAAGCCCATCCGCGGAATCCTACGAAAACTCGGAAGGCCGGTGTGCCGACGTGGCCACCGGCCTTAGGCCGAGTTGGGGTGACGGGTCATCTGCTAGGGGACAAGACAGATGTCGCCCTCGCAAAAGAGCCGCTGCGTGTCTGTGCTGATCGAGCTGGGCTGCGCCATGTCGGCGCGCTCCTGGTTGCCGTGAGCCCCGCGGGATGACGTGACCGTCACGACCGTGGCGTTCGTGTCCGGGTAGAGCGCCTCGTTCAGGAAGAGGAGTCGCGCGTTGGTCCCGGTGACCGACCACGCGAGCCGGCTGTCGCGGTTCGCCGCGATGCCCGCGGCGGTGTCGGCGCGAAGAGCCGCGAGCGAGCTGGCCGACGCGCTGAACGCGATGTATGCACCCAGACCGATGGCGAGAGCGAGCTTCTTCATGACTAACCCTCCTTAGTGGTTGAGGGCAAGCTACGGTCGCGCCGGGCACGGGACGACCGTCCGTTTGACGGGATCGCCGTCGTCTTCTATCTGCTCTGGGCGTATCGCGCGCTACGTGCGCTATTGCGCCGGAGGCGCGGTGATGGCAGGAGAGACTGGCTCTCCAAGATGGCTGAACTTGAGGTCGAACGCGATCTCGAATGTGCTCTTGCCAGCCGCCGGGGACGCGCCTGGAATCCCGAGGTCACCGGCCATGTCCACCGACAGCGTCACGAGCTGCCGCACGATCTGGTTGTCGTCGGTGCGGATCCAGATCTCGCCCTTGCCGGTCGCGCCCGAGACGTCGAACGACGGTGTCGTGGCCGTCTGGGTGCCTTTCATCTTTTCGACGAGCTTGCTTTGGTCGATGGTGTACGAGAGATGCCGCGTCTTGCGGCCATCGATCTCCGGGCGGTCGACCTCAATCACCGTGGTCACGGCCGACAGGTCCGTCTGCCCGAGCGGGTCGAGGACAGCGCCCTGTGGGTCATTGCCCGCGGTTTCGCTCCAACCGCTGCCGGTGAGACCCTTGCTGAACGTGCGCCCCGCGATCGTGATCGTGTCGACCGACAGGGTCTGCCCGAGGAGGGACATCTCGGTCGAAAGGCGGGACTTGTCGGGGATCTCGACGTCGCCGTTCAGCTTGAAGTCGAAGGAAATGTTGAGCCCGCTGCTGATGGCAAAGCTTCCGGTCCCAGCGATATGGGCGGTCTTCGCGTCCTTCAGGTTCGTGCTCGCTTTCTGCAGGAGCTCTGTCGGTGAAGGCTCGGCCAGCACCGCGGGCTGGCCGCATGCGATCGCGAGAGCCGCCACGCAGCTGAGAAGTCGGAGAAGCACGACTCGACGATACGCGTGAGGCTGGGTGGCCGGGCCTTCGAAGTGTTCTCAGCGTGTCTCAGCCAGGTGGCGAAGAGGGCTTGTCTCTCGGGGCGGAGCGCTCAGCGGATGCTCGGCGCGTGCTCCGCAGCCCAGCGGGCGATCTGGGCTCGCGACTGGAAGCCGAGCTTGTCGCGAATCCGTTGCACGTGGCTCTCGGCGGTGCGCTCGGAGATCGCGAGCCTCGCGGCGATCTCCTTGTCGGTCAACCCTTCTGCGACGAGCTCCGTCACGCCGAGCTCGCGTGTGCTGAGCGAACCGGGCCGTTCGTCTGTGAGCGCATATGAAACTGCCTGCGCGACCGTGAGTCGTCGCCCTTCGGCGCGCACCGTCCGGGCTCGTTTTCCAAGTCGTGTATCGAGGTCTGTGAGCCAATGACGGTCCGCCAGCGAGAACCACGGCCTCGGCCAGATCCCTGTTTCGTCGCGCAGCCGCTCGGCGCAGCCAGCCAGAAGCAGCGCGCGTTCGGAGTCGCCGCGCAAGGCTCCGAGGTGGGCGAGGAAATCGAACGGTCCGATGAGGGCGACGATGACCGGACCCGAGCGGCCGCCAGCCTCGCAGGCCGCATCGATCGCCTCACGCAGGCGTTCCTCCGCACGGGCGAGGTCGCCGGCTTGGAACGCGACGTCGGCCGCCGCTTGCAGCGTGTTGATGCGCACAACGCTTGTAGCGCCCGCGTGACGCTCCCATGCCCGGAGCCCTTCGGCGATGTCCGCCTCAGCGCCGCGCGAGTCGCCGGCACGCTGCCTGATCACAGCGCGGCCGGCCAGGGCCAGGGCGAGTGCGCCGAGGTGGCCCTCACGCAACATCGGGACCGCCTCGTCGTACTCGCGCATCGCGCGCGTGGGGTCCTCCCAGACCGCGACGAACGCCGATCGCGAAAGGGCTCGCGCCTCGAGGCTCCGATCCCCAAGCTCGAGCGCGATCTCAAGCGCCTCATCGGCGACGCGCCTTGCGAGGCCGTGCTTGTCTGGGAACTGGGTCAGGACCTGCAACTGACCAAGAAGGCCCTCAACACGTGTCGCATCCCTGGTGGGATATGCATCGAGCGCTTGGCCGAGCCAGCCGCTCACGACCGAGACGTGCGTCGGGGTGAGTCCGAGGTGGTTCTGAGCGAACCGCGCGAGGACGCGCACTGCGTCGGCGGTCCGCTCGCGGATGAGCCACGGGAGGATCGCCCTAAGGTTGGTGAACTCCTCAGCAATGCGGCTGAGGCCTGGCCCACTCCCCATCCCCATCGGGTCCGGGATTTCCGTCGCTATGAGGTCGACGAGATACGTCGCGCAGCGCTCGATCGCACTCTCTTCCTCATCACTCGCGCGAAGCCGCTCGAGGGCGTACTCGCGAATGGGCTCGAGAAGCCTGTACCGTTCGCCCTCGGCGGGGGGAACGATGAGTGACTTGTCGGCGAGATTCGCGACGTGATCGAGGATGTCGGGTGGACCCACGTCGGTCCCGCAAATTGCTTCCGCAGCCGTGATTCGGAAACCTCCGGCGAATACCGCGAGCCGCCGGAAGACGGCCTGTTCCTGCTGATCGAGCAGGGCGTGGCTCCAGTCGAGCGCCGCGCGTAGGGCGCGGTGCCGCGGATCTCCGCCGCGGCGTGTCCCCACGAGAAGCGCCAACAGATCGTCGAGGCGGGCCGCGAGCTCGGCGATGCTCGTATGGCGGAGCCGGGCCGCTGCCAGCTCGATCGCGAGCGGGATCCCATCGACCGCGCGGCAGGTAGCGACAACGTGTGGGCAGCTCGTCCGGTCCAGCACGAAGCCAGGGTGGGCGAGCTGCGCCCGGTCGATGAAGAGCTTCACCGCGTCGGCGCGAGAGCATCTCATCGGCTCGCACGGAAAGAGCGCATCGGGCAGGGAGAGCGATGGCACACGCCAAACGAGCTCGCCCTCGACGTCTAGAGGCTCGCGACTGGTCGCGAGCAAGCGGGTCCGACTGCTGGCGCTGAGAAAGCGGACGGCGAGCTCCGCTGCCGCATCGAGCACGTGCTCGCAGTTGTCCAGTAGGAGAAGCGTTCTGTGGTCCCGCTTCGCCACTATCTCTGCCATCCGGTCGGGCTCCGCGACCCCGAGACCCCGTGCAACCTCGTGCTGCACGTCTTCACCCCGGCGTAGCGGCGCGAGGTCCACCCAGGCGACATCGGCCTTCGCCGTCATGCGGGCGAGTTCGATCGCGAGGCGCGTCTTGCCGCAGCCGCCTGGACCGACGAGTGTGAGGAAGCGGGTCCCGGCGAGGTAGCGCCGGACTGTTTGCAGCTCGCGGCGTCGGCCGACGAAGGTCGTGAGCGGCACTGGCGGTCCGGGGCGCACGGGCGGAAGGATAGTGGCGTCGCTGCCGATTCAGTACTCTCCCGGATTGTTCTGCCGCTCCCGCGCCGTGAGAGTCCGGCTTAGGAACGGGAGGCCAAAAAGATGCGTCCACCAACGATCCATTTCATCGTGGGGCGCCTCGTCGCTGTCGGGACGCTGGTCATCGCGTCGCTCGTGCTCGCATCGCCCGCCAACGCGGACGTGATCGCGAACGAGCACTTCATGTTCACCGTCACGAATATGAATCCATGCGCTCCGCAGGACGGGCTCGTCACGCTGAACTTCGAGGAGCACCGGGTCACACAACAGCTCGCAGACGGGACGCTCGTGATCCATTCGAACTTCCACGGGACAGGCTCGAGCGCCAGCGGCGTCGAGTACGTCGTCAACCGCCACCAGGTGACGGTGGTTGTCGGTCAGACCGGAAGCGCGACGTTCGAAGTGCGACGAATCAGCAAAGGATCAGGCGACAACGTCCAGATAGAGGCAACACGTACGTTCCCGCCCGTAGTCGACACGATCACCTTCAGATGCGTGGGCTGATCCGCGACTTGCATGGCGCAACAGGGCCGGCCCTCGCGGGCCGGCCCTTCAATCGTCTCGTCAGGGTCTCTTCGTCCAGGTCACGCCAGCGAGAAGGTCGGATCGGCCGCACGGATCGGGCGACAGTGCCTCGAAATGGGCTTCGGTGCCGCTGACCGTCCAGGAGTAGCGCCCGACACCGCCTGGAAGCGAAATGGCGCAGCCGCTGCCGTTGAAAAACGCGATCTCATTTCCATTAACCACGACGTTCCCATTCGATTGGCCAAAGGCATAGGTGTTACCCGAGAGTCTCATCGTGCCGGAGCTCGTGCCAAGTCGCCAGACTCCGGACAGCTCTGTCGGCACGGGGCCACCGCTTGGCCACGGCTCTGCCGATGCCGACGGGCTCGGTGAGGGGAAGTTCGTCACCGTTGCGGCCGTAGCCCCGGCAGCCGATGACGCGGGAGCGCCGCCTCCGCCGCATCCGCCAAGGACCAAGATCGCGAGGACAAGCGCACCCTTCCTCATCCCTCAGCTCCTCCCGCCCGAGCCCGGGCGAAGATCGTGGAAGAACTGTTGGTCGATCGCGGGTTAGTTCCATCGTGGTAACTACGTACAAGGACGGCGCTACGGGTGGAGGTCGGTTGCTCCTCGCGCTCCGGCCATCCACGCCGCCAAATGCGAGCGGCTCCGCAGGTCGAGCTTGGTGACGATCCGTTGCACGTGGGTTTCAGCGGTGCGTTCGGCGATCCCAAGGTGCGCCGCGATCTCTTTGTTCGTCAGCCCGTGGGCCACGAGGCGGGCCACCTCGAGCTCCCGGCGCGTTGGACGCGGCCCTCGGTGGGCGGCGACGCTCCAACCGCGGAGTCCGCGCGTCGTGCCCCACTCGCGGAGCCGTTCGAGGAACCATCGCGCATCGACATCTCGCCATATCGCGGTGACGGCCGCGAACTCACGCTGCGCCGCACCGGGATCTATTTCCGCGAGGAGCTCGACGCGCCGAAGACGCGGGAGGGTGCGAGCGAGGAGCGATTGGCCGGGTCGATCGAAACCGGCGGCCGACTGCGAGAATGCCTCCAGCGCGACGTCGCTTCGACCCTCCCGAACCGCGCGCTCGCCTCGCGCGTAGGCCCTTCGCGCCTCGGCCGTACGTGGCTCCAATGTTCGGCGCGCCGCGCAGCGATCCAGCCAGTCATCGATCGCGCTGGGCGCGCCTACGGCGACGGCAGACGCCAGCGCGGCGACAGCCGCGTTCTGGTTCTCCGCCAGGCGAACGCCGCGATCCATTGACCGAGCCGCGTATTGGCTGGCGTGAACCGCCGCCCGATGATCGGCGCAGAGATACAGCACCTCGACCGCGAGCGACGTACCGCGCCAGAGGAGCATCTTCTCTACCTCTTCGTGCGCCGCAAGGACTTCATCCACAATGCCGGCTGGCCCTCCGCGGGCGACCTGGATATAGGCACGCCTGAGGACAGTCCCCGGATCGGGCCCTTCGAGGACGAAAAGCTCGTCCGCCATTCCAAGCGCGTCATCCCATCTTCCCTCCAAAAAGGCTCGGTCAAGGCCGTCTCCGCTCAGCGGCACCTCGAGCGCGTGCTCGCGCTCGGCCGCCTCGATCGCGTCGTCGGATCCGCCCGAGTCAGCGACCGAGTTCACGAGATTGATCAGACCTCGCGGAAGCACCGCGGCAAGGGAATGCTCACGGGCGAGCGCGATTCCGGCCCGTGTGGTCGGGACTCCGTCGCTGCACCCAGCGGCCACCTGGGCCGGCCCGAGGGTGACGAGCGCGTTCGCCAAGAGTGCCGGGTCGGCCTGGGCCCGCGCGAGTTCGACCGCGCGTTCGGCGAGTGCGACCGCATTGTCGTCGCCGTCGAGCATGGCGAACCTCGCGAGCTGAAACTGCGCTTCTGCCAGGTCCCTGCTCGGCCCCAGCGGCTCAAGGAGGTCGATCCCCCGGCGGATGTCGGCGACCCCCGAGCGATCGCCGCGCATTGCGCGCCACACGCCTGACATGACTGTTGCGAGCGCGATCCCACGGCGATCGCCGGTTTTCTCCGCGTGCTTGAGGCTTTCCTCGATCAGTTCGAGGCGCCGACCGGCATCGGCCTGAGCCCAGGCGTACACGCGGAGCATCTCGGCACGGTCCAGATGATCTGGAGGGGCAAGAGCAAGCGCTCTCTCCAAGTGAGCCGCCACGCCTGCGTTCGCGGCGAAACCGGTTGGCCAGGTCCGTTCCGTCATCCCGAGGACTCGTGCCGACGCAAGGTGATAGCGAGCCGCGCGCTCGACCTCGCCCGCAGCCTCGAAGTGACGAGCCAGCTCGGGAGCTAACGATTCGCGATTGGTTTCGCTCGCCGTCGCTTCCATGGCGAGAGCTACGCGGTGATGGACCTCCTGCCGTTCCGGGCCGATAAGAGCGTCTCGAAGGGCATCACGGAAGAGCGCGTGCCGAAAAACGAAGGTCGGTCCGTCGGCCTGACGCTCCTCGATGAGCTCGGCGTCAATCCCTGCGCGAATGGCCGCGACGAGCACCGCACGCGAGGCCCCGGTCGCCTCGAGAAGCAGATCGAACGTGAACCGGGGACCGATCACTGCGGCGTTCGAGAGGATCCACCGGACCTCCGCCGTTACTAGCGCGAGCCGGTCGCGGACACCCGCGCCGACCGAAGTTGGGACCGTCGCGTCGGCAAGCGATCGCACTGGTTGCCAGCGAGCGTCGACGCAGATCACCCAGCCATGGTCGATCAGCCCGCGGACGAGCTCCTCCACGAAGAGCGGATTTCCCTCTGAATGCTCTGACACGTAGGAAAGTAGTGCCGGATCAATGCGACCTTTCTCCAGGATCGAGCGCATGAGTAGGCCCACCTGACTAGGAGTCAGCGGCGGCAGGGCGAGCTCGACGGCGCCGCGGCGGCGAAGATCGACGACAGTCCGTGCCAGCGTCGCTGCTGCTGCGATGTCGCTGCGAATCGTTGCGACGACGAGTACCGCCGCGTCGGCCGTGCGCCGAGCGAGATACGGGAGGAGCCGGAGTGTCTCCTCGTCGCACCACTGCAGATCCTCGAGGACGACAACGATGGGGCGGTTGCGTGCGGCCTCGCGCAGCTCTCCCGAGAGGGCGGCAAAGGCTCGGTCGCGATCGTGGGCAGTGATGACCGAGTCCTTCGCCCATCGGGTAGCGAGAGCGGCGAATGGGCCGGAGAGCTGGAGCAGCGGACCGAACGGCCGTAAACGATCCTCCTGCGCGCACTCCGTGATGAAAACCTGTACAGCGGCCCGCCGTGCCACATCGGCGAAACGCCTAATGAGCGCGGTCTTCCCAATGCCGGCGTCGCCCGACACGAGAGCGAATCGCAGCCGGCTGCGTGCGCAGTCGGTCAGAGCATCGTCCAGGCGGCGCAACTCCGCGCGCCGGCCAATGAAGGTACGAGACCGCGCGTTCATCGAGCGATCATTTCGCGGTCCTCTTCCTCGCGCGAATGCTAGCGCCGGGGTGTGGTAGGTCCGACATTGGCCAAAACGGAAAGGGCCCGCCGACGGCGGGCCCTCTTCACCAGCGGAGGCGGTTTTACGCCGTCTTCTGCTCGTGCAGCGGCTTCTTGTCGATCTTCAGGATGGTCTGGTCCTTCGCAGCGATCGTGAACGGGATCACACCCGGGATGAGCCACTCGGTCCACATCTTGTCGACCTCGTGCTGGAAGTGCTCCACGTCCTCTTCGGCGAAGTGCGCGAAGCGCCCTTGGCGCTTTAGGTATTCGTAGACGGGTTTGCGCTTCTTGCGACCTTCCGCGATCTGGCGCGTCGGACCGGTCAGGTTGCAGACACGGTCGATGACCTCGTAGAGCGGCCAGATCCCGCACTCGACGGCGAGGTGCCCGAGCTCCTGCGAATACTGCGGGTGGTAGTCCCAGCCCTTCGGGCACGGGTCGAGCGTGTGCACGAACGTCGGCCCACCGAGCTCGAGCGCCTTGCGGATCTTGTTCATGAGGTCCACGGCGTACGCCGCGCAGCCCGCTGCGATGTACCGCGACTCGGGGTGGCCCGCCGCGAGCATGCCCGGCACGTTCTTCTTCCAGCGCGTGTGCATGAGGCGCTTCTTGGTGCCGCTGGGCGAGAACGTCGTCACCGCGCCGTAGGGCGTCTGGCTCGAGAGCTGAATGTCGGTGTTCGCGTACGACTCGTTGTCGTAGAGAAGAACGAGGCAGTTGTAGTCCTTGTGCGTGAGCGTCGCGGAGATCGCGCCGATGCCCATGTCGGCGCCGCCGCCGTCTCCGCAGAACGCGATGACGTTGATCTTCTCGTTCTTGAGCTTGCCCTTGCGCATCAGCACCTTCAACCCTGCGGCGGTGCCGAGCGCGGCCGAGCCCGAGGCCCCGAGCTGCGTGTGCATCCACGGCACGACCCAAGGCGTCGTGTAGTAGGTGGTGTTCGCACTGCCATCACTAGCTCCTTACGCCGATCCAGTGACAGGTGTCACCGGACTTGATGTCGCTCGCCGCGGCCTTCGTCTTCTCGAAGATCTCGGTCGCCATGGGCTGCTCGATCTCGCGGCCGCCGAGGCCGGCGATGAACCCGACGATGGTCGGGCGTTTCTCCTGCGAGTAGAGCGCCGAACGGACCTCGTTGTAGAGGACTCCGCCGTAGTGGGGGGAGCCGAAGCTGTAGTCCCGGTCGATGATGCCCACGGCCTTGAAGCGCGAGAGGCTCTTCACGATCTCCTGGGTCGGGAACGGCCGGAACCACTTGAGGCGCACGAGTCCGACCTTGTGGCCCTCCTTGCGGAGCCGGCGGATCGCGACCTTCATCGGGAGCGCGAGCGTGCCCTGACCGAACACCACATATTCCGCGTCGTCGGTCATGTACTCGTCCAGGAACGGACTGTCCCCGCCGCGGCCGAAGAGCTTCTTGAAGTCCGCGTGGGCCTCGCTCACCACGTCGTGCGCCTTCCGCATCGCCTGGTCATTCTGCATGCGGATCTCCATGAGCCAGTCCTGATCGACCTGGGGCGCGATGGTGATCGGGTTGTCCGGGTGCAGCAGGCGGTCGCCGAGATCGAACCGCGGCAGGAACGTGTTCACGGCCGCTTGGGTCGGGATCCGCACGATCTGCTGGGAGTGGGTGAGGAACGCGCCGTCGAGGCCGATCGCGACCGGCAGCGACACGCGCTTGTCCTCGCCGACACGCCACGCCATCAGGGCGAGGTCCATCGCCTCCTGCGCCGTCTCCGCCCACGGGAGGAGCCAGCCGAGGTCTCGGACCGCGAGCGAGTCGTTGTGTTCGGTCCCAAACGCGCCTGGGTCATCGAGCGCGCGGTTGCCGCAGATCGCGACCACCGGAAGGCGCAGGCCGGCGGTCACCGCGATCGCCTCGAAGGCATAGAACCAGCCGACGCCGGAGCTTCCGACGAACACGCGTGACCCGACGGCGCAGGCATGCTTCACGATCTCGAATTGGCTGTGCTCGCCGTCGGCGACGATGTACTCAACGTCCATCTTCCCGTTGGCGATGAGCTTCGCGGCGGCCTGCATGACGCCGTCGTACGGGCGGATCGGGTAGGCGGCCATCACGTCGACGTCGGCCAGGCGGATCGCTTCAGCGATCGCCTCGCAGCCGCTCATGAGCTGCTCGGTCTCGACGTCCTGGTGCTCGCGCTCCTTGACCTGGATGGCCATTAGTCATCACCTCCGGAAGCCGAGGTCGGGTTCGCGGCTGGATTGGCGTTGCCCGCGCCTTCCTGGCGAGCGGCGGGCGTACGGACCTTCGGGTCGGCCGAGACGCCGCTCTTGGCCTCGAACCACTTGTTGTAGCCGTCGTGGTCCTTCTTCCAGAACTGCCACTTGTCCTCGTTGTCCTCGAACCTGAGCTCATCGACCATCACGATGCAGTCCTTCACCGGGCACACCTGCGCGCAGATGCCGCAGCCGATGCACGCCTGGTAGACGACCTCGTAATGGCCTTCGGGCGTGACCTCGAAGCACTCGTCGGGGCAGTCGAGCCAGCACATCGTGCACTTGATGCACGTGTCGAAGTTCACGACGGGGCGCAGCGTCCGCGCTGTGTACTTCTTGTATTGCGGATTTCGCTCGCCCGGCTTGCGCGCGTCGACGACGATGCCGGGGCGCATCGTGGTCCATCCGGGCTTTGTGAACTGCAGCTTCTCGTGACCGCTCGTGCCCTCGCCCGCTTTCACCGCACGGAGCTTTGCCGCGTCGTAACCGTACTGGGCTGATTGGACGGCGCTCTCGTCCTTCGTCTGCTCCTTGATCAACGCCTTGACGTCGTCGAGGCGGACCCACTCGGGCTCGATCCTGGCGAGCGCGCCGAGCACGCGGTAGTCGGTGTGGTCGTCCTTGAAGACCCAGAGGCCCGCGAAGGAGGCCCCTCCCGGAACCGTGACCAACGTGTACGGACGCTCGGCCTCGTCGGTCTGCGCGAGGACATCGGCGGGACTGTTGTCGCTCGTGACCAGCAGGAAGCCGTCCTTCTTGACCGGCTTCCAGATCGGCTGCCGCCCGTACCAGGCCCACGACTCCACGCCCTTCACGAGCGTGTCGTCGACGGCGATCGAGACATCGACGACCGCGGGCTCGTACTTCGCCATCGAGGCCTCGAGCTCGAGGTCATTGATGGCGACGACGGCAAACTGCTTGGCAGGCACGCCGTTCCGTTCGGGAGAGTCACCGTATCGCGCGAATGCCGTTCCCGTGTGTCCGCGCTTGCGTGCCGCGAGCACGATCGAACGGCAGATCCGCTGTGCGAGGGTCTTCTGGAAGATGCCGCGGTACACGACCTCGACCGTGATGGAGGTCTCTTTCGGGTCGTTCATGCCTTGCTCCCTCCGATCAGCCGAAGGATGCCTTCGCCGACCGACTTGATGTGGTCCGCGGCGGCGCGCCGGGCGGCATCGCCATCGTGGGCGCCA
>VBDV01000047.1 GCA_005882765.1 Chloroflexota bacterium | reverse complement strand
AACACGCCCGCGCGCGCCATCGGACCGGTAGAATTCGAAGTAGCGCAACCACCGCGGGCAGATTGAGCAGTGTGGTGAGCTCCGCTGACTGTAGATCAGCCGCCTTTGGCTGTGGGGGTTCGATTCCCTCTCTGCCCACCGACTTCTTTCAATGACGACGGGCCGATCGGGCCCGTCGCTCGTTTTCTATGTCGCGACGAAAGGGCGGCTGACCCGTGTGGAAGGCAACTGACCGCGCGGAGGGCAGCTGACCCGCGGCGGATTTCTGCGCGTCAAAAGGATTGGGCAGCGTGCGGCGGTTCTGCGGCCGGGATATCGCTCACCTGTCACGACCCTCGTCTTGCGCGTTGTTGCCACTTAGCCAGCGCAGTCCGGTCACCCTTCCCCGAGTTACGAGAAGCTCAGCGTTCGTTCCTGCGAGTTCGCCGCGCGTCCGTCACTGGGGAGGGCGGCGGCCGGAGCCGTCGCCCTCGCCGATATATCTCTCCCTTCCTAGGTCGAAGCGCCGATGAGCTCCGCGCGCGAAATCCGGACGATCTCGCTAATGCGTGCGTAGGGCAGTTGTTAGTCAGCCTGCAGAAACCCCAACGGGTCTCTCTAGCGCTGCACCTCGCCGAGCCAGGCAAGGAACGCTTCAATCAGGCCCGCGAGCTCGAGCGGCCGTTTGGTCTTGGGGGCGGCGCCCTTGGCGTTCATTTCGGCAGCTCCCTCACTTGTTGCGCGGATCGTCCGCGGGATTGACGTACAGGAGACCTCCGGGGCCGACGCCGTGCAGCTGGACGATCGTTTCGCCCTTCGCCCACGCGTAGTGATCGGTCCGGTTCGGGATTAGCAAGAACGAGCCGACCGGAAGCTCATTCGCCGCCTCGCGGATCGCTGACCGGCCCATGCCGATCACGAACGTGCCTTGGACGACGGTGAGATGCTCGTCGTTCGGATGCGCATGCGGCGGCAGCGTGTACCTATCCGGAAAGCGGAGTCGGAGCGTGTACGGCCCCGGCTTCGTGGTGTCACCCTCGAGCACCGAGATGTCGGCGCCCGGCGGATAGGCGGCGGGTGCCTTCGTCCACTGCAGCTCCAGCGGCTGCGAGCTTGCCGGCGTGAATGCGAGCGGGACGATCGTCTGCGCGGGCGAGGCCGACGGCAGCGTCGGGGTGTTTTGCGTGGCCGCTCCTCCGCACGCCGCGAGAACGATGCACGCGACCATGATCGACGAACGGATCATGGCTCCATCTCCATCATCGCGACGACCTGTTCGTCGCCGAAATCGAGGTCGTGAGCGTCCTTCGCGTGCCGCTTGACCGCTTGGATGAGATGCTTCTCCGCGTCTGTCGTCGGCCCGGCGGATGGAGCGCGGAACTCCAGACCGCATGAGCAGCGCACCAGCTTCTTCACGGCGATGACTCCCTTCGCGCTCATGTTGCCCTCCCTCTCGAACTCGCCGGGCGGTTTGGCCGGCCGGCGGCGCGACGACCCTACGACCGAGGCCCCCGGCTTAACCTTGCAGCCACCTTGGCTCCGAAGGTGAACAAGCTGGGTAGGCCTGCCGGTGGCGAATACGGGCTGCGGTTCCAGATCTGCGGCCGGCTGGCAGTCGTGCTCGGCGGGAACCTCGTTGGGGAACCCGAGCTCGCCGGCCGGCAGGGCCATCGCCTGTGGACGTATCTCGTTCTCAACCGCTCACGGCCGGTCGGGCGAGACGAACTGGCCGCAGCGGTCTGGTCGGATGACCTTCCGGATGCCTGGGACGATGCGCTCAGTGCCCTCGCGAGCAGGATTCGCGCAGCGCTGCGTCCGATCACGCAGGAGGCGCCGGCCCTTCAGATTCAACATGCGACCGGCAAGTACATGCTCGAGGCTCCCGCTGCAACCTTCGTGGACCACGAGCGGGCTCGCGCCGCGCTTCACGAGGCTGACCTGGCGTTTCGAAAGTCTGAGCTCGCACGCACCTGGACGGAAGCAAGAGTCGCACTCGAGATCTGCCGGAGAGGCTTTCTCGCGGGCGACGAGGCGCCGTGGATCATCGGGCAGCGCCGTCTGCTCCTCGAAGCGACCCATCGCGCGTTCGAGCTGCTCACATCAGCCGACCTCCAGCGCGGCCGACCCGAGGACGCAGCAACATCAGCGCGTCAACTCGTGGAGCTCGACCCGCTTCGTGAGTCGGGATACCGCCTGCTGATGCGTGCCCTCGCTGCGAGCGGTGACCGGGGTGAGGCCTTTCGGGTGATGGAACGCTGCCGGCAGACGCTTCGGGACGTGGCCGCAGTAGCGCCATCTCCAGAGACAGAGCGAGTGTTCCATGAGGTGACCGCGGAGCATTTGTGACCTCGGAGGACCAAGAGCGGGTCAGCCTCACGGCTCCATGCTGAACAAAATGGGCAACTGACTCTTCGCGGAAATGGGCGCTTCTCGCGAAATAGATGGTTGGAATTGCGAGGAAATTCGTGACTCCGTCGCCGTGAGTTCAGCCCTGACTGTAGATCAGCCGCCTTTGGCTGTGGGGGTTCGAATCCCTCCGTCCCCGCATACCTCTCTGCCCACCGATTTTTTTCAATGACGACGGGCCGATCGGGCCCGTCCCTCGTTTTCTACGCCGAGGCGAAAGGGCGGCTGACCCGTGCGGGGGGCAACTGATCCGCGTGGAGGGCAACTGACCCATCGGCGGATTTCTGCGCGTCAAAGGGACTGGGCCGCGGATTCAGGGTTGGACTTGGTGAGCAAGAAGGACCTGCACCGGTGCGATAGACAACTGACTGCTCATTAGCTGCCTTTTGGTGATCGCCACGAACCGTGGCGCACGGCGAAGAAGTCGAAAGACCCTCGACTACGAAGCCCGGACGCTTCACGAGCTCCGAGAATCCATAGCAAGGTCCCGAGCGCTGGTTATGCGTTCGGGGACTAGGCGGCGGTCAACGTCGGTGTAGGAGCATGTCTCCGCCACCACAGCCAGATCCCTAGGGCCTGTCCTACGGAAACGGCAATGACGCTGAGGAGGAGCAAGACGGTGAAGGGCGACGTCACCCGTAGGAGCGCGCCGTAGAAGAACGCGTGCAACACGACCAACGCGAAGGTGGCGTAGTTCAGGCGCTGGAGCCACTTCCAGGTCGGAGCCTTGAGGGTGCGCAGCGCGAGGTCGCTGGAGATCGTGAGCAGCCCGGCTACGATCACGATCGCGAGGAGCCCGGTCCAGTTCCCGAGGCCAAAGCTGTTGAGCAACGGGCTCGCGTCGGCCGCGACGAAATATGCGAGGAAGCCGGACGTCGAGCGTGCCGTACGCGGGAAGGGATAAGGCACATGGACGCGCTTCCAGTCGACTTCACGCGCGAGGACGAGAACGGACGACCGTGGCGGCTCTCGGAGCATCTGGGCGATTCGGTCGTGCTGCTCTTCCTGCGGGGAGATTGGTGACCGTACTGCAACGGGCAGCTGGTCAGCTGCGCACGCCAGCACGAAGAGTTCGCCAAGAGAGGTGCGACGATCGTCGGCCTTTCCGTCGACGGGGTCGCGCGCAACAAGGCGATGGTCTCCAAGCTCATCCTGCCGTTTCCGATGCTCGCGGATCCGGATGCGTCGGTCATCGCAGCGTACGGCGTGTATCAGGAGAACGAGCAGCGCGCGCGGCCGGCCGCATTCGTGATCGGGCGCGATCTCTCGGTGGCCTACCGCTACGTGGGGCGCGACTTCGCCGACAGGCCGCTCACGAAGGAGCTCCTCTCCGCACTCGATAGTGTGCGAGACGCGCGGCGACGAGAGCTGCATTCGGAACCGCTGCCGCGGGGCCCGCGCTCGCCAGCGGACACGGGGCGCACGCCGTTCCCGCTCGAGCATCTGCCGCCCTACATGCGCGGCGTCAACTTCGCGCTCGAGGCGATCAGCGAGCGCGTCGCGGAAGACGAACGCTTGCAGAAGGAAGCCGTCACGTACCGCGCGATCGCGCAGGATTACATGCGGCACGGCCTCGCGACGCTGAAACTGCGGGAGTCGATGACTAAGTGAGCAGGGCGTACGTGACCGTCACGCTGAACTGCCGGCACCACACGACCACCGAACGCACGGTCGAGATGTCCACGCTTGCCGAGACGGGGTAGTTGAACGAGCCATTGGTCGCCTTGAGCTTGCCCAGATCGACGAACGTCCCGGGCTGTCCATCCGTTCTATCCGAGAGATACACGTACATGTCGGGCGCACCCGCGATGTCGACGTCCTCGAAGCGCAGGACCAGGTCCACCCCAATCCGCACGAGACGCACGCGACCGCTCCCGTAGTCGACTGCGTTGATCCGCACGAGCTCACCCTGGCGGAGCGTCTCGGCCCCGATCGAGTCGCTTGCATCAGCCGAACGCTCCGGGAGGTCTTCGACGAGCGTCGTTCTTACGAGAGCCGGGACGATCACGTACGCCACAACCGGCACCGCCACGGCCCCGAGGACCGCGGCTATCGCGAGGGTACTGACCACGACGTGACGCCGGACGAACGCGAGGGCCATGCTCAGAGGGGCCGGGGCCGGGCGACGTCGCACCCGGCCCACGTCCGGCGACTCGAGATCAAGGCACGTAGCCCGGGCCGATCAGCGGACAGGAGAAACGCGTGCCGTCCGCTGTGACCCAGCGACCGCCCACGTAGCCGACGTCTCCAGGGCCGAACTGGGTCATGAAGGTGCCGACCCCACAGACCGTCGAGGGCACAAGAGGCTGAAATGGCCCTTGGTCAGGCAGGCTGTTCGGCGTGACCACCGATCCGTAGCAAAGCCCCTGGCTCGTGACATAGACCACGGTTCGCGGTGTTGTCGCGTTGACCGGACCGGCCGAGCCGGCCAGTACGAGCGCCGCGGACAGTGCGGCAGTGAGAAGGGACTTGCGCATTGCTCGCTCCTTTCGCTGTCTTGGCGGGGGGGACGCTAGTGATGCTTTATGACGAATTGATGACAACCACTAGCGACGCGCGGTAATGAGGCCTCCGTGAGCGATCTCACATGTGGAAAGGCATCCCTCCGCCAATCGGGAATTCCCAATTCCGCCACCTTCGCCGCGACGAGGCCGTTGACCTCGCGCGGCGGATCCGCGACGGAACCGGACCGGGCTGCCTTCTACGTGACCCGTGCGAACTCCCAACGAGGCGCACGACACGGCGCATAAGCTCGCCCGATTCCTCGGCACGAACCCGGCTTGCTGGACCTCCCCGCCGCAAGGTTCGCCTCGATCGCCTTCCCTAGCTCGCTCGCGCGCGCCGCGCCCAATGAGCGCGCGTTCCCTGCTCGACGGCGCGCCCGCATTCGCCGTGAAGCGTTCCGAGCGGCGAGTCCGCGTGCACCACGTTGGTGACGAAGCACCGATGCGAGGTCATGGCGACGAGGTCCGTCAGGGTGTCGGCCCGGTCGGGCAGATCGTTCGCGCGCGCGAACGCCGGCACAACGCGCTGCGCGATCACGGCCGCTTCCTCACGTGACAGCTCGCCAACCTCGTCGTGTCGGTACCACTGCCTTTCGGCAGCGCTGTCTGTGGTGCGCCCTGCCGCGAAGCCGAGCTCATGAAGCCGGGCGATAACCGCCGCCACGTCTTCAGGCCCTCTCGCATCGACGCGAAGGAACTCGCCGCGACGATCAACCTCGACGGACTCGACGCCAGCTTGCTGCTCGATTTGCGCCAGCACGGGCGCAAGGCGCGAGCCTCAGCCGAGGCCGGAGCCGAGCTTCAGGTGAGGCCGCTGAGCCGAAGCACGTCCGTCCGATGTCGTCACCGGCGCGGTGTGCAGGTTGTGTTCGAGCATACGGGTGAGCATTTCCCGCGCGGTCACGTCTGGTCGATACGTGCTCGGTCCGGGTCGCATCGCGTCGATCGCTGCTGGCCCGCGACCCGCCCGCAGATCGGAGCGGTATATGCGGCCGAGAACAACGCCGTCATCGTTTAGGACGAAACAGGCTAAGGTCGCCAATACACGAGACCCCGAGCGTCGCGGCGAAAATCGAGACGATGAGTAGACGCATCTTCTCTCGCGTATTCTCCCCTCGGCTCGCGCCCCGTTAGAAGGCTCGGATGATCACCTGACACCTTGTCGCTTTGGGACCGCTCGCCGTTCGCCCCCATGCTCAATTTGCCTCGGACCGTACGAAACTCGCTAGCCAGACTCCCGATCAGATGCCCGGGTTCTGGCGCCTCGACTTCGAGGGGCTTTATCGGTTTTTCGTACGAGCCCTCGCCCGCTCCCGCCGCTGACGGCGGTTAGCGAGCTGGGGACGACACGCGGATGAGCGCAAACACGGGACGCGCACCGGACAGGCCCTTCAACTCGTGGACACCGCGCTCTTCGAACATCAGGCCTGACCCATCGAGGAGATCGCGGGTCACCGCGGAGACGAGCACCTCACTTGGTCCCGCGAGTGCACTGACGCGGGCTGCCGCGTGGACAGCGATCCCATGCAGGTTTCCGGCGGCAAGTTCGACCTCGCCGGTGTGCAGTCCCGCGCGGATCTGAATTTCCACATCGGAGAGGGAGTCGATCATCGCTGCGGCGCAGCGAACGCCGCGGGCCGCGCCTGTGAAGAGCACCTGGAAGCCGTCGCCTGTCGTTCGGATCTCTCGGCCGCCGAACCGCTCGATCTGCGCGCGCAGCCGCTCATTGTGTGCGAGTAGCAGGGAGTGCCACCTGGCGTCGCCGACCCGTTCAAGCGTTGCGGTCGACCCGACGATGTCCGTCATGAGGATCGTCCCCAGTGAGCGCACGCCGGTCTCGTCCTCCGTTGCGCCAAAGACGCGCGCGCTAGCGAATTCGACTGCCTCCCACGGCACGTCTCCGACCACCCAGCCGTCGTGTCCCGGCGGGATCTCGTACACGTCTCCGGCCTGGATATCCATCTCGCTGCCGTCCTCGACTAAGACGTGCAGGTGCCCGCTCACCGCCGCACCGAGATGTCGGACCTGGCAGGTCGAGGTACCCATCTTCGGAGCAACGTCCGTTGACCAGCGCCACCCTGGTTTGAGGATCATTCGGCCGACGGCCGTCTCGTCGAGGTCGACCACGTCCATCCGGCCGCGACCGAGATCGCGCGTGTGTTCCGGAGCGCCGAAGTTTTTTCGCTGCAGCCGTGGCACGCCGGTATTGTGCCCGCCCGGATTGGCACAGACCTCACGGGAGGACGCGGACGCGTTCTGCCGAACGCTGACCTAGCCGGGCATGCCTGCGATGATCCGGATCTCCACGAGGAAACCCTCGCGCGGCACCGCGGCCTGCACCGTGGTGCGCGGCGGCCCGTCAGTCGGGAAGTAGGCACGGTACGCATCGTTGAAAGCGTCGAAGTCGGACGCCGAGCGTAGGAAGACGAGCGAGTCGAGCGCGTATGCGAGCGACGTCCCGGCGTGCTGGAGGATCGCGCCGATGTTGTCGAGAACGCGGCGCGTCTGCGCCGCGACGTCGCCGCCGCTCGGCTGGTTGGTTTTCGGATCGAGCGCGACCTGCCCCGCGACGAACACGAGGTCGCCGTAGCGGATTGCCTGCGCGTACGGCAGGCCGGTGTGCGGCGCCTGTGCGGTGTCGATGACCTCTCGCTTCGGCATCTCTCCTCCTACGCGCTCTTGCCGCGTGTCGCGATCGCGAGCTCGCCCTCGACCGCGCCGTCGTCGCGGACGAGGATGTACTTGTCGTAGAGGTTGATCGTCGTGTCGCAGTGGCTCGGCACGAGCCAGACGACGTCGCCCGTGCGATGCCTCCCCGCGAGCCCGGCGATCTTCCCGTGCTCGTCGCCCGCCTCCCTATATGTGGCCTCCGGGTGGTCTTTCACCTTCGGGACGCCCGAGTCGGTGCTCGCGGCCTTCCACCCGGCGTCGACGACGAGCGCGTCCCGGCGGTTGACGCTCAGAACGCCCGTGAGGATGAAGAGCGCGTTCTCGAACGAGGGCTCGACCGAGCTGTAGCTCGAGTCCATCACGCAGTACGAGCCGGGCTGGATCTCGTCGACCGCGGCATGCTCGACCGCGAAGCGCGCGGTCCCGGTGCCGGCCGTCGTGATCGTCGGGACGGCGATGCCGGCGTCTTTGATGAGGACCTTCGTGTCGGCGAGCCGGTCATACGCCACGCGCGCCAGAGCGCGGCGTTCGGTCTCGGGCATTCGGGTCTGGAGATGGCCTTCGTAGCCTTGGAGTCCCGCGAAGCGGAGGCCCTTCGTCTTGCAGATTAGCTCGACGAGCCTCACGACATCCGGTCCGGCGTCGACGCCGGTGCGCTCCTGGCCGACGTTCACGTCGACGAAGATCGCGATCTCGATTCCGCGAGCGCCGGCGCGCCTTCCGAGCTCGCGGACGATCTCGGCGTCGTCGACGGTCGCCGCGATCTTCGCCTTCGCCGCAAGCGCCACGAAGCGGTCCATGTTGCGCGGGACAGGTTCACTCGTGATGAGCACGTCGTCGACGCCGTTCGCGACCATGATCTCGGCCTCGCCGACCTTGGCGGTGCAGATCCCGACTGCTCCGAGCGCGACCTGCTTCTTCGCGATGACCGGGCTCTTGTGCGTCTTGCTGTGCGGGCGGAGCGCCTTGCCGCCGCCACGCGCGAGCTTGGCCATCTTGGCCAAGTTCCGCTCGAGCCCGTCGACGTTGAGCAGGAGTGCGGGCGTCTGGACGTCGTCGAGCTGCACGAAACCGTAGTCTGCCGCGATGTTCGGCGTGGCGCCGGGAGCTAAGCGAAGAGCGCGCCTCTGGTGTCGCCGCCTCGTTCCTGCCATCGCTGCTCGTCGACACCCCGAACGAGTAGCCAGACCATGAAAACGAGCTCGGCGATGCCGCCGACGATCGCGAAGGGAAAGATCGCGGCGAGCGGAGGCCATAGGAGGGTGAGCGCGCCGAGACCCTCTAGCGCCAGCGGAACGGCCAGCCAAGACGGGAAGAAGGTCGATCTATACACGAGGTACGCGATCAATAGCCAGAACGGTCCCCAGAAGATCAGTGCGACGGTGTACGCCTGGGAGTACAACCGGAAGAGGAACAGCATCAGGCCGTAGGTCTGACTGTCGGAAAACGCCTGCAGACTCAATGTGCCGGTCGCCAGGCTGAACGCCGCCGCTTGAGGTACCGCGCCGAAAGTCTGCACGGTGAGGGCGATCACGCTCAACACGAGCGCCGCCAACGCGAGGGTCGCGTTCGCCGGTCGTAGCAAGCGATAGAAGAGAGCCATGAGCCCGGCGTAGAGAACGATCAGGATCAGGCTGAAAGCAAAGCCCGCGCGGAACGCATCCTGGTGTGTTGACAGTGTGCTCGCGATCGAGGCCCCGTCACCCGAAACAACGCTGATCCCGCTGATCCCAGCCATTCGGAAGAAGACCTCGCTCAGACCCGAAGCGACAAAGAAGAGGAGCCACACGACCCCGGTCGGTCTGGCCCAGGAAGCGTTTGCGTACTGTTTCGTCATCGGCCGCCCTCCTCCGGCGAAACCCTATCGCACCTGATAGACCTCCCTCGTCACCGGCGTACGTAGTTGAACCGATGTTTCGGTGACGGTCGCTGGCTTCTGGATCAGGTTCACCGCCGAGAGGGCAACGACAAACAACATTGTGTAGATGCTCACGGTCGCATGCGATTCGGCGATGCTTCTCGTCTGCCAAACGACACCAGCCGCATCAGTAACCAGAGTGTTGTTTCCGCCGACCACGAAGTTGAGAACTGGGGTCAGGCCCATGAGTGCGTACATGAGGACCGGCTGAGCGAAATGAGACCGCGGGAAATCCTTGACCGTCTCGGTGCCCGGGCGAAGCCTGACGCTTCCGGGCGCTAGCCGGCCATGACCGGCCAGCCCGCCAATTCTCTCGCCCTCGAAGTTCGTGGATCGCGATCCCAGGACTGCCAAAATAGGTGACGACGTATGAGGCAGCACACAGACGTGTCAACGATTCGGTTCGACGCGACGCCGTGCACGATCGACAAGTCGACCATCTTGCGCTTGCCTGAGAAAGCGAGCAGGAAACTGCCGTCGCGTGGGCAGGTGGCGGTAAAAGGAACGATCAACGGGCATCGGTTCCAGACGGTGTTGGAACCTGACGGCAATTTCGGCCACTGGCTGAGGATTGATCGAAAGCTGCAAAAAGCCGCTGCTTTAAGCGCGGATGACACTGCGACGATCGCAATTGAGTTCGTCAAAGACTGGCCGGAGCCGAACGTGCCCCAGGATCTTCAGGGAGCTCTGGCGGCCGCCCCTCAGAAGATCCAAGGCCTATGGAAAGCAATTACGCCAATGGCGCGCTGGGAATGGGTTCGCTGGGTCAATGCAACCCAAGATCCTGATACGCGCAAACGACGCGTCGCCGTGAGTATCTCGAAAATGAAAAGCGGGAAGCGACGGCCCTGCTGTTTCAACCTTGCCGCATGTACCGACCCGAACCTGTCAAGAAACGGCAGGCTCATTGAGCCAGCGTGACCTTCCCGCGCATCGACCCAATGCGTCGCGTCCAGATCGTGTCGAAGGCGGTGCTGGCCCGCCTGGCAGCGGTCGGCGCGGATCCCAGAGACGACGAGCAAACGCGGCAGGGCAAGGCGCTGCTCGTCCTGACCTCGGTGTTGATCCTACCGATCGCTGTGGTGTGGGGCAGCCTGTACCTCATCTTCGGCTCGCCAGTCGGGTATGTGCCTTTCGTGTATGCCCTCGTCCTGCTCGGCGCGATCATCGCGTTCGCACGTACACGGAATTTCGCGTTCCTTCTGTATGTGAGCTTGGTCGACATTCTGCTCGCGCCCACGCTGTCGATGGTCCCCCTCGGAGGCTTTCTCCCGTCAGGTGGCGTGGGGTTGTGGGGCATCCTTGCCCCAGTCGGCGCTCTCGTCTTCAGCGGGCCGCGCTCCGGACTGCGCTGGTACGTCACCTACCTCGCGGTGTTCATCACTTCGGGCGTCGCCGGCCAGATCGCGGGAGCGGCCTCAACGCTACCGGAGTGGTTCACGAGCACGATGCTCGGCCTCAACGTCGCCGTGGGAGGCTCGATCGTCTTCGTCCTGATCGCGACGTTCCTCGGCCAGCGCGACCGTGCCATGGACGCGCTCGCGCGCGAGCAGGAACGCTCGGAGCGGCTCCTTCTGAACGTGCTGCCCAGGGAAATCGCGCCTCGGCTCAAGGCCGGTGAGAACCCGATCGCCGACGCGTACGAGCACGCGACGGTGCTCTACGCGGATATCGTCGGATCCACGATGCTCGCCGAGCGGCTGGACGCGAAGCAGCTCGTTGCGCTCCTCAACGGGATCTTCTCCCGCTTCGACCTCCTCGCGGAGAGGTACGGCGTGGAGAAGATCCGGACCATCGGCGACAACTACATGTGCGTCGCGGGAGTTCCCCGGCTGCGCGCGGATCACGCCCAGGCGATGGCCCGCATGGCCCTGGGTATTCGCGCCTACCTCGACGAGCTCCGCGCGGCGGGCGAGGACCGCATCGACTTCCGGATCGGCATGAACAGCGGGCCCTGCGTGGGCGGGGTCATCGGCTTGCGAAAATTCGTGTTCGATATCTGGGGCGATTCCGTGAATACGGCGAGCAGAATGGAATCGCACAGCGTGCCGGGGCGAATCCACCTGACCGACGCGACCTACGAGCTCATCCGCGACGAGTTCAACTGCGAGCCGCGCGGAACGATCGAGGTGAAGGGGAAAGGCCCGATGCGCACGTGGTTTCTCGTCGGCGAGCGCGGCCCCCACGCCGAGAGCCCGCGGCCGAGCCGCGACGAGCGCTCCGTGACCCTGCCGCTCGAGACGCTGGGCCGCGCCGAACGTGCCTCTCCATGACCACCTCGATGACAACCGAGCCGATCAGGCCCGACCTCATCGCGCTTAGCCCAGCGAAATCAGACGCGCCGAGTGTGGCACGCTGGATGCGGCCACGCAGGGCCCGCATTCGGCAGCACTGGAGGAGTGTCATGGCGACCAAGTTCGTAACCTCAGCGGACGGCACGCGTATCGCGTACGAGACGATGGGACAAGGAGCGCCCCTCGTGTTCGTGTGGGGCGCGCTCGGCGTGCGCTCGTCCCCGTTCGCCAAGGGGATGCGCGAGGAGCTCGCGAAGGACTTCACCGTGTTTGACTACGACCGGCGCGGTCGCGGCGAGAGCGGCGATACCAAGCCGTATGCCGTCGCCCGCGAGGTCGAGGATCTGCGCGCGGTGTGTGAGGCCGCGGGTGGACGGCCGTATGTCGCCGCAACGTCGTCCGGCGCGGCGCTTGCGCTCGAAGCTGCCGCGAGCGGCGTCCCGATGAAGATGCTCGCGGCGCACGAGCCTCCCTACATGGTCGGGAACCCGAAGGATGCACCGGATCCGGACTACGAGCAGAAGGTGAACGAGCTCATCGCGCGCGGCAAGCGCGACGACGCGGTGAAGTACTTCATGCGGACCGTCGGTGTGCCCGGCCCTTTCATCCTGGTGATGCGATTCATGCCGTTCTGGAAGGACGCGGTCGCGGCCGCGCACACGCTGCCCTACGACGCCGCCGTCATGCACGGCTTCGCGTTCCCCGAAGGGCGGCTGCGCGAGATCCGCGTGCCCACGGTGGTCCTCGTGGGCGGTAGCACCACACCGACGCTGCGCGCAGCGGCCGACGCGACAGCGCGCACGGTCCCTGGGGCCACCGAGCGGGTCATTCCGAAGCAGAACCATGCCGTCAAGCCGGCAGCCCTGCGTCCGGTGCTCGTGGAGAGCTTCCGCGCTTCGACGGACACTGGAAGCCCGAACGCTGTGGGCAGATCAGCCTAGGGTTGCCGCCGCGGAGGGCTCCACCGGCGCGAAAGACCCGTATTTGATCGCCCCGGCGCGCTCATAGGTCGCGATCACGACGCCGGTCGTCGAGGTGGTCACCGCGTCTACCTTGAGTCCAGCCGGGGCCGCGCCATCGGCGAAGAGGCGCTTTCCACTTCCAAGCACGACTGGGAACGTCCACACGTGGAGCTCATCGACAAGGTCGTTCTTCAACAGCGTCTGGAGCAGATCGCCGCTGCCGTGCACCTGGATCTCCGGGCCGGACTGCTTCTTGAGCTCGGACACGTACGTTGCGACGTCGCCCTTGATGAGTATCGAGTTGTTCCAGTCGACGCTTCGCAGCGTCCGCGACGCGACATGTTTTCGCGCGCTGTTCAACACGTCCGCGCCGGGGTCGGTCGAGCGTGGCCAGTGCGCGGCGAAGATCTCGTACGTCTTTCGGCCGAGGAGCAACTCGAACGGCCGGCCCATGAACTCGTCCATCAGCTTTCCCATCTGATCGTCCCAGTAGCCCACGGACCAGCCGCCGTGGGTGAACCCGCCACTGCGATCCTCATCCGGCCCGCCCGGAGCCTGCATCACGCCATCGAGCGTCACGAATGTGGTGACCTTGAGCTTTCTCACGCCGACCTCCTCCCATGCCGCGCCGCAGACGCACGGCTCGACTGACGATTGTGCTCTCTCGAACTCGCGAGAGCAGTCGTCACATGGACGACCGCGCGGTAACGGCCGCACGAGTGCTGTCCAGCAAATCGCGCATCGTCGGCTCTAGTCGTGTCGCCAGCCGGGGGTCGCTGCATCTGGCCTCATCGAGAAGACGTTCAACCACGACACCGAACGCACGAACGATCTCGTCCGGATCTAGACGCGTGACCAGTGCCCCGCGGAGCGGCCGCGTAACCGAATCAGGAAGCTGATCGATGCCCCGGCCCTCGCCGGTCGGAACTCCATGGCGGCGGCAGGCAGCGGCGAGGACGTAGTCACGCGCGGCGCTCACCATGTATTCCGCCTGCCACAGTTTTCCCCGCGCAGCGGCCGAACGGACGTGAAGCGCATACAGCCACGCGAAGCCAATGAGCTCCTCCGCCGTCTGCGCTTGCGCGTTGGGTAGCTCCTTCGCGTTGCCGGACAACAGTCGAAACGTCGGCCCACGGGGTCCGAACTCCGCTTCGGGCGCGAAGGCCAGATCTACCTGGAGGCTGTTGCTCAACAGGAACACGCGATAGAGCCACGCATCGCGGCGTACGTCCAGGTGATGTACCGCGCCGTGCTCTGCGCGCATCCGGGAGGTCCAGTCGGCGACCACGGGTTCGATCTGACTTGCACCGCTGACGCCGAGGGCCAGATCGATGTCGGACCAGCGGTCCTCGCGTCCCGTGGACGCCGAGCCGGTCAGCGCCACCCCGGTGAGCCGGCCGTCGGCGCGCGCTGCGGCGATGAGCTCGGCGCGCACTCGTTCGCGCTCTTCTGGGCTGTACGTTCTGCTGCCTCCGCTAGCGTGATTTACCGGTCGCTCGGGTTGATAGCCGAATGTTCCTCGTCACTTCCCGGTTAGGTCACTCTATCGAGACGCGCGTGGATGATGAGGCCGCGACGAAACGCCGGATCGCTCTTGCGAAACTGTTCGACCAGGTCGCCATGGAAATGGTCGATCGCGTCGTCTCGGAGGCGGTCCGCGCGAGCACGTTCTTTGGCCTGCGCGGCAGCGCCGCCAGGCGGTACGGCGAGCGGATCCGCGCCCTCCTTCCCGTCGCGTTGGACGTGCTGACGGAACCAACGGCGGCCGCTCGTGATCAGAAGCTGGACGATCTCGTCTCGAGCGTTCGCAAGATCTCCGAGGAACACCACGTCCCACGGATCATCGAACGCGGGCTGGTCAGCATCGCGTTTGGCGCGGCGCGCCATCTCGTCCGCGAGCGAGCCGCTTCGACTGACTTCGCCGCCGACGACCTCGATGAGGAGCTCAACGGATATCGCAGAGCGTTCGAGGAGAGGCTCTTCCGGAGCTAGACCTTGGCGTGGAGCGCGGCATCTGATCAGGGCGGGTCGAGCGCGGTGTGGAGCGTGAACCCCTGTCGGCTGCGATTGCTCGGCGCGGCTGACGTGTCGAGATCGAGGGCGACCACCTGAACGAGTGCGTCCGCCCCTTCCGGGAGGCGAGCGGCGTCGTCCGAAGGGCAGCACGGAGTTGCGAAGAGAAGCGTCGGCTCGCTGCCGACGGCGAACGACACACCGAACCGGTCACGTGGATCGTCCGGCACGACGGAAACGCTGAGCACGCCAGTCTTACCGACGAGCACGTGCAGCAATCGGCACGGCCAGGACCGGTCCGGCTCGCGCACGTCGGTCCGCACCGGGTAACAGAGCCCGTCCTCCGATGCGATGACGGCATGCGTCGTCGCGCCCGCGTCGATGCGAACCACCTTATGCAGCCGCGCGTCGTACTGCGGGTCGGTCGACGTGACGCGCAGCTCGCGGAGGCTCGCCTCGTAGCCGGTCGCGCCGACGGACACGTCCGCCGGCAGCCGTGTCCGGATCGAATACGCCAATTGGTAGCGACCCGCTTCATCGGAGTACGTCGCGGCGAGCTGGCCCTCCTGACCGACGCGGACGAACGCGTGCCTGATCGGCGCTCCGTCGTCGTCGGTGATGTTGCCGGACATCGTCACCGCGAGCGGCGCGAGCCCTGCGAGCCCGAGCACGGTGCGCCAGGTCCGCTGGACCGGCTCGAGCGTGGCGGCGAAGACGAGCAGGACCACGGCGACCGGGACGAGCGCGAGCCAGCGGCGGCGGCTGGCGGTGGCGGGGTACTCCTGAACGTCGACGATCTGCGCCACAGCTGGACCCTCAGAACGACCTCGGCCACTCGATCGCAAGCTCGTGGGCCACGCGGGACATGGCGATGAGACTAGCGGTCGCCTCTACGAATCAGCGAGGGGGTTAATCTCTGGCGATCCCGATGGGCGCCAGCTTGGACGACCTCGCCACGCCGTTTCTCTACGTCGATCTCGACCGCATGAAACGCAACATCGACGCGATGGCGGCCGCCGCGCGCGAGCTGGGCGTCCAGTTGCGACCGCATGCCAAAACACACAAGGTGCCGGAGATCGCTCGCCTGCAGATCGCGGCCGGGGCGAGCGGAGTCACCCTCGCCAAGGTCTCCGAAGCGGAAGTGTTCGCGGACGCGGGCATCGATGACCTCTTCCTCGCGTACCAGATCGTCTCGCCCGTTCAGCTCGAGCGGCTCACCCGGCTCGCCCGCAGAACGCGCCTCCGATGCGCCGTCGACAGTCGCGACGGAGCGGAGCGGCTGTCGCGCGCGGCGAAAGAGGCGGGCATCGAGCTGCAGGTCATGCTCGAGATCGACCTGGGCATCGAGCGGACGGGAGTGCGCGCCGGCGTGGACGCATTCGATCTCGCGCAGCGCGTCGCGGACCTTCCGGGTCTGCGGCTCATCGGTGTCTACGGCTTCCGAGGGTTTCGCGGATTCGCGGACGGAGCTGAGAGTCGCGAGGCTTGGGGACGCGCGGAAGGCGAGGCTCTCGTCTCTGCCGCGGTGGACCTCCGCGCGATCGGTCTTTCGATCGTCGAGGTCAGCGCTGGCTCCACGCCCACGGCCCTGCCCGCCGGAAGCGTCCGTGGCGTCACCGAGATCCGGCCCGGTCAGTACCTGTTCGGGTGCGCGAACGTCGTCGCGCAGGGCGCGATGAGGGCCGAGGACGTCGCGCTGTTCGCCCGCGCCACGGTGATCAGCCGGCCGGCCGAGGATCGCGCCGTCGTCGATGCCGGGAGCAAGACGCTCTCGACGGACGGGCCGTGGGAGCCGGGACGCGGCTTCGGCTATCTCGCGTCGGACCCATCGACGCGAGTGGCGAGCCTGTGGGAGGAGCACGGC
>VBDV01000004.1 GCA_005882765.1 Chloroflexota bacterium | reverse complement strand
GGCACATCGAGCGCGGCGAGGAGCCGCGACGCCGGGGTGGGCGCGCTGCGCCGCTCCAGGACGGCGACGGCCTCGCGGCGCCGGCGCATCCGCTCGCCGGAGATGTCGGCCACCGCTCCCCCGCCGAGCGTCTCCGGCGGAGAGGGCCGGCGGATCACAAAACGATCACCGACGGCGACGGCCAGCGGTTCCGCGAGCCGAAGCTGTGCCCATCCGGTCGCGCCGGGTTCGAGCGTCGCACCCTCGAGGAGCGAGATGCGGGCCATGACCTCGGCCGTGCCCGCATGGACCTTGACGGCCTCGTCATGGGCGATGGCTTCGGACGCCGAGCCGACGACCTCGACGCGCGCGGACACCACCGAGACCGGGGCGAGCGTCCCAGGCCGGACCACGACCATTCCGCGCTCGAGCTCGTCTTTCTCGACGCCGGTGAGGTTCAACGCGACTCGGCTACCCGGGCTCGCCACGTCGAGCGAACGTTTGTGGGTCTGGATTCCGCGGATTCGTGCGCGCCGACCGGTCGGCAGGATCTCGATCTCGTCTCCGGTCGCGAACGAACCGTCGACGAGCGTTCCGGTCACGACCGTGCCGAAGCCGGTGAGCGTGAAGGCCCGGTCGATCCCCAGGCGCGGCCGGCCGAGATCACGACGCGCCGGGGCGGTGGCCAAAACTCGGTCGAGCGCGTCGACGAGCTCGACCAGGCCCGTCTTGGCGGTCGCCGACACTTCGATCATCGGCGCGGATGCGAGCCGCGTTCCTTGCAGCGTCGCGCTCACATCGGCGCGTGCGAGCGATGCCCACTCGTCGTCGACGAGATCGCGTTTCGTGAGCGCGACGACACCGCGGTCGACGCCAAGCACGCCAAGAATCGCGAGGTGCTCGCGGGTTTGGGGCATCACGCCCTCGTCGAGCGCGACCACGAGTAAGACGGCGTCGACCGGACCGACGCCCGCCAGCATGTTGCGGATGAAATCCTGGTGGCCGGGCACGTCGACGATCCCGACAGCGCCGCCGCCCCCGAGGGTCAGCCACGCGAATCCGAGATCGATCGTCATCCCGCGCTCGCGCTCCTCGCGAAGGCGATCGGGGTCTATCCCGGTCAGGGCGGTGATCAGGGTCGACTTGCCGTGGTCGACGTGCCCCGCGGTCGCGATGACACGCGCGCTGGTGTCGGAGCTAGGCGTTACGGCGAACCGCGATGCAGTCGATCTCGACCTTCGCACCGCGAAGCAGAGGCGCACCAACCGTGGAGCGCGCCGGCTTGTGAGTTCCGAACCGCTCCGCGTAGACCTCATTCATCGCCTGGAAGTCGGCGAGGTTCGCGAGGAACACGGTTGTCTTCGTGACGCGATCGAGCGAGGAGTCGGCAGAGACGAGGACCGCGGCGAGGTTGTCGAGCACCCGTCGTGTCTGGGCACGCACGTCGTCGCCGCCGACCAGCTGGCCGGTCTGTGCATCCAGCGCGAGCTGTCCCGCGCAAAACACCAGATCGCCCGCGATGATCGCCTGGCTATAGGGTCCGACCGGCGCGGGTGCGCGGTCCGTTTTGGTGGCGCGAAGATCCATCTGCTCCCCCTTTTGCGAGCGCGCCGGTGACGGCGCGCGCCAGCACCTCATCATCCTCGGGCAGGACGCTCCGGAGGTCGAGTGCGACCCGCTCCTCCACGATGCGCGCGACCACCGGCGGATCCGCGGACCGGAGCGCTTGCGCCAGGCGGGTCGCCGGCGCGCCACCGATGGCGACGGCGAAGGACGGCTGCGTCTCCTCCGGTAGCGACCCGCCGCCCACGGTCGAGCGCACTTCGATCGTTTCGGCGGGTATGCCCGCAGCGCTGAGCTCCGCCGCGAGCGAGCGCGCCCGAGCGGCGATCGCGCGCGGCGCCGCCGCGATCATCCGCCAGACCGGAAGCTCCGTCTCGGCATTTCCGTCGCGATAGGTCTCGAGCGTCGCGAGGAGCGCCGCGATGGTCAGCTTGTCGGGCCGGAGTGCGCGCATGAGCGGGTGGCTCCGGAGCGCTGCGATGCGCTCGGCCCTTCCGACGGCGATGCCGGCCTGCGGCCCGCCGAGGAGCTTGTCACCGCTGAAGGTGACGACGTCGGCGCCCTCACGGATCGCGTCGCCGACCGTGAGCTCCTTTCCAAGTCCGAAGCGGGACGTATCGAGGAAGGTGCCGCTGCCAAGGTCGTGGATGAACGCGACGTTGTGCTCGCGCGCGAGGGCGGCGAGCTCGCGTCCCTCCGCACGCGCGACGAAACCCGTGATCCTGAAGTTGCTCGCGTGCACGCGGAGGATCGCGCCGGTCCTCTGGCTGATCGCGGCCGCGTAATCGCGCGCGTATGTGCGGTTCGTCGTGCCGACCTCGACGAGCTTCGCTCCCGATCGCCGGAGCACATCGGGAATGCGGAAGCCGCCGCCGATCTCGACCAGCTCGCCGCGCGCCACGATGACCTCCTTGCGCGACGCGAGTGCGGCGAGAGCGAGGAGGACCGCCGCGGCGTTGTTGTTCACCACGACCGCGTCCTCGGCTGATGCAAGATCGGCGAGGAGACGAGCTGCGTGTCCGTGCCGTTCGCCGCGCTTTCCGGCGACGAGGTCGTACTCGACGCTCACGGCGCCGGCGGCTGCGGCAATGGCCGCGAGCGCCCGTGGCGAGAGCGGCGCGCGGCCAAGGTTCGTCTGCAGCACGACTCCCGTCGCGTTGATGACGCTCCGCAGCGTGAGGCGCTCGCGCTCCGCAAGCGCCGCGCGCGCCTGGGCGGCGAACGTCGCCGCATCGCCAGAGGTCCGCTCGGCACGCGCGCGGGTCAGCACGTCGCGCGCCGCTCGGGTGAAGCGCCCGCGCTCGTTCGCGGCCGGCCGTCCCGCGCGAAGGATCGCGTCGACGGATGGCAGGGCGCGGCGCGGGTCGGCACGCTTCACCGGGCCAGGACCTCGAGCGCTCCGGGACGCACGCGTATCGAGAATCGTTCGGCGGTCGTCGTCTCGCCATCGAGCTGCGCCCGCATTGGCCGCTGCAGCTCGATCTCGATCACCCGCGCCCGCTTCATCACGATCTTCTTCCCATCGACATGCGTGCCGCGATAGAGCTTGCCAAGCGCAACGAGCGACGACCATCGCGAAAGGTCGCCGGCGAGGAGCACGTCGAGCTGACCGTCGTCGAGCGACGCCTGCGGCGCGACGTGCATGCCCGATCCGAAGTGCGTGCCGTTGGCCGCGACGACCGTGAGAAAGCGGCCGCTGTGCAGCTCGCCATCGACGAGAACGCGCATCGGCTCCGGCCGGTAGGTGGCGATCCCAATAAGCGAGCCCGCGAGGTACCCAAACGTCTTGCCCGCCAGACGGGAGGTGGCCGCGATGCGCTGCGCGACGTGGCCGTCGATGCCGACGCCGGCCGAGTTCACGAACACGCGCCCGTTCACCTCGCCGACATCGATCGTTCGCCGCTGTGCCGCCCGGACGAAGCGGGGAACGTCGCGTCGTCGCCGCGGGTAACCGAGCGCGCGCGCGAAATCGTTCCCCGAGCCGATCGGGTAGAGCGCGAGCGCGGCATCGCTGCCGGCGATGCCGTTCGCGATCTCGTTCGCGGTGCCGTCGCCACCCGCCGCGATGATCACGCGATAACCGTCCGCCGCGCCTTCACGCGCGAGTCGGGCCGCTTCGTCCGGTGCCGGGGTCTGGATGACATCGACGCGCATCCCCTGACCGCGGAACTCACCCGCGATCCGAGACGCGATACGCGCCCCGGCACCGTTTCCCGCGACAGGATTGACGATGGCGAGAGCGCGCTCCTCCGCCTGTTTGACCGCGCCGGTCACGCGCCAGCCGGGGACAGCGCCTTGCGGATCGCGTCCTGCTCTTCGTCCGACAGCGCGTGTTTCGATCGTCCAGCCTGCACCGCCTTGGCGAAGATGCGCGTATCGGCGCGCCCGTGAAGGCTCGAGAGCACGACGCCGTTCCCTTCGGCGTCAAGGAGAGCGACCGCGAAGGACTGGTCTCCACCCGTGTCGGCAAAAGGGTTGAAGCGCACCACTCCGACCTTTTGGATGCTGTGCTGGGCGAGTCCCTCGAGCTCGTGGTGGAGCCGATTCAGCGCCTCCACCCGCTCGGCGACCGTATCGAGACGGCGGAACTGCCGGTCGAGGAGCTCGTCGAGCCCTAGGCCTTCACCCTCGCCGAAGAGACGGCGCAGCCGCCGGCGCAGCTGGGCGTCGGATCGCTGCAGCCACCCAACCCAAAGCAGGAGCACGACGACGGCGACGGCCAGGACGAGGACGAGCGTGGAGAGGGCCTGGGCATCGAGGGGCATTCGCGGCGGAGCATACGGGGTCGGCTATCCTCGTCCTCCCGTGGCAAAAAAGCACCGCGTACGCGCGCGCTCCCGCCGGGCGGTCGAGGCATCCCGTCGGGCGTCGGCGGCGCGTCCGCCGGCACCAGAGCGCGAGCAGCAGCAGTCACGTCCAGCCGGGACCAGCCGGCCGACGCGGTATGGATCGCGCACCGGAACCTCGCGCGCCGTGGGCGCGCCGTCGCAAGGCCTGGAGCGAGCGGCGGCGTGGGAGCGCGGGTACGTCACCAAAGACTTCCGGCGCATGGCGATCGTCGTGGTGATCGCGCTCGCACTCCTCGTCGGCGCCGGTCTCTTTCTCAACGCCTTCGAACACTGAGCGGCCCCGCGCTCGTAGTCCTTCGCGCTCTCCTTTTCAGCGCCGCGCTCGCAGCGAGCTGTGGCGCGGCCGTCACCGGGAACGCCGCCGTGGAGCGCGCTTACGCCCAGCACCTCTCGGGCGTCGAGGTCACCGCGCAAGGCACGGTCACCCGCATCCTCGCCGACGACACCGGGCCGTCGGGCACGCATCAGCGCTTCATCGTGCGGGTCGGTGGGTCGACGCAGACGCTGCTGATCGACAACAACGTCGACATCGGCAAGCGCGTCCCGGTCGCGACGGGCGACGAGCTCACCATCCACGGCGAGTACGTCTGGAACGACCAAGGCGGACTCGTCCACTTCACCCATCACGACCCGGCTCACACGCACGAGGACGGATGGATCGAAGCGAAAGGCATTCGCTACAGCTAGAGGTTCGCTCCGTCGGCGCCGATGCATTCGATCCCTTCGACGCGCGCTGTCGCAGCTGCGCAGACGGATTGTTCGCCATGAGTTCACGTGCGCTGTGATCGCGCTTCAGCACCACGTCGAAATGGGCGAGACCGAGCGCGCGCGTGAAAAGATGCGCGTGCTCGTGGGCAGAGTCCGGGTTCGTCGATCTCGTCGGCAAAGTGCCGACGGATCGAAGCTCACTTGGTCCACTGATCTGGTGGGCT
>VBDV01000003.1 GCA_005882765.1 Chloroflexota bacterium | reverse complement strand
GGCGCCGCGGCTCGCGGGGGCACCGGCGTCGATGCCACGCGCACGCGGCCTTCCAGGTGATCGACGACCCCGCGAAGCGACGCGAAGCCGAACGCCTCGACCCCGCACGCGGCGGCCTCGCCCGCGTTCGCGCTCGCAGCAAAAACTTCGCGGACGCCGTGCGTCGCAGCGTGACGCACGCGCGGCATCGTCCCGCGTATCGGGCGCAGCGCTCCATCGAGCGCGAGCTCCCCGAGACACAGAGCCGTCACGTCGACGCGCAGCTGCCCGCTCGCGCGGAGGATTCCCAGGGAGATCGCGAGCTCGAACCCGGTTCCTTCCTTGCGGCGCTCCGCCGGCGCGAGGTTCACGGTAACTCGACGGAGCGGGAACTCGAACCCGGAGTTCCGCACCGCGGCGCGAACGCGCTCGCGTGCTTCCTGCACCGCCGCGTCCGGTAGCCCGACCACGACGAGGGCCGGCAGGCCGTTCGCGACGTCGACCTCGACCGTGACGACAGCGGTCTCGAGACCCCAGAGTGCGCACGCGGTCACGCGCGCGACGGAGCGCGCGGTCGCTGGCCGGTCCGGCGCGGTGATCGCGATGACGGCACAGGCTGCGGCGGCGGCGCTTTTACCGGGATGGGACGATCGGCCGGTACCGGAGTCCCATCCAGTCCGGCAAACTAGGCCGCGTTGAGCTGGCGGGTGGCCCTCGCGTTGTTCGGGCTCGCGCTCCTCACGCGTCTTCCCTTCGCCACGACCAATCTGTACGCGCCCGACTCCGTCCTGTATGCGCGAGGGATGGAGCTGTTCGATCCCTTCGATCAGCGCCCTCAGCCGCCCGGCTACCTCTGGTACGTGCTCGTGCTGCGAGCGATCGACCTCGTGACGCACGACCCAAACCGCGCGATGACGATCGTGAGCGCGCTCGCGGGCGCCGCGACGATCGTCCTCGTCTATCTGCTGGCGGCGCGTCTGTACGACGAGCGCACCGCGCGCGTCTCAGCGGTCTTCGTCCTGACCGCGGTCACCTTCTGGGCGTACGGCGGCGTCGCGTACCCGTACACGCTCCTCGCTGCGCTCACAACGATCTGCGCGCTCCTCTTCTGGCGCGCGCTCGAGCCCGCCCAGACCTCTTCCGGTCGCGGGATGCGGCTCCTCTTGGCGTCCGCCGTGTGGGGAGTCGCGATCGGCTTTCGATCGGATCTCGCGATCTTCCTCGCGCCGCTCTGGCTTTTCGCGGCGACGCGCGCGACCCTGCCGACCGCGGGCGCCTCCGCGGCGATCGTCGCGGCGCTCGTCGGCGTCTGGGTCTTCGCGAGCGCCTATGCGGACGGCGGCCTCGCACGCTTCCTCGAAGCGGTCCAGGTCCAGAGCAAATTCGTCGACGATCGCTACAGCGTGCTCGGGAATGGGCCTATCGCGATCTATCGCAATCTGTACGAGCTCGGGCGCTTCCTCGGGCGCGGGCTTTACTTCCTCATCCCGCTCGTTGCTGTGGCCGTCATCTCGGCGGAAGCGCGCCGCATCGAGCTCCGTGATCGCGTGCGAACCGCGTTCATCGCGCTCTGGGTGCTTACCCCCCTTGCCTTCTATGTGTTCATTCACGTCGGCGAGTACGGCTACATCTTCAGCGTGCTGCCGGGGCTCGCGATCCTGGCGGCGCGCGGCGCGATCGCACTCGCGAAAGGCATGCGCATGCCGCGCACGTTCAAGTGGATCGTCGCCGCGACGGTCCTCGGCAACGCGACCATCTTCTTGTTGAGCGATACGCCGATCTCGGCGCGGGACATCGCGCGGCACGACCGCGGGATCGACGAGAAGGTCGCGTACCTTGCCTCCTTCGCGTCGGAGTCCACCCAGGTCGTGACCGCGTACGACGGCGTTTTGGTCGACCACTATGTCCATACCGCGCCGGTGTTCCGATACGACCCGGCAGCGTCGTCGGATTTCACGCTCCCGCTCGCGTGCGGCAAGGTCACGCAGCACCGGCCGTGCGCGGATACCGATGTCGAGGTGGTCCTTTGGGATGACTTGCTTCGCGCGGAAGGAGCCGGCTGGCAGGAGGTGCGGATGCCACACGGCGCTCGGCTGCGGATCGCACGCGTCCCGCGGTCGGCGTCGCTACGAGTGAGCGAAGGCCTCGGAGTGGAGATCGTCCGCTAGCGCCGCCGCAATGCGCTTTCCCGCGATCCAGCTCGCCGCCGCGAGTGGCGCTCCGAGGAGGACTGCCGCCAGCGGCCAGAGTGAAAGCCACGGTCGCGCGACGGTCTGCTCGTAGTACTGGAAGTAGAGCGCGGTGAGGCGCGGCTCGACGCCGCCGAGCGCGCTGCTCGGAACCGGCGGCGCGAACACCAGCATTCGCATGAGCTCCGCGGCGACAAACGCGACCGTGAACGCGAGGCCCAGCGCGAGCCGGTGAGCCGGCCGGCCGGCACGCGCGCGCAGGAGATCGATGGCGATCGCGCCGGCGATGACGAGCGGCGGAAACGCCGGCGGGCGCCAGCCGCTTCCGGCGAGCATCCCGTAACCGAGAAGCGCGATGATCGTGTACGCGAGCGCGGCCGAGGTCGCGGCCCACCGGCCGGGAATTGCAACGGTCGCGATCGCCAGCGTCGCCGGCACTAGTGCCGAGACGAGCAGCGGGTAGAAGAACGCTTCGCGCGTCACCGAGGTGATGTAGTAGAAGTTCAGAGCGAAGACGCTGATCGCGATGAGATTGCCGAGCGTGAACAGACGCAGCAGCCGTCTCATGCGTTCGTCGATCGGAAACACGCCGGGCGCGGTCGCCGCCAGCCAGCCGAGGAGTCCGATCGCGCCACCAACGATTCCGGCGATGTGCGGCGGGCTCCAGATATCGACGTCGCGGCCGAACACCGAATGCCAGAGGTTGTCGAAGGGACCGGCCAGGATCGTGACGAGCGCGCCGACGCCGATGAGCGCGAGGCCGAGCTCGGCGCGCAGCGGCCCGAGTACGAATGGCCGGCCGCGGATCGGACGACCGGCCATGGCGGTGGCCGTCGCGACGAGCGCCGCCATGCCCCAGAGCGCCACACCGACGTAGATGAAAAGGTGTGGGGTGCTCCAAAACGTGTCCCGCCCGAAAATCCGGTGCCACGACACGTCCCAGCCCGAACCGAACCAGCTGAGGAGCGTCCCAGTCAGCCCGATGATGAGCGGGACCGCGGTGCTCGTCCGCGCGATGGCGACGCGGCGGAGCGGCAGAGCGATCGTGGCCATTCCGCTGATTCTACGAAGCCTCGATGAGCTCCACGCGCGTGCCGTCGACCCCGACGGTGAGCGCCGCGACGACGACCCTCCACCTCGCGTCGCGCTCGCCGCGCATGGCGAGCCACCCGGCGGCGAGTCGCGCGAGGCGGCCGAGCTTGCGGCGGTCGACGGCCTCGGCCGCGGCCACGAACGATCCGGCGCTCCGCGTCTTCACCTCGACGAACACGTAGCCATCGCGGTCGCGACAGACCAGGTCGATCTCGCCAAATCGCGTGCGCTGGTTGCGGGCGACGACGCGCATGCCCGATCGGGCGAGCTCCGCCTCAGCCGCGCGCTCGCCGGCGAGCCCCAGGGAATGCCGATCCACGCGATGAAGATCGGCGCGTCATTGCGTCGGTGTGATGCGGATGACCTGGTCTCCCGACCCGTTGCTGGTCGTCAGGTAGAGCGACCCGTCGGGGCCCTGTCGAGCGGTGCGGAGGCGGCCGTACGTCCCGTTAAAGAAGATGTTCTGTTGAGTGGCAACCGAGCCGGCGAGCGTGAAGCGGCGCAGGTCGGTTTCTTTGAGGGTCGCGACGAAGAGCGAGCCGTCGTAGGCGCCCCACTGAACACCGCGAGCGAAGTCGGCGCCGCTCGTCGCGAGCGTGACGTTGCCCGAGGACCACGCTGGATCGACAAAGCGCGGGTCGCCGCACGGCCCGCGGCAGACCGGGTACCCATAGTTCGCACCCGCGCGGAGGATGTTGATCTCGTCGTGCGTGTCGTCGCCGTGCTCGACCTCGATGACGCGAGCGGTCCCGGGCTCGAACGTCAGGCCCTGGGGGTTTCGATTCCCCATCGTGTACACGGCCGTCCGTGCGGCGGCGCCGGGCATGATCGGGTTATCCGCCGGGATGCTTCCGTCGGCCTCCACGCGGAGGACTTTTCCGTTCAGCACGTTCGGGTTCTGCCCGTTCGCCGTGTCTCCAGCGTCGCCCATCGTGACCCAGAGCTTTCCGTCGGGGCCGAAGCGGATCCGGCAACCGTCGTGATTGCTGTTCGCGCGCATGCCCGAGCGGATCACGTAGCGATCGAAGACCGGTGTGTTGCCGCTCATCCGGAAGCGCTGCACCTGGTTGAGCCACAGGCCGCCGTCGTTCACGGACACGCAAACGTAGAGCAGGTTGTTGGTCGCGAACGCCGGGTCGAGCTCGATGCTCATGAGTCCGGACTCGCCCGACGCGTTGATGTTCGGGACCGGGAAGACGTTGGCCAGCTGCGGGGCGTTCGGCGCGGCGCTCGCGTAGATGAGGATGTTCCCGACACGCTCGGTCACGAACATCCGCCCATCGGGCGCGAAAGCCAGGTCCCACGGGATCGCGAGCCCGGATCGAATGGTCGTCGCGGCCAGTCGCGGCACGGTGCCCGCCGCCAGCGGCACGGTGATGGTGAGGAAGACGCCTTGATCCTCCATCCAGGCGGTCCCATCGATCACCGGTCGGAGGTGCAATGAATAGGTACCCGCGATCTGCGGCGCGCGGACCTGGAAGGTGAACGTGGCGTTCGCGCCCGGCGCCACGCTCACCTCGGTCTGCGCCGCGACGCGATTGACCGACATCCAGTTCACACCCAGCGGCGCCCATTGCGCGTCGTCCTGATTGATGCCCAGACGCGCCTCCAGCCCAAGCACGCCCTTGGTCCAGGTCTGCGTGCCCGTGTTGCGGAAGACGATGCTGAGCGGGGTGCTCACCTGGCCGGGCTGGAGGGTCGGGTACGGCGACTGGCTCACCCAGGCGCTGTGAAATCCAGGGTCACTCACCACGAGGACGAAGACGCCCTCATCCTCGAGGTGCTGCACCCCTTCGAGCACGGGGTGGAGTGGCAGCCGATAGGTGCCCGGGGTCGACGGCGCGCGCAACGTGAACGTGAAAGTCGCGATCGCGTTCGGCGCGACGCTGATCTCGCTCGTCGTGGCGACGCGATTCGCGCTCAGCCATCCGACGGCCATGCCGGCGTCCGCGAGGGCCGTCGAGTCGCCGCCCACCGCGAGGTTCACCTGACGGAGGGGACTCCCGCGGTTCCAGGTCGTGTCGCCCGTGTTCCGGAAATGGATCGTGTACGACACCGTCGATCCGGGACGGAGCGTCGGCCAGGGGGATTGATCGACCCAGGCCGCGTGGAACCCCGGCGCGGCGGCTGCCGGCTGGGTCAGGAGCGACACCAGAATCAGCGGCGCAAGCAGCGCCACCCGCAACGCTCGGATCGTCATCGCTCCGTTAACGGGCTAGAGGTCCTTCTCGTACGAGATCCAGGCGGGCTGTTTGGCAAAGCCCATGGCTTCATTGATCGCGAGCATCGGACGGTTGTGAACGTCGTTCCAGGTCTTGATGTGCTCGACGCCCTTGTCGATCGCGTACCGCACCGTCCGGAGCTTGAGAGCCATGGCGATGCCTTTGCCCCGCGCTTCGCGGCGGACCCCGGTGATCCCCTGCCACAGGAACGCCGGATCGTCGAGCGACCGGAACAAGTTCGAGACGCCGAGGTAGCGCCCATCTTTGTCGATCGCCACGAAGAACGCATCGAGAAGCGCACCGGGCGCATCGATGTCTTCAATCCGGAATTCCTCGAATGTGTGGCGCGTCGGCGGGTCGACGCTCGGGATGTCCATACGGCAGTCCTCGGTCAGCTCGAACGCTTTCTGGAGAGCGGAGCTGTCCCGTTGCATCTCATCGGCGAGGGTGACGATCCGAATGCCCTGTTTGGCCACGCGGGCCTCGGCCGTCGCGAAACGCGCGAAGTCGAAGCCTTCGACGAAGAGGCGTGACTCCCAGTCGCGTTTGACCTCGCGGAAGCCGCGCTTGGTGAGGAAGCGCACGCCGCCGACCATCGACTCCTTCACCGCTGCGGCAACGGCTTTCCCCGAGCGCTCGCGGACCTTGTCGAGGAGCGCGTCGTAGAGAGCGGAGCCATGACCGCGCTCCCGGTGGCCCGGGTGCACGGTGATGTCGATCCGGTACTTCGTCGGCACGAACGCCCAACGCATGTGATTCACCAGGCCGAAACCAACGACGCGTCCGCCATCCTCGGCGACGACCCGTGACTTGAAGTACTTCTTGTGGTCCCAGGTGTCGTCCCAGTGACGCCACTCCTCTTCGGTCTCGCCGTAGTCGGGATAGGACGCCTTGTTCAATGCGACCAGCACCGGGTAGTCGGCGGGCGTGGCGGCACGAATGACGGTCTTCGAAGAGGTCTTCACGGCTCGCGAACCTTAGCCGAGCGAATCAGGCGCAGAACGTCAACTCGGTGACACTCCGGCAGCCTCGAGCTCGAGGGGAATCTGCTGTTCGGTCGACAACATCATCCGCACGGTGCCGAAATCCTGACGGTGGAACGGCGTCACACCGAGCTCGCGGAGCGCCTTGCGGTGATCGATGGTCGGGTAGCCGCAGTTGTGCTCCCAGCCGTATCCGGGGTACTTCGTCGCGAGCTTCGCCATGAGGCGGTCCCGAGTGACCTTCGCGACGATGGACGCCGCCGCGATCGAGAACGACTTCGCGTCGCCCCTCACGATCTCGCTGTGCCTGCCCGGCGCGAACGCCGGATCGAGGATGCGCCGCCCGTCGACGAGGACCCAGTCGTACTCGCCGATCTGTCGCAACGCGCGCAGCATCGCGACATGACTCGCGTGATAGATGTTGAGGCGGTGGATCTCGGCGAGCGAAGCCGCGCCGATGCCCACCTTCACGACTCGGCCGCGGATCGAATCGAGAAGGCCTTCGCGCTGAAGACGCGTGAGGACTTTCGAATCGTTCACCTTGCGGATGAGGCGCGTGTCCGGCGTCACGAGACACGCGGCCGCGACGACGGGACCAGCGAGCGCCGCCATGCCGACTTCATCGACGCCGACCACACGCAGGAGCCCTTGCGCCCATAGGCGCTTCTCGTTATTCAGGGAGGGCATCGACGGACTAGGGTCGGGTACCGGCTATGCGCCGGTCAAGTCATCGGCGCTTTTCGCGCAGAGTGGCGGCTTTACCCACGCGCTCGCGGAGGAAGTAGAGCGCGGCCCGGCGTGCGTGGCCGTGCCGGATGAGCTCGATCTTCTCGACGCGGGGCGAATGCACCATAAAGGTGCGCTCGACGCCGACGCCGCTCGCGATCCGGCGGACGGTGATCTGCTTGTCGACGCCGCCGTTACGCACGCGGAGCACGGTCCCCTCGAAGTTCTGAAGGCGCTCGCGGTTCCCTTCGACGACCCGCACGCTGACGCGCACGGTGTCTCCGGGCCGGATCTCGGGCAGATCGGCCTTCAGCTGCTCTCGGGCAAGCGTGTTCAAGAGGTCGTTCATAGGAATGGTTAGGACACTCACGAAGTAAGGGGATTCTAG
>VBDV01000002.1 GCA_005882765.1 Chloroflexota bacterium | reverse complement strand
AGCGCGCGTCTCGGGCGATGCGCGGTAGGTGGACGTCACCGATCCGCCGGCTTCGTCCCGGCCGATCAGGGCTAGCCCGTCGATCGCCTTCCACTCCGCGACCCGCGTTGCAAGGTCGGCCGTGCTGAGGGTGCACGCGAGACCGAGTCGCCCGGTGACGCCCGGCGACGCCATCTGCAGCGCCTTTGCAGCGTACCGCTCGCGAACGGCTTCCTGAATGTCACTCACACCGGCACCTCCGACGCATAGATGAGCGTCGATGCGACGCTAGCTAATCCATTGACGTTCGTCAATGGGTCTGCGAGACTCGATCCCGTGGAAAAGCTCATGGTGCTCCCCGAGCGCGAGCGGGGCGTCTGCTGCCCGCCGACGCTGAAGGCGCGCCCGGAGAAGATCGAACAGACGACCGAGATCCTGAAGGCCCTCGCGGACCCTACGCGGCTCCAGATGGCGCTGAGCCTCCGCGATGCCAAGGAGCCGGTCTGCATCTGCGACTTCACGGCGACCTTCGACATCTCGCAGCCGACCGTTTCGCATCACATGGCCAAGCTTCGCGAGGCCGGGCTCGTGGACGTGACCAAGCGCGGGATCTGGTCGTTCTATCGCCTCGCACCGGATCTTCCCGCCGCCACTCGGCGGATCCTGGACGCTATCGGCTAGCGGCCTGCTCGCGCGCCGCTTCGTACGCGCGTTCGGTCCGCTCAGCGACGAGGTCCCAGGTCCACCGCTCCTGCAGCCGGAAACGGCCGGACTCGCCCATGCGGCGAGCACGGGTCGTGTCGCCGAGCAGGGTGAGGATCGCGCGGGCGATCGCGTCCGGCTCCTGCGCGACGACCAGGCCGTCGATCCCATCGCGCACCACCTCGCGGACCGGCGGGATGTCGCCGGCGATCACCGGCCGCCACGCGTACCAGGCCTCGAGGTAGGTGTGCCCGAACGTCTCGTGCACCGACGGCATCGCGAAGATCGTGGCGCGCGCGTACGCCTCGGCCTTGTCCGCCTCGCTCACGATTCCCCGGTCGACCCAGCGCTCGTCCTTGAAGCGGCGCTCGAAGCGCGCCGTCCACGCATCCTGTCCGATCGCGACGAACCGTGCCTCGGGGCGGGACCGCCACACGATCTTGGCGGCGTCGCGCAGCGCGTGATACCCCTTGTAGCGCTCTTTGCGTCCGACGAAGAGCACCGTGGCCGGATCCATCGGAACCTCGGGCAGCCAGTCGATGATCGGACCCACGCCCGCGACATGGACGTGGCGCACGCGACGAGAGGCGTACCACTCGGACTCCCACTTCGTGAGCGCGATGACCGCGTCGTCACGCCGGTAGCGTGCGATGTCGCCCGCAGACGTACCCGAGAAGCGCTGACCTGGATGCACGAGCGGCGTCTCGACGAAGGCCGCACCGCTGTTGCGCGCCGCTCGTTCGAGCGATCCGGACCACTCGCGCGCGATCGAATGGACGACCTGCGCCCCTGAGATCGCGTGCTCGAGCGCGGTGCCGCTCACGAGCGACGTCGGGAGGATCCCATCCAGTGCCGCGCCAACCCGTCCGAAGCGAACCGGCAGAAAGAGGAAACGCACGCCATCGTGCCGGAGCTCGACCGGGCCGGGCGGGGCCGCATAGACGTCGAGCGGTATGCCCGGTCGGCGCCACGCGGGGCGAAGGCCGACGAGCGTCACGTCGTGATGGCGCTTCGCGAGCGCGCGCGCCAGGGCGCGCGCCTGGGCTTCGGAGCCGCCGACGGTCGATAGGAGCTTCTTCGCGATTACGACGCGCATGGCGTCGCGAAATCTAGGCGAGCGCCTCGCCGACGTCAGCGTGGGCGTGAGCGAGCGCTCGGGCGTACGCCTCCTCGACGCGGTCGATGACGCGTTCCCAATCCCACTTTTCCCGCAGCTTCAGGGCTCCCGCTCGTCCCATCGATGAGCGAAGCCCGGGATCGTCGAGGAGCCGCTGGATAGCGCTGGCCACGTCGCCGGCACGTTGGCGGACGCAGAAGCCGTCGACGCCGTCGGCGATCACCTCGCGGAGCGGCGGGATGTCACCGCCGACGACGGGACGCTCGTGCAGCCATGCCTCGAGGTAGCCGATGCCGAAGGTCTCGTGCACCGAGGGCATCGCGAAGACGTCGCATGCGTCAAGCGCGGCGGATTTCTCAGCCCCGCTGGCTCGCTCGATGTCGACAATGCGCTCGTCCGCGTAGCGCGCGAACTCGTCGACGAAGCTGGAGTAAAACCCGGGGATACCGATGAATACGAAACGGGTGTCGGGGTGCCGCCGCCAGACCACCTCCGCGGCATCGAGGAGGTGGATGTATCCCTTGTACCGCTCCTTGCGTCCGATGTAGAGGACGAGCGGAGCGTCCGCCGGAATGCCGTGCGCGGCTCGGAAGGCGAGACCATCGCGCGAACGCACCGCGTTCGGCCCCATGCCCGTGGTGACGATCCTCTCCGCGTCGACTCCCTCGCTCGCGAACCAGCCCTTTTCCCAGTCGGTCATCGTGGTGATCGCGTCGGCGCGGCGATAGCGCGCGAAGTCGCTCGGCGTGTCCCCGCCGTGGAATTGCCCCAGGTGCGCCAATGGGGTCAGGACGATCGGAGTCCCAAGCGTCTCCGCGACCTCGAGAGAGCTATCCAAGTACTCGCGGCCGATGTTGTGGATGAGGTCGCGATCCTCGGCGTACCACTCGAGGACGTCGGTACGCATGAGGTCGACGAGCGTGGACGCGTCGGCGACGACCCCGAGAAAGCCGCCGCGGGGCTTGACCTGCACGACCTCCACCTTTTCGCTTGTGAAGACGCGGCGATCGTCGAACGCCTGCGCGCAGACCACGCGCACGTCATGCCCGCGGGCGCCGAGTCGCGTCGCGAACTGGTACGCAAGGCTTTCGGATCCGCCGACGCGCGCGTACGCGCGCTTTGTGAAGAGGAGCTTCATCGCGAAGCGCTCGGAGGCAAGCCGCGTGCTAGGACGCGACGGCGCTTTCGTCCAGGCCGATGAACTTCGACCATGTTCGTTCCCCCGCGCGCACATAGGAGGCATAGAGGTACTGCGGCGTGGCTGGCGGCCGCACGGGCAGGCGAAGGAGCGTCATCCGCGACTCGGCGAGCGTGCGTCCACCCTTTCGGTGATTGCACGACTTGCAGGCGGCCACGACGTTCTCCCACACGTGCTGACCCCCACGGTGCCGCGGGATCACATGATCGAGCGTCAGGTCGTGGCCGCGCCGTCCGCAGTACTGGCAGGTGTGGTCGTCGCGGACGAGGACTTCCTTGCGCGTCATCTTCACGACCGGGCGCGGACGCTTCACGTGGTACGCGAGACGGATCACCGACGGCGACGGGAATGAGAGCCGCTCGCTCGTCACGAGGTGTCCGTTCTGCTCGACGACGCTCGCCTTCTCCTTGGTAAGGAGGACCACCGCCCGTCGCACGTTGCACACGTTGAGCGGCTGAAAGTCGAGATTTAAGACCAGCACATTCGCGTCGACTACGCCCATGTTCCGATTCTAGGGTCTGAGCGGTACGATTGACGTTCCGATGGCCTCTCAGTCGACTCCCGAGAAGAACGGCTCCAAGAGCACCTGGACCCTGAAAACAGGCCTCGCCCAGATGCTCAAAGGCGGCGTGATCATGGACGTCGTCACTGCGGAGCACGCCAAGATCGCCGAGGAAGCCGGCGCCGTTGCGGTCATGGCGCTCGAGCGCGTTCCAGCCGACATCCGCGCGGCCGGTGGTGTCGCCCGGATGAGCGATCCCGAGATGATCCACTCGATCATGGAGGCGGTCACGATCCCGGTCATGGCGAAGGCACGCATCGGCCACTTCGTCGAAGCGCAGGTCCTCGAGGCGATCGGCGTCGATTACGTCGACGAGAGCGAGGTCCTGACTCCGGCGGACCTCAAATTCCACATCGACAAGCACGCCTTCAAGGTCCCGTTCGTGTGTGGGGCTCGCGATCTCGGCGAGGCGCTGCGGCGCATCAACGAGGGCGCGGCGATGATTCGCAGCAAAGGCGAGGCGGGCACCGGGAACATCGTCGAGGCGGTCACACATATCCGTGCGATCACCGACGCGATCAGCCAGCTCACCGAGCTTGGACCGGACGCGCAAGAGAAGAAGGCCGAGGAGTACCGCGTCCCGGTGGAGCTCGTGCGCCAGGTAGCGAAGGACGGCAAGCTCCCGGTCGTGCTCTTCTGCGCCGGCGGCATCGCGACGCCCGCCGACGCGGCGCTCATGATGCAGCTCGGGGCGGAAGGAAACTTCGTCGGCTCCGGCATTTTCAAGTCGGCTGATCCCGCACGGCGCGCGAAGGCGATCGTCGAAGCGACGACGCATTTCCGCGATGCCAAGCTCGTTGCCGAGGTGTCGCGCGGACTCGGCGAGGCCATGCGGGGACTTTCGCTCGAGTCGATTCCGGCGCAAGAACGACTTGCAGTCCGCGGTTGGTGACCGCCGCCCGCTGACCGCGCGCGCCGGCGTCCTCGGTCTTCAGGGCGACTTCGCGGAACATCTCGCCACGCTCGATCGCCTCGGCGTCGAAGGCGTCGATGTCCGGAGGCCTGAGCAGCTCGACGAGATCGACGCGCTGATCATCCCGGGTGGCGAAAGCACGACGATCGGCAAGCTCGCGAGCCAGTACGGGATCATCGACAAGCTCAAGGACCGCGTCGCCGAAGGCATGCCCGTGTGGGGCACGTGCGCGGGCGCGATCTTCATCGCGAAAGAGGTGCCCGGCCACCCGCACCCGCTCGCGGGTCTCATGGATATGACTGTCGAGCGGAACGCGTTCGGGCGTCAACTCGATTCGTTCGAGGCGGACCTCGACGTGAAGGCTCTCGGCGAGGCACCGTTCCACGCGGTGTTCATTCGCGCGCCGCGGATCAGCCGCGTCGGCCCCGGCGTCGATGTCCTCGCGCGTCTTGGCGACGGTACGGTCGTCGCCGCGCAGCAGGGCCGCCTACTCGCCACGAGCTTTCACCCCGAGCTCACGCGCGACGAGCG